>JBFGUI010000009.1:0-29158 GCA_041565695.1 Kiloniellaceae bacterium
CGGCGTCATGGGCGGCCGCAGCATGACCACGGACGGCGCCCTGCAGCACGACACCGCGCCGATCGGCATCACCATCGCGTTGCCCGGCGCCAAAGACGACAGCGAGCAGCAGAACGACGAGCCGATCGACAACCCGACCGACGGCAACCAGTCGGGCCAGAGCCTCAGCAAGGCGCCGGAAGACCCCAGCCAGGCAGTCAACCCGACGGAGGTCGACCGCCTGGCCCAGGAGCTGGAGCAAGAGCGCTTCGAGCAGGCCGAGGCGGAACTGCGCCAAGCTCTGGAATCGGTTCCGGACCTCAGCGCCTTCGCCAAGAACCTCGTCATCGACCAGACGCCGGAGGGCCTGCGTATCCAGATCATCGATCAGGAAGGCCGTTCCATGTTCGCCTCCGGCTCGGCCGACATGTTCCAGCACACCCAGCGCCTGCTCGCGCTGGTGGTCGACGCCATCAAGAAGCTGGACAACCCCGTCGCCATCAAGGGCCACACGGATTCCACGCCCTATGCCGGCGGCGGCAACTATACGAACTGGGAGCTCTCGACGGACCGCGCCAACTCGAGCCGCCGCGCCCTGATCGCCGCGGGCCTGCCGGCCTCGCGTATCGCCTCGGTGGTCGGCCGGGCCGATCAGGAGCACTTCGTCCCCGAGGAACCCAATTCGCCGCGCAACCGGCGCATCTCCGTCGTGTTGCTGCGTCAGGCCCAGGGCAGCGAGACGCCGCAGTACAAGTCCGACAACTGAACCGGCCGTCCCGCGCCACCTTGCCTTCCCGGCGCCGCAGGCTCTAGGCTGCGGTATGCCCGCCGAAGACGCCACGCGCCGCGCCAGCCCCCAGCCCTGGCGCGGCGAACCGCCCCAGCCCTCCGCCGCCCCGCTGCTTTACACCGAGGTCGTGTGGCGCCGCTGCCTGGCCTACCTCGTCGATGTCTTCGTCATCGCGTTATTCGGCCTCGCCCTCGCCTTCGTGCTTTCGGTCGCCGGGTTCCTCACCTTTGGACTGCTGAGCCCGCTGGCGGTGGTCGTCATGGCGCTCTGGCCGCTGCTCTACCACAGCTACTTTCTTGCTACCGGCGGCGCGACGCCGGGCATGCGGCTGTTCGATCTCGAGCTGCGCGACTGGAGCGGTAAGGCGCTGGAACCGGCCCAGGCGGTCCTGGTGGTGCTGCTGTTCTACGTCAGCATCGCCCTGACCGCCTGGCTGATCCTCGTCCTGGTCCTGTTCACCGATCGCAACCGCGCACTGCACGACATCCTGGCGAGCACCCTGGTGGTCCGCCGCCAGGCATAGCCGCGCCCACTGTTCGCATGCCGTCGACCGCCGGCTGGTTCGCCGCCCGGCAATGGGGCTGGCCAGGCAAGCCGCAACCCTGCAATAATACGCGCCAGAGGAGTCTTTCCCAGGGAGCAGCCGAGCCATGACTCGGCCGGGGAAGGCGTCAACAGGGAGCTTACTGCTTGGTTAGCACTGCCGCTGAGTTGTCCGGACCGCTGTCCGCCTATGACCCGGACGGTTACTTTTGTGAAATGCTGGGGAGCAAGGACGCCCCCGCAAACCACACCCTGGGAATTCGCGAAAGGCTCAACCGGCTCGACCTCGAGGAGCTGCGCGCGCGGGCCCGCGACGCGGAACTCGAGCTCTACAGCTTTGGCATCACCTTCACGGTCTACACCCAGAAGGACGTGATCGACCGGATCCTGCCGTTCGACGTCATTCCACGCGTCATCTCCGCAGAGGCCTGGGACACGATCGAGAAGGGCGTCACTCAGCGCGTGACGGCCATCAATCTTTTCCTTTGGGATCTCTACCACGACCAGAAGATCCTGAAGGACGGTACGGTTCCCAGCGACCTGGTGCTGGGCAACAAGAACTACTGCAAGCAGATGGAGGGCATCGACGTGCCCTTCGGCACCTATGTCCACATCAACGGCACCGACCTGGTGCGCGGCGACGACGGCCGCTTCGTCGTGCTCGAGGACAACGCGCGCTGTCCCTCCGGCGTTTCCTACGTCGTCGAGAACCGGCACCTGATGCAGCGCAGCTTCCCGGACCTGATGGGCAAGATCGGCATCCGGCCGGTGTCCAACTACGGGCAGAAGCTGCACGACGCCCTGGCGGAAACCGCTCCGGCCGGCGTTACCGACCCTGAAGTGGTGCTGCTGTCGCCCGGCACCTACAACTCGGCCTACTTCGAGCACATCTTCCTGGCGCGGGAGATGGGCGTGCCCCTCGTCGAGGGCAGCGATCTCGTTGTCGAGGACGACCGGGTTTACATGAAGACCATTAACGGCCTGGAGCCGGTCCACGTCATCTACCGTCGCGTCAACGACGATTTCATCGACCCGGAGGCCTTCAACCCGCAGAGCATGCTCGGCGCGCCCGGCCTCATGCGCGCCTACGCGAAGGGCAATGTGGCGCTGGCCAACGCGGTCGGCACCGGCGTCGCCGACGACAAGGCGGTCTATGCCTACATGCCGCGGATCATCAAGTACTACCTGGATGAGGAGCCGATCATCTCCAACGTGGAGACCCACATCTGCCGCGAGCCCGAAGGCCTGGCCTACACCCTGGACAACCTGCAGAAGCTGGTTGTCAAGCCGGTCGGCGAGGCCGGCGGCTACGGCATCACCATCGGTCCCCGGGCAAGCGCCCGTGAGCTGGAGAAGTGCCGCGCCGAGCTGAAGGCGGATCCGGCCAACTACATCTCCCAACCCATGGTCAATCTGTCGGTCTGTCCGACGCTGACCGACGAAGGCATCAAGGCGCGACACGTCGACCTGCGCCCCTTCGCGGTGACCGGGAAGTCGACCTGGGTCCTGCCGGGGGGGCTCTCGCGTGTCGCCCTGACCAAGGGATCGATCGTCGTCAACTCCTCCCAGGGTGGAGGTTCAAAGGATACTTGGGTTCTTGAATAGGGGGGTCCTTGACTAGGCTGCTGTCACGCTACGCCGAGTCGATCTACTGGCTGGCGCGCTACGTGGAGCGCGCCGAGAACTTGGCGCGCATCCTGGACGTGAACGAGACCTTCAGCCGTGACAGCCGCGGCTGGCAGAACTGGCACTCGATCCTGGAGCTGTTCCGCGACGAGGAGAGGTATTTCGAAGATCACGAAGAAGCCGACGCCGACAGCGTGATTTACTTCTATACTCTCGACCAGCGCAATCCTTCCTCGATCATCTCTGCCATCAACCTGGCGCGCGGCAATGCACGCACGCTGCGCCCGCTGATCTCGACCGAGATGTGGATTCAGCTGAACATGTTCTCCAACAAGCTGAAGTCGATTCAACGCGAGGACCTCAGCGAGCCGCGCATGACACGCTTCTGCAACCTGGTGAAGGAGGCCTGCCAGACCCACACGGGGATCACAGAAGGAACTTTCTATCGCGACGAAGGCTGGTTCTTCTATCAGATCGGCCGCAGCATCGAACGGGCCGACCAGACCACGCGGCTGCTCGATGTCAAATACCATCTCCTGCTGCCCAAGGTCGAAGCGGTCGGCTCGCCGCTCGACGTCAGCCAGTGGAACGCCGTGCTGCGCTCGGCTGCCGGTTTTCACGCTTTCCGCCGGGTTCAACCCAGTGGCATGACACCGGGCGGGGTCGCCGGCTTCCTGCTGTTTCACAACCGCTTCCCGCGCTCGGTCAGCGCCTGCATCCACGACATCGCCAATCGCCTGAACCAGCTGCGTTCCGCCTATCGCCTGAGCGGCGGCGGCAAGGTCCTCGAGGAACTGGACGAGCTGATTTCGGTGCTCGACGACATCACCATCGACGAGGTGATCGACAAGGGCCTGCACGAGTTCATCGACTGGCTGCAGCTGAAGCTGAGCTGCATCCACGACGAGCTCGGGGCGGCCTACTTCGGCTACCTGAGCGTCGGTGCAGAAGACGCGGCCGCCGGCTGAGTGGCGGCCGCGCCGGCCGGTGGCTTCGACGAAAGGGCGATGCGGAGAGACTGGACGACAGGGCACGCGCCGCGCACATTACCCCCATGAGGCCAGAGCGCAGCACAGAGCGGCTCGAGGCGACCGAGCCCCGGGCTTTCGGACCTCTCCGGAACTACTACGTTCTGGAGCCGAACCCCTGCCCTTACCTGTCGGACCGCCTGGAAACCAAGCTGCTGACGGAGATCAGCGGGCCGCAGGCGCAGAGCGCCTACGACACCCTGAGCCGGGCCGGCTTCCGGCGCAGCCACCGCTTCGCCTATCGCCCGACCTGCAGCGACTGCAGCGCCTGTGTGCCCGTGCGCGTGGTGGTGGAGGCCTTCCGGCCGGGCAAGTCGTTGCGCCGCATCCTGCGGGCCAACGAAGACCTCTCGGTCCGCATGGTCCCGGCCGAAGCGACCGCCGAGCAGTTCGCCCTGTTCCGCCGCTACATCGAATCGCGCCACGGCAAGGGCGAGATGGCGGGAATGACGGAGCAGGAATATCTCTCTATGGTTGAATCTAGCGATGTCGATACCCGCCTGGGAGAGTTCCGCACCGCCGCGGGCGAGCTGATCGCCGTCTGCCTGCTCGACTGGCTCGCCGACGGGCCTTCCGCCGTCTACAGCTTCTTCGAACCGGGCGAGGCGCGGCGCTCCCTGGGAACCTACGTCGTCCTCTGGCTGATCGAGGCCGCCAAGCAGAAGGGCGCCGCCCATGTCTACCTGGGCTACTGGATCAACCGCAGCCGCAAGATGGCCTACAAGACCCGCTTCCAGCCGCTCGAAGGCTTCGGCCCGGGGGGCTGGCAGCCGCTCGCCGACTGGCCCGGGCAGAGCGCGATTTCGGCCCCTCTGGACTGACCGCCGGACCGACCCTCGCAGCGGCCGCCTCGGTTGCGCAGGCGCCCGCTGCCGCCTATGCTCCCTCGTCATCTCTTGGGTCACACAAAGAAGAGACAAAGCGGGGGCCGGGCCGACGGCAACGGCCGGCGCCTCAACCAAACAATCAAACTGTCCTTATCGGGGAGGTATGGAATGAAACGTCGTCAATTCATCAAGCGGGCAGCGACCGCCGCAGCGGCAAGCGGTGCAATTGCCGCTTCGAGCTTCCCGGCGCCTGCCATATCGCAGGGCCTCATGAAGTGGCGCATGCAGACAACCTGGCCGAAGAACTTCCCGGGCCTCGGCACCGGCGCCAACAAGCTCGCGGAATACATCGGTGTCGCCTCCGGCGGTAAGCTGACCGTGGAAGTGTTCGGCGGCGGTGAAATCGTTCCGGCATTCGAGACCATGGACGCCGTCGCCAGCGGCACCATCGAGATGGGCCACGGCGCGCCCTACTACTGGAAGGGCAAGGTCCCGGCCAGCCAGTTCATCGCCTCCATCCCCTTCGGCCTGAACGCCCAGGAGCAGAACGCCTGGCTGCAGTTCGGCGGCGGTCAGGAGCTGGCCGACAAGGTCTACCGCGAGCTCGGCTGCAAGTTCTTCGCCTCGGGCAATACCGGCGTCCAGGCCGGCGGCTGGTTCAACAAGGAGATCAACTCCCTGGAGGACTACAAGGGCCTGAAGATGCGTATCCCCGGCCTCGGCGGCGAAGTCGTCAAGGCGGCCGGCGGCAACGTCGTCAATCTGCCCGGCGGCGAGATTCCGCCGGCCCTGCAGTCGGGTGCGATCGACGCCACCGAGTGGGTCGGCCCCTACAACGACCTGGCCTTCGGCCTCTACAAGTCGGCCAAGTTCTACTACTACCCGGGCTGGCACGAGCCGGCGACCCTGCTCGACAACTTCATCAGCCTGCAGGCCTGGGAAAAGCTGTCGGACGACCTCAAGGCCGTGGTCACCTCGGCCAACGCCTTCGCCAACAGCTACGTGCTCAACGAGTTCGTGGCCAAGAACAACGGCGCGCTGAACACCCTGGTCACCGAGCACGGCGTCATCCTGAAGAAGTTCCCGGACGAGGTGCTGAACGCCCTCGGCGGCCTCTCCGGCAAGGTGATCGGCGACCTCGCCGCGGCCGACCCGCTGAGCCGGGAGGTGATGGACTCCATCACCAGCTTCCGCAAGCAGGCCATCGCCTACGCCAAGGTCTCCGAGCAGGCCTTCTACAATGCCCGCGGCCTGCCCTTTAAGTGGGTCGAATAGACCGGGCCTGAACGGCTGTCCGCTTTCGACGCGGGCACAAAAAAAAGAGGCCGGCGGGGCAGCCCCGCCGGCCTTTTTGCATACTGTCTTTCTGTGCTGCTGTCCCGATGGCGGCTCCGTCGCGAACCTACTTGAAGAGAACCGCCGGCAGGTAGGTCGCCAATGCCGGGAAGGTGGCGATCAGCCCCAGCCCGACGATCTGGATCGCCACAAAGGGCATGATACCGCGGTAGATGTCCATGGTGGTGACCTCCGGCGGCGCGACGCCGCGCAGATAGAACAGCGCGAAGCCGAAGGGCGGCGTCAGGAAGGAGGTCTGCAGGTTCACCGCGATCATCACGCCAAGCCAGATCGGGTCGAGGCCCATGGTCAGCAGGATCGGCCCGACGATCGGCACCACGACGAAGACGATCTCGATGAAGTCGAGGAAGAAACCCATGACGAACATCAGGGCCATGACCACGAACATGGCGCCGAAGGCGCCGCCGGGCATTGAACTCAGTACCTCCTCGACGATCTTGTCGCCGCCGAGGCCGCGGAACACCAGGGAGAACACGGAGGCGCCCAGCAGAATGATGAAGACCATGGCGGAGATCTTGGTGGTCGCCTGCATGACCTCGACGAGGATGCCGCTGCGGTAGACCCGTCTGAGGGAGACGGCGACGCCGAAGAACAGCGCCAGGATGCAGGCGCCGGCCAGGATCGCGGCGACCAGGTCGCCGAGCGGCACCACGTCGCGCTGCATACGCAGATCGAAAATGGTCACCAGGGGCACCAGCGCGACCATGCAGCCGGCCGCCACGTAAACCGGCCAGGCCTGGCCCTCGCCTTCGGCGACCGCCCGCCCCGCCAGCAGCAGGGCGCCGATGCAGCCGATCGCCGCCGCCTCGGTCGGGGTCGCCACGCCCAGCAGGATCGAACCCAGCACCAGCACGATCAGGCCGCCCGGCGGCAGCAGCACGCGCATCGCCTTGGCGCCCAGCGCCTCGGTATCGCTCTCGCTGCGCTGGACCGGCGGGCAGGCGTTCGGCCGCAGCCACGCGGTCAGGATGATCCACAGCATGTAAAGGCCGACCAGCATCATGCCCGGCAGGAAGGAGCCGGCGAAGAGGTCGATGACCGAGACCGGGTCCGGCGCGAAGTTGCCGAGGGCGAGCTGCGCCTCGGTGTTGGCGCCCTGCAGGATGTCGCCGAGCAGCACCAGGACGATCGACGGCGGAATGATCTGGCCCAGGGTGCCGGAGGCGCAGATCGTGCCGCAGGCGATCTTGGGGTCGTAGCCGGCGTTGAGCATGGCCGGCAGCGACAGCAGGCCCATGGTGACAACCGTGGCGCCGACGATGCCCGTCGAGGCGGCCAGCAGCATGCCGACGAAGATCACGGAGAGGCCGAGGCCGCCGCGCAGCTTGCCGAACAGGATGCCCATGGTCGCGAGTAGTTCCTCGGCGATCTTCGATCTTTCGAGCATGACGCCCATGAACACGAAGAGCGGTACGGCGACCAGCAGTTCGTTGACCATCACGCCGAAGTAGCGCGACGCCAGGCCGCCCAGCAGGCGCATGTCGAAGATGCCGACGCCGAGCCCGATGAAGGCGAAGAGCAGCGCCACGCCGCCCAGCGTGAAGGCCACGGGAAAGCCCAGCAACAGCACGCCGCAGGCGGTGGCGAACATGACGAGGGAGACGATCTCTCCCAGCTGAACCGGATCCATCGCCTAGAACTGCCCCGTTTCTTCTTCTTCAGGCTGGAATTCGGGATGCCCGATGAGGACCAGGAAGCTCCTGGCCGCCAGTGACAGCCCCTGCAGGCCGATCAGCGCGCAGAACAGCAGGATCACTGTCTTCAGGAGGAACAGCCCCGGCAGTCCGCCCGCCTCGCGCGACTCCTCGAGCCGCGCCCAGGAATCGAAGACATAGCCGTAGCTGACGAAGATCACGACGGCGACCAGCGGCAGCAGCAGCAGCAGCGATCCGAAGAGGTCGACGATCGCCTTGTAGCGGATGCCGCTCGGCCGATAGAAGATGTCGACCCGCACGTGGCCGTTGTGCAGCAGGGTGTAGCCGGCGCCCAGCATGAACACGATGCCGTGCAGCCAGACATAGGACTCCTGAAGCCAGACCCAGCCGATGGCATAGACGTAGCGGAGGATCACCACCAGGAAGGTGATCAGCACCATCAGGAGGGTCATCCAGGCGATGCCGCGGCCGATACGATCGTTCAGCCGGTCGACCAGATTCACGAATGCGATGAGCCCACTCACGCTGACGTCCCTGTCCCCGTTTCGACGCTCCCGGGCCGGAATGTCACCGCCGCCACCCGCATTCCGCGATGTCGGAATGCTGTCCCAGGCGGAACGGCCCGGTCCGGCAGAGGATCATCTGCCGTCAGGAAGTTCGAAGCCGCCTCCCCTGGCCGGCCCCGCACGACCTGTTCGAAAAACCTTCGGTTCTTCTAATTGACCGCGCTTATAGGCTGCGGGGCCCGCGATCACAACGAAGAAATCGCGCGAATCAGCCGAATCTTCCCGACCGCGGGAAGCCGGTCGGCGGCAGGCGCCCGGCCTGGGCCCGCTTGCCGAGCCAGGCCCGCAGGTCCGTCTCGGTGCGGGTCCGCCCGGCCCCGGCGGCCCAGGTCAGGCCATCCTTACGGGTGAAGGTCTTGGCATCGGCGAGGCCGCCGTCCTTGTATTTCTGCAGGATAACCCCCCTTCCCCGGGTCATTTCCGGCACTTCGGAGAGGGGGAAGAGCAGCAGCTTGCGGTTCTCGCCGATCACCGCCACGTGGTCGCCCTCGACGGGCCGGCAGACCGCCGCCTCGACCCCCTGTCCCAGGTTCAGCACCTGCTTGCCGTTCTTGGTCTGGGCCACCACCTCGCTCTCCGGCACGACGAAGCCGCGGCCGTCGGCGGAGGCGACCAGCAGCTTGCGCTCCGGCTGGTGGACCATCAGGGCGACGATGTCCTGATCGTTGGGCAGGCCGGTCATCAGCCGCAGGGGCTCGCCGAAGCCGCGCCCGCCGGGCAGCTTGTCGACCCCCAGGGTGTAGAAGCGCCCGTTGGTGGCGAAGATCAGCAGCTTGTCCGTGGTCTGCGCGTGCACCGCAAAGCGCGCCCGGTCGCCCTCCTTATACTTGGCGTCCGAGGTATCCTCCTGGTGCCCCTTGAGGGCCCGCACCCAGCCCTTGGCCGAGCACAGCACGGTCACCGCCTCGCGCTCGACCACCGCCTCCAGGGGAATGACCACCTCCGAGGGTGGCGCGCCGATCTCCGTGCGACGCCTGCCGATCGCGGTCTTGGCGCCGAAGCGGGCCTTGATCTCCTTCACCTGGTCGGCGATCACCGCCCAGCGGCGGCTCTCGTTGCGCATCAACTGCTTCAGCTCTTTCTGCTCCTTGGAAAGAGCCGCGTGCTCCTCGCGGATGGTGATCTCTTCAAGTTTGCGCAGGGCGCGCAGGCGCATGTTGAGGATCGCCTCGGCCTGAACGTCCGAGAGCTTCCAGCGCTTCATCATCTTCGCCTTGGGATCGTCTTCCTCGCGGATGATGCGGATCACCTCGTCGATGTTGAGGTAGGCGATGAGGTAGCCGTCCAGCACCTCCAGGCGGTGGGCGATCTTGTCCAGCCGGAAGGCCGTGCGGCGCTTCAGCACCTCGTGGCGGTGATCCAGGAAGGCGCGCAGCACCTCGCGCAGGTTCATCACCCGCGGGGTGTTGTCGGCGTCCAGCACGTTCATGTTTAGGCCGATGCGGCTTTCCAGATCGGTCTGACGGAACAGCGATTCCATCAGCACTTCCGGATCGACATTGCGGCTCTTCGGCTCCAGAACCAGGCGCACCTCGTCGGTCGACTCGTCGCGCACGTCGGCCAGCATGGCCAGCTTGCGGGCGATCAGCAGCTCAGCGATCTTTTCGATCAGTCGCGACTTCTGGACCTGGAAGGGAATCTCGGTGACGACGACCTGGTAGCCGCCGCCCTTGATCTTCTCGGTGGTCCAGCGCGCGCGCAGGCGGAACGAGCCCCGGCCTGCCTTGTAGCCTTCGATGACGCTCTCGCGCGATTCCACCAGGACGCCGCCGGTCGGAAAGTCCGGCCCCGGCATGAAGCCGATCAGCTTGTCGATGGTGGCGTTGGGCGACTTGATGACATGCAGCAGCGCATCGCAGATCTCGCCGACGTTGTGCGGCGGGATCGAGGTCGCCATGCCGACGGCGATGCCCTGGGCGCCGTTGGCCAGCAGGTTGGGAAAGCCGGCCGGCAGCACCAGCGGCTCCTCGGCCTCGCCGTCGTAGGTCGGGCGGAAGTCGACCGCGTCCTCGTCGATGCCTTCCAGCAGAACGGCGGCGACCTCGGTGAGGCGCGCCTCGGTGTAGCGCATGGCCGCCGCGTTGTCGCCGTCGATGTTGCCGAAGTTGCCCTGCCCGTCGATCAGTGGAAATCGCAGCGAGAAGTCCTGGGCGAGGCGCACCAGTGCGTCATAGATCGCCTGGTCGCCGTGCGGATGGAACTTACCGATGACGTCGCCGACCACGCGCGCCGACTTCTTGAAGCCGGAGCTGGGATCCAGGCGCAACTGGCGCATGGCATAGAGCAGCCGCCGGTGGACCGGCTTCAGGCCGTCGCGCACGTCCGGCAGCGAGCGCGCCATGATGGTCGAGAGGGCGTAGGAGAGATAGCGCTCCGACAGGGCGTCGGAGAGCTTCACGTCGCGGATTTCACCGGCTGGCGAGGCGGTCATAGGGAGGTTTGCGACTCCAGGAGAATCTACCAGATATAGTATTGATCATGCCTGTGATGGCAACCGCTTGGCCGGAACCGCCCGAGCCTTCTAAAAGCGGTCGGCGCGGTAGGGCGCCATGTCGATCCCCGGATCGCGCCCCGCGAAAAGGCCCGCGACCAACTCGCCCGTGCGCGCCGCGAGGCTGAGGCCGCAGTGGCCGTGGCCGAAGGCGAAGAAGGCGTTGCGGTGGTGCGGCGCCGGGCCGATCACCGGCACCGAGTCCGGCATGGAGGGGCGGTAGCCCATCCAGCGGCTTTCCTCGCGCCGGTCGAGCCCGGGGAACCAGCGGCTGGCGTTGCGGTAGAGCACCTCCGCCCGCTGCCAGTTGGGCTCCGCCTCGAGCCCGCCGAGTTCCACCGTCCCGGCCACGCGCAGGCCGTTCTCCAGCGGCGTGCAGACGAAGCCGCGCTCGGTGGAATAGACCGGCAGGCGCAGCTCGGCGTTGGCGTGCGGCAGGGTCAGGTGGTAGCCCCGCTCGGTATCCAGGGGCGGCTTGCTGCCCAGCATGGCGGTCAGCTTCTTGGACCAGGCGCCGGCGGCAATTACCGTTCCGCTGCAGGCAATGGTCCCCGCCTCGGTGCGCACCGCCCGCACGCTCGCCCCCTCCTGGTCGAAGCCGACCACGGCCGCGCGCCGGATCTCCCCGCCGAGGCGCACGAAGGCGGCGGCCAGTTCCTGCACGAAGCGGAAGTTGTTCACCGTGTGCGCCACGTCGGGATAGAACACGCCGCGGCAGAAGATCGGCGCCAGGCTCGGCTCCAGCTGTTTCAGTTCCTCGGCCGGCAGGACCTCGAAGTTGACGCCGCGGCGGCGCTGCAGCTCCAGCTGCGGCTCGTAGCTGCGGAAGCCGGCTTCCGTCTCGTAGACCGACACCCAGCCGGAACGGCGCACCATGTCGCGGATGCCGGCCGCCTCGAGCAGCGGATCGTAGGCCTTCAGCGAGCCCTCCAGCAGCCGGGCCAGCGCGATGGAGATCTCCTCGACCCGTTCGGGGCTGCTGGCGCGGATGAACTGCAGCAGCCAGGGCGCCAGCCGCGGCAGATACGACCAGCGGATCGCCAGCGGCCCCAGCGGGTCGGCCAGCATGGCGGGCACCTTGCGCGCCACCCCGGGCGTCTGCACCGGGACCACGGCTTCCTCGGTGATGATCGAGCCGTTGCCGAAGGACGTGCCTTCCCCCGGTTCGCCGCGGTCGACCAGCACCACCGGGTGGCCGTCGCGCAGCAGGTAGAGGGCGCAGCAGACGCCGACGATGCCGGCCCCGATGACGACAACAGGATCTTTCTCGTGTACTGCCATATCTGGTGCGACCGGGAAGCCAGACGAAGTTGCGAAGGGCGTTACTGCGAGGCCGTGCGGGAAGCATCTCCGGCCGCCCCGAAGCGCTGCTCCAGGCGCAGCCGGGCCGCGGGCAGCGGCTTATCATGGGGATGGAAAAGATGGCGCTCAAGGAAAAAGCCGGTCAGCGCGAGGCCCTCGGCAACGGAGGTGCGCCCACCCTCACCGCGCCCCACCAGAAAGCCCGGCAGGGCCAGCAGCTTCTCCCGGTAGGGGGCGCCTGCCGAAAGCGAAACCGCGCGCCCGGACCGCGGGCTGACGTAGGCCAGCTGGTCGTTGTCCCCGCCGCCGGCACAGCCCGAGAGATCCAGCCCGAAGCCCAGCTCGGCCAGCAGGGCGAGTTCCCAGCGGACATAGACCTCCGCCCAGTGCTCGCTTTCCAGCGCCTCGAGCAGCGCGACCAGGCCGTCGAAGCAGGCCGGATGGGGTTCGCGCTCCGGCATGGCGCCCTCGCAGACCGCCGTCGCGGCGGAGAGCGCGGCCAGGCGGTCTGACTCATCCATCACCCGCGCCGCGTAGGAGCAGGTCAGCTCGCATTCGAAGCTGCCGAGATGCTCGGCCAGGCGGCCGCTCCAGGCTGCGCTGACCAAGTTGCCGGCCTGATAGACCCCGCGCAGCCGCGCACCCTGCCCGCCGCGCACCAGCCCGGCGTGGCGGCCATGGCTGCGCGTCAGCAGCTGCACCACCGCCGAGGTCTCGCCATGTGGCCGCGCGGCGAGCACGACGGCCTCGTCTTCCCACTTCATCCGGCGGCCTCTTTCAACGCGCGACGTCTAGGCATCGAACTCCAGCCCCAGGCTGCGGTAGCGCTCCGGATCGTTGATCCAGTTCTCCCGCACCTTGACGAAAAGAAAGAGGTGCACCGGATGACCGAAGACCTCCTCCATCTCCTTCTGGGCCGCCTGGCGTACCATGCGGATGGTCTTGCCGCCCTTGCCGAGACACATCGCCTTGTGCTGCTCGCGGCCCACGTAGACGGTCTGCTCGACGCGCGCCGAACCGTCCTTGAACTCCTGCCAGCTCTCGGTCTCGACCGTCAGGGCGTAGGGCAGTTCCTGATGCAGGTTCAGGAACAGCTTCTCGCGGGTGATCTCCGCGGCCAGCAGGCGCAGGGAAATGTCGGAGAGCTGATCTTCCGGAAAGTGCCATGGCCCTTCCGGCATGCGCGCGGCGAGGTAGCCGATCAGGTCGTCGAGGCCGTCGCCGGTCAGGGCCGAGATCATGAAGACCTTGGAGAAGTCGGCCATCGCCGAGAGCTGCGCGGCCAGTTCCAGCAGCTTCTCCCGCTTGACGAGGTCGACCTTGTTCAGAACCAGCACCCGTTCGCTGTGCGTTTCGGCCACTCCCTCGATCACCTGCCTGGCATCGTCGGAGATGTTCCTGCGGCTGGCGTCGTGGATCACCATCACCACGTCGGCGTGCTCGAGCGCGCCCCAGGCCGCCTGCACCATGGCGCGCTCAAGGCGCCGCTTCGCGGTGAAGATGCCCGGCGTG
This sequence comes from Kiloniellaceae bacterium, assembly GCA_041565695.1. Taxonomy (GTDB): domain Bacteria; phylum Pseudomonadota; class Alphaproteobacteria; order Kiloniellales; family Kiloniellaceae; genus Pelagibius. The sequence goes on from JBFGUI010000009.1 coordinate 13,676, forward strand.
TCGATGAAGACGATCTGGCTGTCGCCGTGAACGGCGATGCCGCGCACCCGCGTCCGGGTGGTCTGCACCTTGTGGGTGACGATGGAGACCTTGGCGCCGACCAGCTGGTTGACCAGGGTCGACTTGCCCGCGTTGGGCGCGCCGACCACGGCGACGAAGCCGCAGCGCCGCGCTGCCTCCGACGCGCTCACTTTCCCTCTCCCCTGATTCCCTCTCCCCTGACCAGAGCCAGCAGCCGCGCGGCGGCATCCTGCTCGGCCATGCGCTTCGAGCGGCCCCGGCCCGACTGCGGCGGCCAGCCGGCCACCTCCACCTCGATGGTGAAGACCGGATCGTGCGGCGGCCCCTGGCGATCGATCTCCCGGTAGGTCGGCAGCGGCCGGCCGTCACCCTGCGCCCATTCCTGCAGCGCGGTCTTGGAATCCGAAGGCGGCTCGCGGTCGGCTTCGATGCGCGCGCGCCAGGCGCGGGAGATGAACTGCCGGGCGACCGGCAGTCCGCCGTCCAGGTAGAGCGCGGCGATCACCGCCTCGCAGGCGTCGGCCAGCAGGCCGGGGTTGCTGCGGCTCTGGCGCTCGTCCTCCCCCATGGCAAAGCGCATCACGCCGCCGAGGTCGATCTCCGCGGCGACCGCCGCCAGGGCCTCCTTGCCGACCAGCTTCGCGAGGCGCCGTGCCAGCAGCCCTTCGGCTTCGTGGGGAAAGCGCTCGAACAGCATCTCCGCGACCACCAGCCCCAAGACCCGGTCACCGAGGAATTCAAGGCGCTCGTAGTCGCCGCCGCTGTGCCCCGGGTCGCCGGAAACCGAAGCATGGGTCAGGGCCCGCTCGAGCAGGACCGGCTTGGCGAAGCTGTGGCCAAGGTGCTCCTGCAGCCGCGCCAGCGCCGGGTCTGCGGCTGTCTTGGCCTGTTGACTGCTGCGTCGCTTACTCGATGCCATCGAAGATCCGGCTGAAGCGGATCGCGCTGGGCCACTTCCAGAATTCCCACCACTGGCCCGTGCCGTCGTGCGAGAAGAACAGGAAGTCCGCTCGGCCGACCAGGTTCTCGAAAGGCACCATGCCGACGTTGGCCCGGCTGTCCAGGCTGTTGTCCCGGTTGTCGCCCATGGCAAAGAAATGGCCCTCGGGCACGACGACCGGCCGGAAGTTGTCGTAGCTCCTGTTGTCGCCTTCTTCGCGGATCACGTGGCGGCGGCCGTTCGGCAGGGTCTCGTAGTAGAGCAGGCCCATCGGATTGCGGTAGCCCAGTTCCTCCACCTCGGAAGCCGACAGCAGTTCACGCTTGGCGGCCACGTCGTTGATGTAGAGGATGCCCTCGCGCACCTCGATCTTGTCGCCCGGCAGGCCGACGATGCGCTTGATGTAGTCGGTCTCGTTGTCCCGCGGAAAAACGAAGACCGCAACATCGCCGATCTCCGGCTCGCTGAACAGCACGCGCCCCTTGAACAGCGGCAGGCCGAAGGGCAGGGAGTGGCGGCTGTAGCCGTAGGACAGCTTGGAGACGAAGAGGTAGTCGCCGATCAGCAGCGTCGGCTCCATGGAACTCGACGGGATATTGAAGGGCTCGTAGGCGAAGGTGCGCACGCCGACGGCGATCAGCACGGCGATCACGATGGTCCGGATCGTCTCCATCCAGGCGCTGGCCGGCGACCCGCTCTCTTCGAGACTGTCGTCCGGTGACTTGTCATCCGGTTTCCGCCCCGGCCCGTCGTCACGCATCAATCTTTCCATCTTCTCTCTTCTCTGGCAGGGGACGCACGCAGCGCCCGCCGGCCCGGTTCCGCCCGTGCGGCCTAGCCATCCTCCGGCAGGGCCGAGATAATGACGATAACCTGGGCCAGGGGATAGTCATCCGTGATCGTCACGTCAATCTGCGCCTTCATACCCGCTGGCGTCATCTCGGCCAAGCGTGCTGCGGCGCCCCGGGTCAGGGCCATGGTGGGCTTGCCGCTCGGCAGGTTGACGACGCCCAGGTCCCGCCAGTGCACCCCGCGCCGCGGCACGCCCGTGCCCAGCGCCTTGGCGCAGGCCTCCTTGGCGGCGAACCGCTTGGCATAGCTGGCGGCCCGCTGGGCGCGGCGGTCGGACTTCTGGCGTTCGATCTCCGTGAAGCAGCGCTCGGTGAAGCGCTCGCCGAAGCGCTCCAGGGTCTGCTCGATCCGCCGGATGTCGATGAGGTCGCTGCCCAGCCCCAGAATCACCGTTTCCGCCCCCAGTTCCCGGCCACGCGCTCAGGCGCTGCGCGCCCCGTCGGCCTCGGCCCGCGCCTTGTTCATCAGGGCGCGCATCCGCCGGATGGCGCTGTCCAGGCCGCTGAAGATCGCCTCACCGACGAGGAAATGGCCGATGTTGAGCTCGGCCAGGGTCGGGATCGCCGCGACGCTGCCCACGGTGTCGAAGGTCAGGCCGTGCCCGGCATGGCACTCCAGCCCCAATTCATCGGCCAGGGCAGCCGCCTTGCGGATCCGCTCCAGATGTTCCTCCGTGCGACTGCCTTCCGGGTCTTCGAGGTAGGCCTCGCAGTAGGCGCCGGTGTGCAGCTCCACCACCGGCGCGCCCAGGCGCACCGCCGCCTCGAGCTGGCGCGGATCGGCCTCGATGAACAGCGACACCCGCGATCCCTCCGCCGCCAGCCGGTCGACGAAGCGCTGCAGGTGGTTGTGCCCGCCGGCCGCGTCGAGACCGCCCTCCGTGGTCCGCTCCTCGCGCCGCTCCGGCACGATGCAGGCCGCGTGCGGGCGGTGGCGCAGGGCGATCTCCAGCATCTCGTCGGTCGCCGCCATCTCCAGGTTGAGCGGCAGGTCGATCTCCTCGGTCAGCCGGGCGATGTCGGCATCGGAGATGTGGCGGCGGTCCTCGCGCAGGTGCGCCGTGATGCCGTCAGCCCCGGCGGAGGCGGCCAGGCGCGCCGCGCGCACGGGGTCGGGGTGCCCACCGCCGCGCGCATTGCGGATGGTCGCCACGTGATCGATGTTGACGCCGAGGCGCAGGTAGCCAGTCATTGCTTCTTCTCATATTGTCTCGTTTCGGCGAGAACCGCGTCCTGCTTTCCCCCGGCCGGCGCCTCATGCTGGTGATGGCTCAGCTTGCGCAGACGCTTGCGGATCCGGCGCCGCCGCGCCTTCTGGTATTCGGCGACCGTGCCCTGCAAGGGCCAGAAGAACAAGAACCAGGCCACCACGGCGGTCGGAATGCCGCCCACCACCATGGGCAGGAAAACCTGCAGCGGACTCTCTATGAAGTGATGGAATGAAAGGTCTTCCGGCAGTTCTGTCAAGCCGTGGCCGCCGAGGATCCAGTTGCCCAAGGTGTAGATCCACAGCCAGATCAACGGAAAGGTCCAGGGATTCCCGACCACCGTGCCGATGGCGGCGGCGATCACGTTGCCCCGCACCATAAGCGCCAGCACGGCCGCCAGGGCGAAGTGCAGCCCGATGAAGGGTGTGAAGGAAATCGCGGCGCCGCAAGCAAAGCCGGCGGCGATCCGGTAGGGCGTCCCCGGCAGGCGGCGCAGCCGGTGGGCGACGTAAGCGCCCGAGCGGCGCCAGCCGATGCGGGGCCACAACAGGCCGCCGGCTCGCTTGTGAATGGGCAGGGGGTGGCGCCGCTTGAACATGCCGTCAGTCTATCAAAGGAAGGTCGCCTCGGCCTTAACCTCGCGCCCGCTCTACGGAAGTGATTACCGGCATGGCGCGCAGCGCAGCGATAATATTCGAGAGGTGCTTGACGCTGGTTACCTCGACGTCGATCAGCATCTCGAAGAAATCGATCGAGCGGTTGGTAATCTTGAGGTTGCTGATATTTCCGTGGCTCTTGCCGATGATTGTCGAGAGGCTGCCCAGGCTCCCCGGTTCATTGGCGACCACCACATGCAACCTGCCGATGCGGTGTTCCAGGCTGTCGTCCACGTCCCACGACAGGTCGACCCAGCGCTCCGGCGTCGCCTGGAAGCTTTCCAGGGTATCGCAGTCGATGGTGTGCACCGTCACCCCCTTGCCGGTGGTGACGATCCCGACGATGCGGTCGCCCGGCAGCGGGTGGCAGCAGTGGGCGTAGTGCACGGCCATGCCGGGGATCAGGCCCTTGATCGGAACCGAGGTCTCCTGGCCCTTGCCCTGGCGCGCCCGGGCCCGGGCGATGGGCACGATCTTCTGGGCCTTGGCGTCGTCCTTGGTGCCGGGGAAGACGGCGGTCACCACCTCCCGGCCGGTGTGGTGGCCCTGGCCCACGGCGGCGCAGAGATCGCCGACCGTCTCGCTCTTGAAGCGCTTGAGGACCGATTCCAGGCCCTTGTCGGTCATTTCGTAGCCTTCCTGGCGGAAGGACTTCTGCAGGATCTGGCGGCCCAGCTCCATGTACTGCTCGCGCTGCTTCATCCGCACGAAGCGCCGCACCCGCGCCTTGGCCTTGCCGCTGACGACGAACTGCTCCCAGTCCGGCGAGGGCGTCTGCGCCTTGGAGGTGATGATCTCGACCTGGTCGCCGTTCTGCAGCGGGCTGCGCAGCTGGACCATGCGGCCGTTGACCTTGGCCCCGACGCAGGTGTCGCCGACCTCGGAGTGGACGGCATAGGCGAAGTCCACCGGCGTCGCGCCGCTCGGCAGGGCGATTACCGCGCCCTTGGGCGTGAAGCAGAAGACCTGGTCCTGGAACATCTCCAGCTTGGTGTGCTCCAGGAACTCCTCCGGGTTGTCGGCATGCTCCAGGATGTCGAGCAGCTCGCGCATCCAGCGGTACTGGCGGCCTTCAACCTGCGGGCTGTCTTGCTTGTACTTCCAGTGGGCGGCGACGCCGTACTCGGCGACCTCGTGCATGTCGCGGGTGCGGATCTGCACTTCGATGCGCTGGCGCTCCGGCCCGATGATGGTGGTGTGCAGCGAGCGGTAGCCGTTGGGCTTGGGCGTCGAGATGTAGTCATTGAAGCGGCCGGGGACCACGGGATAGCGGCTGTGCAGCAGGCCCAGCGCGTGATAGCAGTCGCCCAGGTTATCGACGACCACCCGGAAGGCCATGATGTCGGAGAGCTGCTCGAAGGTGATGTTCTTGCGCTGCATCTTGCGCCACACCGAGTAGGGCGTCTTCATGCGCCCGGAAACCGTCGCCGCCACGCCCTCCTCCGCCAGGCGCTCACGCAGTTCTCCGACAATGCGCTCGGAGACGTCCTGGCCCTGGCCGCGCAGGAACTCCAGGCGCGCCAGCACCGACTCGCGCCCGTCCGGGTTGAGCTCGGCGAAGGCGAGATCCTCCAGCTGGTCCTTGAAGCCGTGCATGCCGATCCGCTCGGCCAGCGGGGAATAGATGTCCATGGTTTCGCGGGCGATCCGCCGGCGCTTTTCCGGCGCGGAGATGAAGTGCAGCGTCTGCATGTTGTGCAGGCGGTCGGCCAGCTTCACCAGCAGGACCCGGATGTCTTCCGACATCGCCACCAGCAGCTTGCGGAAGTTCTCCGCGTGCTTGGTTTCCTCGGACTGCAGCTCCAGGCGGCCCAGCTTGGTCACGCCGTCGACCAGGCGGGCGATCTCCTTGCCGAAGGTCGCCTCGACGTCCTTCAGGGAGTAGTCGGTATCTTCGACCACGTCGTGCAGCAGCGCCGTGATGATGGAGGAATCGTCGAGCTTCAGGTCCGTGAGGATGCCTGCGACTTCAATGGGATGGGAGAAGTAGGGATCGCCGGAGGCGCGCGTCTGGGATCCGTGCGCCTTCATGGCGAAGACGTAGGCGCGGTTGAGAGCGTCCTCATCCGCGCCCGGATCGTAGGATTTGACCCGTTCGACGAGTTCAAACTGCCGGATCATGCTGCGCCTGACCTGCGGCTACCGAAATTCAAACGATTCCAGCATACGCGCCCGGCTTCAGGCCGCCAAGTACATGTTATCCGGAAAGGATTCCGGACACCGCGCTGCGAGAGCGTCGGGCTGCGCCGCGGCCTACTCGGCCTCTTCGGCGTCGTCGCTATCGTCGGTCTCCGCGGCCGGCTGACCGGCCCCGGCCAGCAGTGCCTCGTCGCCCGCCGCCGGCATCATCGGGGTGTCGAACTCGACGATGTCCTCTTCCGGCTCGTCCTGCTCGCTCTGCTTCTGCAGGCCCTGGATCAGGGCATTGCCCAGCACGTCCAGGCTGACGGTCTCATCGGCGATCTCGCGCAGCGCGACCACGGGATTCTTGTCGTTGTCCCGGTCGATCGTGAGCGGCGCACCCGAGGAGATGTCCCGCGCCCGCTGGGCGGCCTTCATGACCAGCTCGAAGCGGTTCGGAACCTTGAGTACGCAATCCTCAACTGTAACGCGCGCCATAGCCTCGACTCTCCACAACCAAAGGTTCCGGGCCCTCGAAGAAGGCCCGGCGGCGAGGAATATATGGACCGGCCGGCGCCAGTGCAAGCCCCAAGGACGCCCGCCGGGTCCGGCGATCAGGCAAGGCGCTCGACCTCCTGGCCCGGCGGCAGGGCGGCCAGCATCTCCGCCGCCGTCAGGCCGCTGACAGGATGCCGCCAGCCGGGCGCCAGCTCGGCCAGGGGCAGCAGCACGAAGGCGCGCTCCGGCAACCTTGGGTGGGGCAGAACCAGCCCCTCCGGCTGCGCCACCACCCGGTCGCCGTAGGCCAGCAGATCGAGGTCGAGGGTGCGGCTTTCGTTGCGTCGGCGCCGGATACGTCCGTATTCAGCTTCGATGCGGTGCAGAACCTGCAGAAGGTCTGCCGGACCGAGGTCTGTCGACACCTCCGCCACGCCGTTCACGAACCACGGCTGGTCGGAGGCCGGGACCGGCGCGCTGCGGTACCACGACGAGCGGCGCTCCACAGTAATTCCGTGCTTTTTCATGGAGTTGAGCGCTGCTTCCAAGAGCTGCTGTGAAGTGCCGAACTCGGCGCTGACGAGGTTGGACCCCAAGGCGACAAGAATCATGTTTTCCCGACCGGATGGTGCCCTGATAATGCCCCCGTTACGAGCACGGCGCGGAAGCTCACGCGTCGCCCGAGGGACTGGCGATAAGAGCCTATTTTCGGAACCATTTCCGATAACTCCACTGTCGGGTCCGGTGCCGGTTCTGAGTCCTGCGGCGGTGGCCGGCGTCGTGTGTGTTGTAGTCTCGAAAGGATAGGTATGAAGTTTTACAGTCAGGAGCGTGTTGCCCTCTACATCGACGGCGCCAATCTCTATGCGACCGCACGCTCGCTCGGTTTTGACATAGATTATAAGCGGTTACTCGATATCTTTTCGAACCAGTGCAATCTCGTCCGGGCGCTCTACTATACGGCCCTCGTCGAAGATCAGGAATACTCCCCCATCCGGCCGCTGGTCGACTGGCTCGATTACAACGGCTACACCATGGTGACCAAGCCGACCAAGGAGTTCACCGACGCCACCGGCCGTCGCAAAGTGAAGGGCAACATGGACATCGAACTGGCGATCGATGTCATGGAGATGCTGGATCACTTGGATCACATCGTGCTGTTCTCCGGCGACGGCGACTTTCGCCGCCTGGTAGAGGCCGTCCAGCGCCGCGGCCGGCGCGTCACCGTCGTCTCCACCCTGCGCTCCCAGCCGCCGATGATCGCCGACGAGCTGCGGCGTCAGGCCGACATCTTCGTCGATCTGGCCGATCTCCAGTCGCAGATCGCCCGCCAGCTGCCCGCCGACCGCGCGCGCAGCGGCGAACGGCTGCGCCAGGAAGGCTACGACGACGATCACTACCTGGACGACGACGACTACTACGAGGACGAGGCGGTCTAGCCGGCGGTTCGCGACATGCTTAAAGAGCCGGCAAGCGACTGCGCTCTCTGCCCGCGGCTGGTCGCCTTCAGACAGGCCAACCAGACCGCCTACCCGGACTTCCACAACGCCCCGGTGCCCGCCTTCGGCTCGCTGGAGGCGCGGCTGCTCATCGTCGGTCTGGCCCCCGGCCTCAAGGGGGCGAACCAGACCGGCCGGCCCTTCACCGGCGACTATGCCGGCGACCTGCTCTATCAGACCCTCGGCCGCTATGGCTTCGCCGAGGGCAGCTACGACCGCCGGCCCGACGACGGCCTGCGCCTGGTCGACTGCCGGGTGACCAACGCGGTGCGCTGCGTGCCGCCGGAGAACAAGCCGACCGGCGCGGAGGTGCGCAGCTGCCGCCCCTTCCTGGTGCGCGAGATCGCCGCCATGGCGCGGTTGCGCATCATTCTCTGCCTCGGCGGCCTGTCCCATGCGGCGGTCCTGACCACCCTGGGTGCCCGCAAGAGCCTCTACCCCTTCCGCCACGGGGCCTTCCACGAGATCGACGGCATGACCGTCGCGGACAGCTACCACTGCTCGCGCTACAACACCAACACCGGACGCCTCACCGAGGCGATGTTCGAGGATGTCTTCGCCGAGCTGCGCAACCGGCTAGCCTCGCTCCCGCAGCAGGCGTGACTTGCGGCGCTCCCAGTCGCGCGCCTTCACGTCCTCGCGCTTGTCGGCCTTCCGCTTGCCGCGGGCGAGACCGACCTCCAGCTTGGCGATGCCGCGCTCATTGAAATAGATCGCGAGCGGCACCAGCGTGTAGCCCTGGCGGCGCACCTGGCCGATCAGCTTGGCCAGCTCGCGGCGATGGACCAGCAGCTTGCGCAGCCGCCGCGGCTCGTGGTTGGTGTGGGTGGCCGCCTGGTATTCCGGGATGTGCGCGCCCTGCAGGAACAGCTCGCCGCCCCGCTCGGTCACGTAGGCCTCGCCGATCGAGGCCCGGCCGCCGCGCAGCGACTTGACCTCGCTTCCCGTCAGCACCAGTCCGGCCTCGAAGCGGTCCTCGATCAGGTAGTCGTGGCGCGCCCGGCGGTTCTGGGCCGCGATCTGTTTCGCGACCGTTTTCATGGCCGTTCTGTCCCGCTGTGCGTGCTAGTTCAGCAGACCGGAGTGGACCATGGCGTCGCGCACCCGGGCCTGGGTTTCCGGCCGGACCGAGACCATCGGCAGGCGCAGCTCGTCCTGGCAGTGCCCGAGCAGGCTGGCCGCATATTTCACCGGTGCCGGGTTCGACTCGATGAACAGGGCCTCGTGCAGCGGCATCAGCCGGTCGTTGAGCTCCGTGACCCGATCGAAGTCCCGCTGCTTCCAGGCGGCGTGCAGCTCCGCGCAGAGCCGCGGCGCCACGTTGGAGGTCACCGAGATGCAGCCGTGCCCGCCCTGGGCCAGGAAGGGAACGATGGTGGCATCCTCGCCGGACAGTTGGGCAAAGCCGTTGCCGATCGCCCGCCGCGTCTTGGCAGGACGGGTCAGGTCCGCGGTCGCGTCCTTGACGCCGACGATGTTCGGCAGTTCGGCCAGGCGGGCCATGGTCTCCACCGACATGTCGATCACGCAGCGCCCGGGGATGTTGTAGATCAGGATCGGGATCTCGACCGCGTCGTGGATCGCCTTGTAGTGCTGGTAGAGCCCTTCCTGGGTCGGCTTGTTGTAGTAGGGCGTGACGATCAGCGCCGCGTCCGCGCCCGACTCCTTGGCATGGCGGGTCAGCAGGATCGCCTCGTCCGTCGAGTTGGAGCCCGTGCCGGCGATGACCGGGGCTTTGCCTTTGGCCGCCTCGATGCAAAGGGCGGTCACGCGCATGTCTTCCTCGTGGCTCAGCGTCGGGGATTCCCCCGTGGTCCCGCAGGAAACCAGTGCGTTCGTCCCTTCCTCGATCTGCCACTCTACGAAGCGCTGAAAGGCATCTTCATCCAGCCGGCCATCACGAAATGGTGTGATGAGCGCGGTGATGGAGCCCGAGAACATGGGGCCGGACATGGTCAGAATCCCTGAAATCGGTAGGCTTTCCGCGGCCCCCAGCGGGCCGGGTGAGCGGGGACCATAGCCCCTGCTCGGTGTGGGGGCACGCCGCGCCGCAGGGCGGCGCCCCTTGCGACGGTACCGCCCGTCACATTACCCTCTGCCGATTTCCCGAAAGCGGACGGAGTCTGTGGTGAACCTGCACCTTGGCAAGTGTGTTCCGGTCGTCCTTTGCTGCTGTTTCCTGCTGCTGGCCGCCGGCGCGACGGCGCCTGTCGGGCTTGCGGCCCAGACCCCGCGCCTCTCCGAGCCGGAGCGGCAACGCTACGCGGCTGCCCTTACGCTGTTCGAGAACGGCAACCACGAGCGGGCCCTGGCGCTCGCCCGCCAGGGATCGCATCCGCTGGCCAACAAGATCGTCACCTGGCTGGACTTCGGCCGCCCGAATTCGAACCACGCTTTCGCACAGCTCAACGGCTTCGCCGCGGCCAATCCGCACTGGCCGCGGCTCTATTCCCTCTACCGCAACGCCGAGCTGGCATTGCCCGAGACCATGACGCCGGCGCAGGTGCTCGCCTGGTTCGGCGAGCGCCTGCCCATCACCGGCGCGGGTGCGCTGCGCCATGCGGCGGCTTTGTGGGAGGTCGGGCAGAAGGAACGTGCCCGGCTGGCGGCGCGCCAGTACTGGGTGACGGTCGACTTCGACTCCGAGGAAGAGAGCGCCTTCCGGAACCGCTTCAAGACTCTGCTCTCGGCGGACGACGAGATCGCGCGGCTGGACCGGCTGCTGTGGGACCGGCGCACCACCGCCGCGCGGCGCCAGGTGGCACGCGTCCCGGCAGGGCCGGCCGCCGTGGCCCGGGCACGTCTCGCCCTGATGGGCAACCGGCCCGGCGTCGACGGGCTGATCGCCCGCGTGCCGGCGAAGCTGCAGAACGATCCCGGGCTGGTACACGACCGGGCCGTCTGGCGCCAGAAACGGGGCCGGCTGGAAGGCGTCGTCGAGCTGCTCGACGGCCTGCCGCCGAAGGCCCCGCAGGCTGCCGCCTGGTGGCGTCTGCGCAGCTGGGTGATCTGGCGCGCCCTCGACCGCAACGACTTCGCCCTCGCCTATCGCATGGCCCGGCGCCACGACCACAGCGAAGGCCTCGCCTTTGCCGAAGGCGAATGGATGGCCGGCTTCATGGCCCTGCGCTATCTCGGCCGGCCGCAGGACGCCCTGGCGCACTTTACCCGGCTGCACGACGGCGTCTCGTCCGACATCAGCAGGTCGCGCGGGGCGTACTGGGCCGGTGAAGCGGCCAGCGAACTCGGCCGGCCGGCGGAAGCCAGGGCCTGGTACGAAAAGGCCACCGCCTACCCCGCGACCTTCTACGGCCAGCTCGCCGCGCAGCGCATCGCCGTCAGGCGGCCGGTCGTCATGACCGCCCTGCCCGCGATGCCGCAGCCGAAGCGCGACGCCTTCGAGGCGCAGGAACTGGTCAGCGTCGTCCGGCTGCTCAGCGAGCTCGACCAGCCCACGCTGCAGAACTCCTTCTTCGCCAGCCTGCGCCAGCGGGCCGAGGACGCCTTCGACCTGCGGCTGCTCATCGAGCTGGCCAACGCGGTGGGCCGCGAAGACCTCGCGATCCGCACCGCCAAGGCGGCGCGGCGCGGCGATCACGACCTCATGCCCCTGCTCTACCCCCGGCGCAACCTGCCGGTCGGCCCGGCGCCGGAGCCGGCGCTCGTGCTGGCCGTCATGCGCCAGGAAAGCGAGTTCTATCCCAAGGCGCGCAGTCCCGTCGGGGCGCTGGGGCTGATGCAGCTGATGCCGCCGACCGCCAAGCACTCGGCGCAGCGCCTCGGGATTCCGTTCAACCGGGACCGGCTCACCAGCGATCCGGACTATAACATCCGGCTCGGCCAGGCCTACCTCAGCGAACTGCTGGAACAGTTCGACGGGTCCTACATTCTGGCCCTCGCGGCCTACAACGCCGGGCCGGCGCGGGCAAACCGCTGGATCCAGCTCTACGGCGACCCGCGCGACCCCGCGGTCGACCCCATCACCTGGATCGAACGAATCCCCTTCAGCGAAACCCGCAACTACGTTCAGCGCATTCTCGAGAGCCTCGTCGTCTATCGCGAAGGCCAGCCCGTGGAGAAGGTCCGCTGGGCACTGGAGATCCCCCCCACCGGCTCATGACGCCTGACACCACGAACCCGCACCGCTGACCCGCGCGTCCACACGAGATCAGGAAAGGAATTCCGGAATGCCCGCCGACCGGCTCCCCGAGTTCGCCAAGGTGAAAGCCTGCGTCTTCGACGCTTACGGCACGCTGTTCGACGTCCATTCCGCCGTCCGCAAGGGCGGCCAGGCGCTCGGCGACAAGGCCGCCGCGGTTTCCGATCTGTGGCGCACCAAGCAGCTCGAGTACACCTGGCTGCGCAGCCTGATGGGCGCGCACGTCGACTTCTGGCAGGTCACCTCCGACGGGCTCGACTTCGCCCTCAAGGCCTCGGGCATCGAAGACCCGGCCCTGCACGACAAGCTGATGCACCTCTACCTCTCCCTCGACGCCTACGAAGAGGTCAAGGCGACACTCGAGGTCCTGAAGAAAGGCGGGCTGCAGACCGCTATCCTGTCCAACGGCAGCCCCAAGATGCTGGAAGCCGCGGTGCAGTCGGCAGGCCTTGCAGACCTGCTGGACGCCAACCTCTCGGTCGAGGATGTCGGCATCTTCAAGCCGGACGCGCGCGTCTACCAGCTGGCGGTCGACCGGCTGCGGGTGGCGCCGGACGAGATCTGCTTTCTTTCCAGCAACGGCTGGGACGCGAAGGGGGCGGCGCATTTCGGCTTCAAGGTGGCCTGGATCAACCGCTTCAAGCGCGAGACGGAACGCCTCCCGGGGGACCTGGTGACGGTCATACACCGCCTCGACGAACTGCCACCGCTGCTCGGGCTCTAACGCAGATAAAAGGATTTTCAGGCTTCCAATGACTGAGATGATTCAAACCGCCGGGGGCGACCTCGCCACCACTCCTCCCTCCTTTGCCGACGTGCGCGCCGCGGCTGGCCGCCTCAAGGGCCTGGCCGTGCACACGCCGCTGCTGGAGAGTCCGGCGCTCAACGCGCGCGTCGGCGGACGGGTCCTCCTCAAGGCCGAAACCCTGCAGCGCACCGGCTCCTTCAAGTTCCGCGGCGCCTTCAACAGGATCAGCCTGATCCCGGAGGCTGAGCGTGCCGGCGGCGTGGTGGCCTACTCTTCCGGCAACCATGCCCAGGGGGTGGCCGCGGCGGCGGCGCTGCTGGGGATCCCGGCGGTCATCGTCATGCCGGCCGATGCCCCGGCCATCAAGGTGGAGAACACCCGCGGCTACGGCGCTAAGGTGGTGCTTTACGACCGCTGGAAGGAATCGCGGGAGGCGATCGGTGCCCGCATCGCGGCCGAGCGCAAGGCGACGCTGGTGCGCCCCTACGACGACGCCGGCGTCATCGCCGGCCAGGGCACCTGCGGGCTGGAGATCTGCGAGCAGGCCGCGGCCCTGGACGCCCGACTGGACGCGCTGCTGGTGTGCTGCGGCGGCGGCGGCCTGACGGGCGGCTGCGCCCTCGCCTTCGAGGCGCTTTCGCCGAATACGGCCGTCTACACGGTGGAGCCGGAGGGCTACGACGACACCAAGCTTTCCCTGGCCGCGGGACGCCCGGTGCCCCATGGCGAGGCGGCCGCATCGATCTGCGACGCCCTGCTGGCGCCGCAGCCCGGAGACCTCACCTTCGCGGTGAACCGCAGCCGCGTGTCGGGCGGGCTCACCGTCAGCGACGCCGAGGTCAAGGCGGCGATGCGCTATGCGTTCAGGACGTTGAAGCTGGTGGTCGAGCCGGGCGGCGCCGTCTGCCTGGCGGCCGTGCTCGCGGGCAAGATCGACGTTGCCGGCCGGATAACGGGGCTGACCCTGTCAGGCGGCAACGTCGATGCCGAAGTCTATCGCGCCGTCCTCGCCGAGGACGGCTGAGCGGCAGCTCAACTGGCCAGCGGTTTCGCGGCGGGGGCCGAGGAGCCTGACCCGCTGCCGGAGCTGCTGGCGCTGGCCGACGAAGCGGTCGAGCTGCTGGTGGCCACGGCGGCCGGACGGCCGGCCCCTTCGAGGCGCTTGATGTTGCCCTCGATGAAGGCGCCGGCTTCGATCGCCAGGCTGTCGTGGATGATGTCGCCGATCACCCGGGCGGTCTTCGCCATCACCACCGACTTCGCCTTGACGGCGCCGTCGATTGTGCCGTGAATCCGCACCGTCTCGCAGCTGATGTGACCCTTGACGTGGGCGCCTTCACCCACCGTCAGCGTCGCGCTGTCGATATCGCCTTCGACGTTGCCGTCGACCTGGATGTCGCCATCGCTCTTCAGGTTGCCGGTGATCTTGAGGTCGGCGCTGATGATCGAAGGCACGCCGCTCTGGCTGGTGCTTCGCTTTGGCTCCGAAGAGGTCGAAGTCATCGGCTCGGGAGTGCTCGTGCTGTCTTTAGTCTTTGAAAACATGCTTACCTGCCGTGAGGAACTTCTTGGGGTTTAGCGGAACGCCCTTGTAGCGCACTTCATAATGCAGATGCGGACCGGTGCTGCGGCCGGATGAGCCGACCAGCCCGATCTTCTCTCGATTAGCAACGGTCTGCCCCGCTTTGACAAGAATCTTTTTTAGGTGGGCATAGCGGGTACGGATACCATGTCCGTGATCGATCTCGACCATGCGCCCGAAGGGGCCGCTCCAGCCGGCAAAGGTCACCTTCCCGGGCGCGGTTGCATAGACCGGCGCTTTCATAGCGGCCCGGAAGTCCAACCCCCGATGTTGTGCCTTGCGGCCGTTGATCGGGTCGGTACGGGTGCCGAAGCCGCTGCTCATCTGGTACTGATCCAGCGGCACGCTGAGCGGCAGGGTGCGCATGACGCGCTGCAGCGCCGACCAGCGGCTGAGCCGCAGGTCAAGCAGGGAGAGCGCGATTTCCAGTTCCGCGTCGCCGTCGAAGTCCCCGGTGTAGTCGCCGGCGACGAAGGGACCGCCTTGCGAGGATTCGATGTCGCCGATAGACGCCAGCAGTTCGTCGAGCTTCAGCCCGGTCATCGCCACGGTGCGCTCGATGGTGTCGACGCTCAGCTCGGTGCGCTCGCGCAGCCGGTGGACGATGTTGTGCTGGGCTTCGCGCATGTCGACCATGCGCTGCCGCAGATCGGCGACCTCGGTGCGCAGATCTTCGCGCTGCTCGCGCAAGCCGTCGCCATGGTGCATCGCATTGTCGAGCGACTCCTCCAGGCCGGCGATCTGCCGCTGCAGGCCGTCGTGCCGCTCCGCGGCATCGACCAGGTTCTCGCCCAGGATGGCG
Source organism: Kiloniellaceae bacterium (assembly GCA_041565695.1). GTDB lineage: Bacteria > Pseudomonadota > Alphaproteobacteria > Kiloniellales > Kiloniellaceae > Pelagibius. The sequence goes on from JBFGUI010000009.1 coordinate 28,761, forward strand.
ATCTCGCCGCGCAGGTCGGTTTGGACGCCCTGCGCCGCGGCCAGCTGTTCGCGGGTGCGGTCGATGTCGGCGCGCAGTTCGGCGACGGTAAGGGTCAACTGCCGTTTTTCATCGTTGGCGCGCGCCAGCGCGTCCTGCACTTCCTGCAGGCGCTCGCCGAGCATCTCGCGCGCCTCGGCGACGCGCTGCTTTTCGGCCTCCGTGTCGGAGAGCGCGTCACGCATCGATTCCACCTGGGCCCGCAGTTCCAGGTTGCGGCCGACGATCTGGTGCAGGTCGCTCTCGAAGCGCAGCAGCTTGTCGCGCAGCCCGCCCCTGGCGACGGCGACCCGGTTCTCTTCCGTCCGGCTGTCCTTGAGCCGCTCTTCGATGGCGGCGATGTCAGCCTCGGCCTCGGC
>JBFGUI010000010.1:0-28919 GCA_041565695.1 Kiloniellaceae bacterium
ACGGCCACGCTGCAGCAGGAAGTCGCTGTCGCGCGGGTCGAGGGCAACCGCCTGCGCGTAGCTGTCCGCGGCCTGCTCATAGTCCTGCAGCAGGAAGTAGGCATTGCCGAGGCGGTAGTGCGCCACGTCGTAGTCGGGCTCTTCCGCCAGGGCCCGGCGCAGCACCGGCACCGCCTCTGCGTAGCGCTGCAGGTCGATCAGCACCCGGCCTTTCTGGCTCATCGCCCAGATCATGTCGGGCGCCACCTCGAGGGCGCGCTCGTAGTCGGTGAGCGCGGCGGCGAAATCGCGGCGATCATGGTGGATCAGGCCGCGGGCGACATAGGCCTCGGCATCGCGCGGATCGAGCCGCAGCGTCCTCTCGAAATCGGCGAGCGCAGCCGCCGAAGATCCGGCGAAGTAGTGGGCCCGCCCGCGCATGTAGTACGCCGAGGTATCGCCCGGCATCTGCTCCAGCGCCGAGTCGAAGTCGGCGATGGCCTCGGCGTAGCGCTGCAGCTTCAGCTGCGAGAGGCCGCGGTTATAGAGCGCGATGCCGTAGTCCGGCTCGATCTCGATGGCGCGGGTGAACAAGGGAATAGCCTCGGCATAGCGATGCTGCTCGAACAGGCTGTTGCCCAGATTGTTGTACGCCCAGGTGTTTTCCGGATCGAACTGCAGCGCCGTGTTGAAATCTCTGTCGGCTTCCGCGAAGCGCCCCTCGTCCAGGTAGAGGATGCCGCGCTGCACGTGGAGGTCGGCATTCTCTGGGTCGAGCTGCAGCGCCGTCTCGATGTCGGCGAGGGCCGCTTCCGGCTGCTGGAGTTCCCGGTAGGCGTCGGAGCGCCGGGCATAGCCAGTCGGGTCCTCCGGATCGACGACGATCATCTCCTCGAAGTCGAGGATGGCACGCTCGAAGCTGCCCTGGTCCATGAAGGCTTCGCCGCGCCCGACGAAGGCCCAGCCGTCGAAGGGATTGAGCTCGATGGCCTTCGTGAAGTCGGCGATGGCCTCATCGAAGCGCCCCATCGCCGCGAGGTTGCGCGCCCGGTAGTAGAAGGCGTCGGCGAATTCCGCGTCCAGCGCGACGGCCTGGGCCAGATCGACTATCGCCCTGTGGTGTTCTTCGAGCTCGCTGTGGACGAGGCCGCGGAAATAGAGCGCCTCCGGATGCTCCGGGTCCAGTGCGATGGCGAGATTGAAGTCGGCAAGGGCCGCGGCGTTATCGTCGTTGTAGAAATGGGCGCTGCCGCGTGCGATCAGCAGCGCGACGTCCGGCCCGCCGACCTCCAGCGCTTCTGTGAAATCGGCGATGGCCGGGGCATAGTCATCCAGCGCGGCAAGCGCCTCGCCGCGCTTGGCGAGCGCGATGACGCGCTGCCGCGGAGAAAGGTCCGGCAGGTCGAGGCAGGTGCTGAGACTGGAGACGGCGACGTTGTAGAGGTCGATGGTGAGGGCGCCTGCGCCTTCGCTGCAGGCCTCGGGCATGGTGCGGGAAGCGGCTTCTGCGCTCGCCGGCTGCAGGGCAGCGGTCGGCAGCGCTGCTGCCAGCATCGCCGCGGCGAAGTGGCGAAGTGGAGACATGGCCCTAGGCTTCCCTGTTCGTACCAACCCTTCAACGCCGGGCTTATTGACTCCCGGTCATTGCATCAATTCTATCTTGGATTGCGGCTTTCGCCAATGCCGCCGGTGCCGCGCGGCGCGGCGGGCCGAAGCCCGCAGCGGCGCTCGGTCTTTGTGGTTAAGGCCGGAGATGGAAGGGCCGGCGGCGCGATTTTGCGGGCGCCGGCCCGACGGGATCAGGCCGCGTCGGAGCGGCGCTGCTGGGACCGGCGGCGGCCGGTGAAGGGCCGCTGGCCGCCGTCGCCAGACTTCGGGTGAGTCTTCGCGACCGACTTGCCGTTGCCGGAGGTAAGCCCCTTGTAGCTGCGCTTCTTGCTGCCGGCCTTCTTCGACGCTGTGCCGGCGGCGGGCTTCTGTGCCGGATGTGGGCCGCGCTTGGGGCGCCGCGGCTTGCTGCGGGCCGGCCCGGCTCCAGCGCGGTCGTCGTTGGCCGGGGCTGCGCCGATCACCGTCATGGTCTGCTTCGTCAGGCGCTCGATGTCGCGCAGATAGGCGCGCTCGCTGCTGTCGCAGAAGGAGATCGCGGTGCCGTCATTGCCGGCGCGCGCGGTGCGGCCGATGCGGTGCACATAGCTTTCCGGCTCGTTGGGCAGTTCGTAGTTGATGACATGCGTCACGCCCGAGACATCGATGCCGCGTGCGGCGATGTCGGTGGCGACCAGCACCCGGGCCTGTCCGTTGCGGAAGGCCGAGAGGGCGCGCTGGCGTGCGTTCTGCGACTTGTTGCCGTGGATGGCGTCGGCGGCGATGCCGGCCTTCTCCAGCTGCTCGGCGACGCGGTTGGCGCGGTGCTTGGTGCGGGTGAAGACGATGACGCGGGACAGCGTCTCGTCCTGCAGCAGGTTTTCCAGCAGCGGGCGCTTGTCCGGCGTGGCGACATGATAGACCGTCTGCTCAACGCGCTCGACGGTCACTCTCTGCGGCGTCACCTCGACCCGTTGCGGGTTATGCAGCATCTCGCCGGCGAGCTTGGCGACCTCCGCCGGCATGGTGGCGGAGAACAGCAGCGACTGGCGGCGCGCCGGCAGGGCGGCGACGATCTTCCGCACGTCCCGGATGAAGCCCATGTCCAGCATGCGGTCGGCCTCGTCGAGCACCATGTGCGTCACCTTGTCGAGGCGGACATGCCGCTGGTTCATGAGGTCCATGAGGCGGCCCGGCGTGGCGATCAGGATGTCGACGCCGCGCGCCAGCGCGCGCACCTGCGGGCCCTGGGAGACACCGCCGAGGATCACGGCGTGGCGCAGGTGCTGGTTGCGGCCGTAGGCCTTCACCGACTCGCCGATCTGCACCGCCAGCTCGCGGGTCGGCGCCAGGATCAGGACGCGCGCCGACTTGGGCGCCAGGTGAACCTTCTCGGCGGAGAGTTGCTGCAGGATGGGCAGGGTGAAGGCGGCGGTCTTGCCGGTGCCGGTCTGGGCCAGGCCCAGCATGTCGCGGCCCTTCAGCAGGGCGGGAATGGCTTGCGCCTGGATCGGCGTCGGGGTTGTGTAGCCGGCGGCCGCGAGGGCGCGCAGCAGCGGCTCGGCGAGGCCGAGCTGGTCGAAAGCGGGGGTCTGGGTATCGGTATTGGTAGGGGTGGTCAAAACAGAGTCCTTCTGCGCCGGGCGTGCCGTCGTTCAGACGAGCGAAAACGCCGGGGAGCGCGTTACCGTCATCCACGCGCACCTGGAGCAAACGGAATTTTCTTGGGAGATGGGTCCCGCGATGAGAGGCCCCAGTGCCTAGAGGCATTTGCCAGGAGGCGACCTTTCGCGCGATCACGGGAGATCGTTGAGGGCTAGATGCGCCTTTCCCGAACCGAAGTCAAGCAGAGTTATGTTGCATTGCACATAAATCGGGAGGGAAGGGCGGAAAGCCGCGGTTTCTTATGCTAGGATACGGCCGCCGCGCCCGCTTGGGAGAGCCCTTGATGGCCGAAGAACACGAACCCCTGATTCTCGACCTCGTGGAATGGATCGCCGCCGGCCCTCGGCCCTATTCTCAGGTGATGGAGGCCTGGCGGACCTCCTGCCCGCGCCTGCCGGTCTGGGAGGACGCGGTGGACCGGGGGCTGGTGGAACTCAGGCGGGCAGGCAGCGAGTCCGTGGTTGATGTAACGTCGGCCGGCCTCGATCACCTGAAGCGGCACGGCCGCGATAGGCGCAAGGCCGGCTAGCCTTTCCCTCTCAGTCCGTCACCACCCGGCGGTAGAGATGCCAGGTGGCGTGGCCGAGCACCGGCAGCACGATGATGAGGCCGAGGAAGGCCGGCAGCGAGCCGAGCAGCAGGCCACCGGCGACGATCAGGCCCCAGACCGCCATGGTGTCGGGGTTGGCGGCCACGGCGCGCAGCGAGGTGCCGACGGCGACGCCAAGTCCGACCGGCCGGTCGATCAGCAGCGGGAAGGACACCACGCTGATGGTCAGCACGATGACCGCGAAGACGAAGCCCACCGCCATGCCGACCACGGCCATGGTCCAGCCCGCCTGGGTCGTCAGCACGTCGGAAGCGAAGCCGGCGAGCGAGGCCGGGGGCTGCGGGCCGAGGGTCGCCAGATAGATGATGTGCGCCGCCGCCAGCCACAGCAGGAAGAGCGCCAGCAGGATGAGCCCGAGGACGGCGACGGGCCCGAAGTAGGGCGCGCGGAGCATCCCGAAGGCGTCGGTCCAGCTGGCCTCAAGGCCGCGCTCGCGGCGCCGGCTCATCTCGTAGAGCCCGATGGCGGCGACCGGGCCGACCAGGGCGAAGCCGGCGGCGAGCGGAAACAGCAGCGCCAGCATGCCCTGGTTGAAGGCGGCGTGGATCAGGACGGCGCTGACCACCGGGTAGATGATGCAGAGGAACATCACGTCGGTGCGGTAGGCCTTGAAGTCCTCGATGCCCTTGTCGAGGGCCTCGCGCAGGTCGGCCAGGCCGATGCGCCGCACCTTCAGATGGGTGCGTGCCTGGGCCAGGTCGCCGTGCAGCGTCGAGCCGCCGGCGGTCTCCATGGCCTCGCCGGCTTCGCGCAGCTTGTCCATGCTCCATTCGATGGGATTGCGGATGGTGTCCATAGCGCTGCCTCACGTGTCACCGTCTGGGGTGGCCGCGGCCCTTCCTGGCGGAGCGCCTGCACCGGTCGCCGGCCGCTAGGGAGCCGAGACCTTGAAACTTTCGATCAAAGGATAGGCCTTTCGCTTCTCACTGTCTCTTCACAATTGGTTGTTTTTCCAGGCCAGTCCTTCGCCGGTCCGCGGCTGCAGGCAGCAGACCCGCTAAAGCGCGCGGCTAGTCCGGCAGGGCGTTCAGCGTGTACATGGCGCGCAGCAGGTCGCTCATCTGCGCCTTGCCGAAGTTGACCTCGTAGATCCGGCGGATCGCCTGGGAGCGATAGAGCCGCACCAGGGCGGCGTCGACCAGCAGACGGAATTCGCTGTCGCCGCGCGGCAGCGCCAGGGCGTAGGGCTCGTAGGAGAAGAAGCGCTGCGAGAGCACCAGGTTCTCCGGGTTCTCGGCGCCGAAGGCGAGCAGCGCAAGGATCGCCCGGTCGGCGAAGTAGGCCGAGATCTCGCCGGCCTCCAGGGCGCGGCGTCCCTCCTCGTGATTCTTCACCGCGACGATCTGGGCGGCGATGCCGGCTTCCTGCAGCGCGCCCTCGAGACCGTCTTCCGTCGTGGTGCCGGCACGCACCCCAACCTTGTGGCCCGCGAGGTCGACGAAGTTCGAGGGGCCTTCCTTGCGGAACAGCACGCTGGAGCCGGTGACGAAGGTGGTCAGGCTGAAGTCGACGATCTCACGCCGTGACAGTGTCACCGTGGTGGCGCCACAGAGCAGGTCGATGCCGCCGGCCTGCAGCACCTCGAAGCGGTCCTCCGCCGTCACCGGCACCAGCTCGACGGCGATGTCCTCGCGTTTCAGGTAGCTGCGTACCGCACCGGCCACCGACTCGCAGAGGGCGATGGTGTAGCCGACGACCCGGCCGTCGGTCGCGACGGAGGAGAAGGGGGCGGCGTCGCTGCGGTAGCCGAGCTTGATGACACCGCTGTCGCGGATCCGCTCCAGTGTCACCGCCTCGGCGGCGGTCGCGGCGAAGATCAAAAGGCCGCAGAGGACCGCGGCAGGCAGACGGAATCCCATTCGTGCTCTCCCTCGAACTGCTTGACACCGTCGGTCGCGCCGACCGGCAGGATCGGACCACAGACGGCAGCGGGTGACAACCGCGGCGCCGTGGCGCCTTCGGGCGTGTGAAGCACCTGCGTGATGCCGAGGCGGCAGGACCAAGGGGGCGACAGTCAGTGCTGGCGGGCTCGGACGATGATGCTTTCGATGGTTTCCTCGCCCAGCGCGCGGCAGGCCTCCAGGCGGTGCAGGCCTTCCTGCAGCACGTAGCGGCCGTTACCCTTGCGCACGGAGATCGGCATCTTCAAGCCTTCTTCCATGATGCTCTGGGCCAGAGCATCGACCTGTTCCGGCTTCAGGGTACTGCGGCGCTTGGCCGGCACGTAGATTTCGGCAATCGGGATCCGTACGCTTTCCATCGTCCGCTCGACCAACTGCTTCTCCCGAACATCCCAGGGCCCCCCGCGGGCCCGCATCGTCAATCGTAGGCCGAGCGGGTTAACAGAATCCAGTCCTGGAAAGCGCCCCTCAGCCGCCGCTGCGCACCCGGGCCACGGCGTCCTGCCAGCCGGCATAGCGGGCGTCGCGCTCCGGCGCCGGCATCTGCGGCTCGAAGCGCGCCTCGCTCTGCCACTGGGCGGCAACGGCCGCCAAGTCGCTGAAGAGGCCCTGATTGAGCCCCGCCAGGTAGGCAGCGCCCAGCGCCGTGGTCTCGGCCACCACCGGCCGCTCCACCGCCACGCCCAGGATGTCGGCCAGCATCTGCAGCAGCCAGTCGTTGGCCACCATGCCGCCGTCGACCCGCAGGGCCTCCAGGCCGCTGGCGCCGTCGGCGCGCATCGCCTCCAGCAGGTCGCGGGTCTGGTAGCACACGGCTTCCAGCGCCGCGCGGGCGATCTCCGCCGGGCCGCTGGCGCGGGTCAGGCCGAGCAGCGCGCCGCGCGCCTCCGCGTCCCAGTAGGGCGCGCCGAGGCCGGTGAAGGCCGGGACGAGATACACCTGCTGCTTGCCGTCGGCCTGCTTGGCCAGGGCCTCGGTCTCCGCCGCCGACTTGATGATGCCGAGGCCGTCGCGCAGCCACTGCACCGCCGCGCCGGCGACAAAAATGCTGCCTTCCAGGGCATAGGTGGTCTTGCCGCCGAGGCGGTAGGCGATGGTCGAGAGCAGGCGGTTTTCCGAATGCACCAGCTTGTCGCCGGTGTTGAACAGCGCAAAGCAGCCGGTGCCGTAGGTCGACTTCATCATGCCGGCTTCGAAGCAGGCCTGGCCGACGGTGGCGGCCTGCTGGTCGCCGGCAATGCCGCCGATGGGAACGGCGCGGCCGAGGATGCCGGGTTCCGTCTCGCCGAAGTCGGCGTCGCTGTCGCGCACCTCCGGCAGCAGGCTTTCGGGGATGTTGAGCAGCTTCAGAAGCTCCGGGTCCCAGACCTGACGCTCGATGTCGTAGATCAGCGTGCGCGCGGCGTTGGTGGCGTCGGTCGCGTGCACCCTGCCGCCGGTCAGGCGCCACAGCAGGAAGCAGTCGATGGTGCCGAAGGCGAGTTCGCCGCGTTCGGCCCGTTCGCGCGCCCCCGCCACATTGTCCAGCAGCCAGGCGATCTTGGTGCCGGAGAAGTAGGGGTCGAGCAGCAGGCCGGTGCGCCGGCGCACCATCTCCTCGGCGCCTTCGGCGCGCAGCTTCTGGCACAGCCCGGCGGTGCGCCGGTCCTGCCAGACGATCGCCTTGTGGATCGCCTCGCCGGTGGCGCGGTCCCAGATCACCGTGGTCTCGCGCTGGTTGGTGATGCCGATAGCTGCGACGCTGTCGGCACTGACTCCGGCATCGGCGAGGGCGCCCTGCATCACCTTTACGGTGTCGCGCCAGATATCCTCGACGTCGTGCTCGACCCAGCCCGACTGCGGAAAGTGCTGGGGGAACTCCTGCTGCGCCTGGCCGAGGCGGTGGCCGGTGCCGGAAAACAGGATGGCGCGGCTCGAGGTGGTGCCCTGGTCGATGGCGAGAAGTGTGCGTTCGGCGCCCATGCCGCCCCCCTGGTCGTTTTCTCGTTGTCCGGCGCGACCCGGCGGCCGCAGGTGCCGCGGAAAACATCGGGTCGGCCGAGGGCGCAGCATGTCGGGGCTGCGGCCCGAGATCAACCCGAAGATGGCGGCGCGAAGCAGCGGTGCCGGGAGAAAGTTCGTCCCGTTTGACTTGAGTCAAGGCAAAGGCGGCGAGCCTCGGTTAGGATATTTTCTGTCGCCGCGATCATCGGAGGTGGTCCCCACCAATGACCTCCGCGCGGCGGTGACGGCCTTGCCCAGTCAGGCCAAGGCGGAAAGGTCCGGTCTCACTCCCGGACCGAAAACCGTCACTCTGCAAATCCGCCCGGCGTCGCCATTCCCCGGCGCCGGGCGATTTTTTCGGCTTTACCTACCGCCGCTTGCGCGGGCTCTTCGGCCAGTCGACGTACTCCGGCGGCTGCTTGCGCACCCAGGCGACGAAGCGCGCGATCTCCGGGTGGTCGCGCACCGCCGCCGGGTCGGCGTAGGCCGTCGCCAACTCGCGCTCGTCGAACACCCGGTGGATCATGCGGTGGCAGACCAGGTGGATGGCTTCCGTCTCGCACCCGCCTTCGCTCTTCGGCACCCAGTGGTGCCGGTCGACGCTGGGCCCGTCGATCATCCTCCGCCCGCAGACCGGGCAGGGGCCGAGATCGCCGGCATTGCCCATACTCAGAAGTCGTCGTCGGCGAAGGCCAGGGTCGACGCGGCGCCTTCGGTGACGGCCCGGGCGAGGCCGGCCGACTCGCCCAGCAGGTTGTCCGCGTAGAAGCGCGCCGTCTTCGTCCGGGCTGCGTCGTCGCCGGCCGCCGCGGCGCGGGCCAGCAGCCAGGCGCCGAGCACGGTGCCGCAGAGATTGAGGTAGGGCGTCGCCCCGGCGGCGCCCTGGACGATGTCTTTCGCGCCGTTCTCCAGCAGCCAGGCAGTGGCTTTGTCGAGCTCTGCGATGGCTTCGGCCAGCGGCTGGCGCAGAGCCTCGTCCTGCGGCAGGCCGGCGCGCAGTTCCTGGATCAGCTGGGTCATGGCCGCGCCCTTGTCGCGCAGCAGCTTACGGCCCAGGAGGTCGAGCGCCTGGATGCCGTTGGTGCCCTCGTAGATCGGCAGGATGCGGGCGTCGCGGTAGTGCTGGGCGGCGCCGGTCTCCTCGATGAAGCCCATGCCGCCGTGCACCTGCACGCCCAGCGAGGCGACCTCGCAGGCGACGTCGGTGCACCACGACTTGACGATGGGGATCAAGAGGTCGAGCCGCGCCTGCGCCGCCGCGCGGTCCTCCGCGTCCGGCTCCTTCTTGCTGCGGTCGAGGGCGGCGGCCGCCCAATAGGTCAGGCTTCGCGCCGCTGCGGTGCGCGCCTTCATGGTGGCCAGCATGCGGCGCACGTCCGGATGGCGGACGATCGCGACGGAGTCCCCCTTGCTCCCTCGCCCGCCGTCGATCGCGCGGCTCTGCACCCGCTCGAAGGCATAGGCGCGGGCCTGCTGGTAGGCGCGCTCTGCGATGGCGACGCCCTGCAGGCCGACGGCGAGGCGCGCATTGTTCATCATGGTGAACATGCAGGCCATGCCCTGGTTCTCCGCGCCGATCAGGTAGCCGACGGCGCCGCCGGAATCGCCGTAGGACATGACCGCCGTGGGCGAGGCCTTGATGCCCAGTTTGTGTTCGAGGGAGACGCAGCGCAGGTCGTTGCGCGGCCCCAGGCTGCCGTCCTCGTTGACGATGTACTTGGGCACCAGGAAGAGGCTGATGCCCCTGGTGCCTTGCGGCGCATCGGGCAGGCGGGCAAGAACCATGTGCACGATGTTGTCGGCGCAGTCATGCTCGCCCCAGGTAATGTAGATCTTCTGGCCGGTGATCAGGTAGTGGTCGCCGTTGCGCACGGCGCGCGTCTTGAGCGCCCCGACGTCGGAGCCGGCCTGCGGCTCCGTCAGGTTCATGGTGCCGGTCCACTCGCCGGAGATGAGCTTCGCCAGGTAGTCCATCTTCTGCTGGTCGCTGCCGTGGGCCTGCAGCAGCTCCACGGCCCCGGCGGTCAAGAGCGGGCAGAGCCCGAACGAGAGGTTGGCCGCCTGCCACATCTCCTGCACCGCGGTGGCGAGGCTCCAGGGCAGGCCCTGGCCGCCGAAGTCGGGGTCGAAGGGCAGGGCGTTCCAGCCGCCCTCGACGAACTGGCGGTAGGCCTCCGGAAAGCCGTCGGGCGTGCGCACCACGCCGTTCTCGAAGGCCGAGCCCTCGCGGTCGCCCGGGTGGTTCAGAGGTGCCATGACTTCGCCGGCGAGCCGGCCGGCCTCCTCCAGGATGGCCGTCGCCAGATCCGGGGTCGCCTCCTCGTAACCCGGCAGCCGGGCGATGCCGGGCAGGTCGGCAATGGCGTCCAGCGCGAAACGCAGCTCGGTGATCGGCGCCGTGTAGGTCATAACTTGGTTTCTCCCGGAGCGAAGCCTGCAGACTACCCGCCTGGAAGATGGAGCAGCGGGCCGCAGAAGGCAATGCGCTGGCATCGCGCGCCTTTCCTCAAGAGAGGCGGTTCTTTAGCATGAGGGCAGGTGAGGCTCTGTGGAGCGCAGGCCGTGACAGCGAAGACCGAGGCACCGCCGCGCGGCTTTCCGGAGGAGGAATTCGCCGGGCGCACGAAGCAGACCCAGGCCCTGATGCGGGCGCAGGGGCTCGATGCCCTGCTGCTCACCACCGAGATCGAGCTGCGCTACTTCAGCGGATTTCTGACCCAGTTCTGGCAGAGCCCGACGCGGCCCTGGTTTCTGGTGGTGCCGGCCGAGGGCAAGCCGGTGGCGGTGATCCCGACCATCGGCGTCGACTGCATGGCGCGAACCTGGATCGACGACATCCGCGCCTGGCCCTCGCCGCAGCCGCAGGACGACGGCCTGACGCTGCTCGCCGATACCCTGCGCGAGCTGGCCGGGCCGGCCCCGCGCCTCGGCATCCTGAAAGGGCATGAGACCCATCTGCGCATGCCGCTCGCGGACTTCGAGGCGCTGCAGGCGGCGCTGCCCGAGGCGACCTTTAAGGACTGGACCGCGATCTTCCGCGCCCAGCGCAGCCGGAAATCCGCACGCGAGATCGCGAAGATCGCCTACGTCGCCGAGGCGGTCTCCGGTGCTTTCCAGGCGGCGCCGCGGCTCTTCGCCGCCGGGCAGAGCGAGGTCGAGGTGTTCCGCGCCTTCAAGATGGAATGCCTGCGCCGCGGCGTCGACGACGTCGCCTACCTGGTCGGCGCCGCCGGCCCGGGCGGTTACGGCGATATCATCTCGCCGCCCTCGGAACGGCGCCTCGCAGCGGGCGACGTGCTGATCCTCGATACCGGCTGCGTCTTCGACGGCTACTACTGCGACTTTGACCGCAACTTCGCCGTCGGCCGTGCCGAGGAGGCCGCCGCGCGCGCCTACCGCGTGGTCTGGCAGGCGACGGAAGCGGGGCTTGCCGCCGCGCGACCCGGCGCCACCTGCGCCGATCTCTTTACCGCCATGCAGAACGTGCTGGACGCCGGCGGCGCCCTGGGCAATGACGTCGGGCGTCTCGGCCACGGCCTCGGCATGCAGCTCACCGAGTGGCCCTCGCACGCGCCCTGGGACGACACCGAGCTCGCGCCCGGCATGGTGCTGACCCTGGAGCCGGGCATGACCTTCGCGCCGGGCAAGGTCATGGTGCACGAGGAGAACATCGTGATCCGCGAAGACGGCCCGCAGCTGCTGACCCGCCGCGCGGCGCCGGAACTGCCGGTGATCTGATGCGCCTGCCGTTCGAAACCGACAGCGCAGACGCAGCGGCGGCCGTCCGCCGTCTCGGCGTGGTGCTGCTGCAGACCGACGAGGTCGTCGAGCAGGAGTTTCCTTTGCTGCTCGGCGACGCCGCGGTGCGGCTGCACTACAGCCGGGTGCCGAGCCTGCCCGAGGTCACGCCGGAGAACCTGGCCACCATGGAAGCAGCCCTGCCGGCCGCCGTCGGGCTGCTGCCGGCGGCCGTGCCCTTCGATGTCATCGCCTATGCCTGCACCTCGGGCAGCACGGTGATCGGCGAGGCCCGGGTCGCCGACATCGTCCGCAGCCTGCATCCCGGCATCGCCGTGACCAACCCGATGACTGCCGCCAAGGCGGCGCTGAAGGCCCTGGCGGTCCGCCGCCTCGGCTTCGTGACGCCCTACGTAGCGGAGGTCTCCGCGGCCATGCGGGACAACCTCGCCGCCGCGGGGCTGGAGACCGTTTCCTTCGGGTCCTTCGAGGTGGCCGAAGACGGCATCGTCGCGCGCATGACCCCGCGCTGCGTCCTGCAGGCCATGCTGACGGTGGGCCAGGCTGCCGACTGCGACGGCGTCTTCGTCTCCTGCACCAACCTGCGCGCCGCCGGCGTCATCGAGGAAGCCGAGGCGCGTCTCGGCAAGCCGGTGGTGACCAGCAACCAGGCGCTGGCCTGGCACATGCTGCGGCTCGCCGGCATCGAAGAACCGCTCGCCGGACGCGGGCGGCTGCTAGCGCTTCCCTTGAGTTAACGCGCCAGCAGGCGGTCTTCCTGCGCGCGCAGGCGCTCGGCGGCGAAGTCGACGAAGCTGCGGATCTTGGCTTCCGGCCGGCGGCCTTCGGCGTGCAGCAGGTGGACCGGAAGGGCGCGGTCCTCGAAGGCGCCGAGCAGTTCCACCAGGTCTCCTGTGCCGAGGGCGTCGGCGACCTGGTAGGACAGGACACGGGTCACGCCCCAGCCGGCCCGCGCCGCTTCGATCGCGGCCTCCAGGCTGTTCACGGTGAGGGCCGGGGAGAGCCGGACGCTGCGCTGCCTGCCCCCGGCGAGGAAGGACCAGGAGGGGACGTCGCTGACGCTGCTCGGGAAGATCACCCGGTGCTGCTTCAGCCCGTCCGGCGATGCCGGTGCGCCCTGGCGCTCCAGGTAGGCCGGAGCGGCGACCAGGACCTGCCGCACGCTGCCGACGCGCCGCGCCGAGAGCGTCGAGTCCGGCAGCGGGCCGATGCGCAGGGCGACGTCGAGGCCCTCGTCCAGCAGGTTCACGTTGCGGTCGACGAAGAGCGCGGCGGCGGTCACCGCCGGAAAGGCGTCGAGATAGTCGCGCAGGATGGGCGCCAGAATGCGCTGGCCGAAGATCACCGGCGCTGTCAGGCGCAGATGGCCGCGTGGCAGCAGAGTGGCGCCGCCGGCCGCGGTTTCGGCTCCCTCGAGTTCGGCCAGGATGCGCCGGGCGTCCTCCAGCAGCCGCGCGCCGGTCTCGGTCAGGGCGACACGGCGGGTGGTGCGGGTGAACAGCCGGGCCCCGAGCCGCGTTTCCAGCGCCGTGACCAGACGCGTCGCCGCCGGCGGTGACATGCCGAGCTGCCGCGCCGCCGCGTTGAATGCGCCGGTCTCGGCCACCGCGACGAAAGTCGAGAGCTCCCGGAAGCGATCCATTATTCTATTTTATGGAAGAGTCAGTTGAAGAGATAGCATATTATTATCTTGTCGTTAAGATGCCATCTTCCCTGCAGCCGCCGCTTCCGACCGCAGAGGAGACCGTCATGGCCCGCGCTTTCGCCGAGATCGCCTTTACCCCCAGGGTTCTCGAGGAGCAGGCCCGCCAGGGCTCGGCCCGGGGCTACGCCAAGTTGCTCGCGCCCGAGGCCGCCCCCGGCGATGCCATCGGGCCGGCCGAGGCCGAGTTCATCGCCGGCCGCGACGGCTTCTACCAGGCCAGCGTCGGCGAGAGCGGCTGGCCCTACGTGCAGTTCCGCGGCGGGCCGGCCGGCTTTCTCAAGGTGCTGGACGACAGGACGCTGGCCTACGCCGATTTCCGCGGCAACCGCCAGTACCTGAGCGTCGGCAACCTGAAGGGTGACGACCGCGTGTCGCTCATCCTCGTCGACTATCCCAACCGCCGCCGTCTCAAGGTCTGGGGGCATGCCCGCATCGTCGACCGGGAAGACGATGCCGAGCTCGTCGCCCGCTTGCACGAGCCGAACTACCGCGCGCTGCCGGAACGGGCCGTCGTGATCACCGTGGCGGCGCTCGACTGGAACTGCCCGCAGCACCTGCCGCAGCGCTTCACCCTGGAAGAGCTGGAGCCGGCCCTGGCGCCGCTGCGCGCCGAGTTGGAGCAACTGCGCGCCGAGAACGCGGCCCTGCGGGCGACGGCGGCCGCGGTGGCCTTGCGGAGTGACGGCCTAAGCCCGGGGAGCGGTTGAAATGCCGGTCCCCCGCGCGGCCGTCTTGAAGCAGGCTGCAGCGGCAGGTTTGGGCGATCCTGCCGCGGCAATTCCCTGTTTCCAACGTGCAGCGCCGTCCGCTCCAAAGGTCGATGTCGCGCCGTGGCTGACAGACCGGGCGCCATCGCCTAACATCGCCCCATGACCGAGATCGTCAATCTCCGCCAGGCGAAGAAGCGGCGGGTGCGCGCCGAGAAGGAGGCGCAGGCCGCCGCCAACCGCACCCGGTTCGGCCGCACCAAAGCCGATCGCAAGAAAGCCACGGCCGAAGAGGCCAGGGCGCGGCGCGAGCTCGACGGCAAGAAGCTCGATTAGCCCGCCGGTTCCGCTGCTCCCATGACACCCGACCGCTCCGCGGCCTCGCCGCTGGCCGCTGCCGCATTCCTGACGATCTCTGCGGCCTGCTGGGGCGGCAACATCTTCATCGGCCGGCTGGTCCACGCCGAGGTGCCGCCGGTGGGCCTCAGCTTCTGGCGCTGGGTGCTGGCGCTCGCCCTGCTGCTGCCCTTCGCCTGGCCGAAGCTGAGGCGCGACTGGCCCGAGATCCGGCGCAACTGGCGCAAGTTGGCCCTGCTCGGCTTTTTCGGCATGGCGGCCTTCCACACCGCGCTCTATCTCTCGGTCAACTACACCACGGCGACCAACGCGGCGCTGCTGGTCGCCATCTGCCCGGTGCTGGTCCCGGTGCTCTCCTGGGCCCTCTACCGCGAGCCGATCACCGGCCGCATCGTGCTGGCGACGGCGATCTCGCTCGTCGGGGTCGCGGTGGTGGTGACCCGCGGTGATCTTGGCCAGCTGAGATCCCTCAGCTTCAACACTGGCGATCTCACCATGCTGGCGGCGGTGCTGTTCTGGTCGCTCTACACCGTGCTGGTGAAGCGCCGCCCGCCCGGCCTGCATCCGCAGTCGCTGCTGGCGGCCACCATGATGATGGCGCTGGTCTTCCTGCTGCCGGTCTACCTGCTGGAGGCCGTTGCCTTCCGCGCCATGCCGGTCACGCAGGAGTCCCTCCTGACCGTCGCCTACGTGGTGGTCTTCGCCTCGCTGCTGGCCTTTTTCTGCTTCAACCGCGGCATCGAGGTGCTGGGGCCCAACACCGGCGGCCTGTTCATGCACTTGGTGCCGGTCTTCGCCGCGCTGCTCGCCTTCGTCTTTCTGGGCGAGCGCCTCGAAGCCTTCCACGCGGTCGGCATCGCCGCCATCGTCAGCGGCATCGTGCTGGCGACCACGGCGCAGTCGCGCAAAGCGGCTAGCGCTCGATGACCTTGCCGGGGTTCATCAGGCCCCGGGGGTCGAGGGCCTGCTTGACGGCGCGCATGAGGTCGAGCTCCACGGCGGACTTGAAGCGGGCGTTCTCGGCCAGCTTCAGGCGGCCGATGCCGTGCTCGGCGGAGATCGAGCCGCCCATCTCCACGACCAGCTCGTGCACCGCCTCGTTTACCTCCTCCCAGCGCGCCAGGAAGGCCTCGCGGTCGGCATCGACGGGCTGGGACAGGTTGAAGTGCACGTTGCCGTCGCCGACATGTCCGAAGGACACCGGGCGGATGCCCGGCACCATTTCCTCAACCAGCGCCGTGGCGCGGGCGATGAAGTCCGGCACTTTGGAAACCGCGACGGAGACGTCGTGCTTGATCGAGCCGCCCTCGAACTTCTGAGCCTCGACCATGCCCTCCCGGATCGCCCAGAAGGCTTGGGCCTGGCGCTGGTTGGCGGCGAGCGCCGCATCGCTGACCAGACCGTCTTCGGCGGCCGTGGCCAGGAAGTCCTCCAGGTTCTCGCGCAGCGTGCCGTCGGCGCGCCCGGAGGCCAGTTCGACCAGCACGTACCACGCGCTGGGCTCCTGTAGCGGATCCTCGATCCCCGCCACGTGCTTCAGCGCGAAGTCGAGGCCGATGCGCGGGATCAGCTCGAAGGCGTTCACCCGATCGCCCGTGGCGGCACGGGAACGGCCGAGCAGTTCCACGGCCGCCGCCGGATCGCGCACGGCAACGAAGGCGACGGCAGTCTCCGCCGGGCGCGGGAAGAGCTTGAGGCAGGCAGCCGTGATGATGCCGAGGGTGCCTTCGGCCCCGACGAAGAGGTGCTTCAGGGCATAGCCGGTGTTGTCCTTGCGCAGCGCGCGCAGGCCGTCCCAGATGCGGCCGTCCGGCAGCACCACCTCCAGCCCCAACACCAGGTCGCGGGCGTTGCCGTAGCGCAGCACGTGCACGCCGCCGGCATTGGTCGAGAGGTTGCCGCCGATCTGGCAGGAGCCTTCCGCGCCGAGGCTCAGGGGGAACAGCCGGTCGGCTCGCTCGGCGGCCTCCTGAACCTGCTGCAGGATGCAGCCGGCCTCGACTGTGATCGAGTAGTCGGTGGCGTTGACCTCGCGGATCCGGTTCAGGCGCCCGAGACTGAGCAGCACCGCGCCGTCCTCGGCGAAGGGGATGCCGCCGGCGACCAGCCCGGTGTTGCCGCCCTGGGGCACGACCGGCACGCCGGCTTCGGCACAGAGCCTGACCGCCGTGGCGACCTCTGCGGTCGAGGCCGGCCGCACCACGAAGGGCGCGACGCCCTGATAGCGGCCGCGCTGCTCGGCCAGGAAGGGTGCCATGGCCTCGGTCTCGCTGACCACGGCCTTGTTGCCCAGCGCCTCGACAAGGCGCTGTTTCAGCGCGTCCAGTTCGGCGGTCTTGGGGGCAGGGGCATCCATGGAGGGCAATCTAGTGGTCTCCGGCGGTCGTGGCGAGTCCGCCTCTGCCGGCCCCGGCGTCAGCCGCGCGGCGCGGCGGCGCGGCGCAGGCGGTCGTTGATGGCGGTGCCCAGCCCCGTCTCCGGGATCGGCATGACGGCGATGGCCCGCACGGCACAGGCGTCGAGGCGGTGGAGATAGGCGAAGAGGTGCGCCGCGGCCTCGGTGAGGTCGCCCGCGGAGCTGAGGTTCAGAGTCTCGGCGGCGCCCTGCGGCACCTCCGGGCCGAAGGCGAGCAGGGCCTCGTCGCCGGCGACCGCCGTCGCGCCCAGGCGAACGGGATGACCCGGCGCGTAGTGGCTGCTGAGCAGGCCCGGGCCCTTGAGGCCGTTCGACCCGCCGTTCTCCACGCTTCCGACCGCCTCGACCAGGGCCCCGGCATATGGGGTCAGGTCTTGCACCGTAACGGCGCCCGGGCGGAGGACCGCGGGCTGCGCGCCGGAGAGGTCCAGCACCGTCGACTCGAGGCCGACGGCGCAGCGCCCGCCGTCGAGGATCAGCGGCACCCGTGCGCCCAGCGAGGCGGCGACATGGCCGGCCTCGGTCGGGCTAATGCGGCCCGAGGCGTTGGCGCTGGGCGCCGCCACGGGGCGGCCGGTTTCCGCCAGCAGGCGCTGGGCGATGGGGTGGGCCGGCAGGCGCACGGCCTGGGTGTCGAGCCCGGCGCTGCACAGCAGGGAAAGCCGGCTGCCGGCCCGGCGCGGCAGCACCAGGGTCAGCGGCCCCGGCCAGAAGGCGGCCGCGACGGCACGGGCGCGATCATCGAAGACCACCTCCGCTGCCGCGGCCTCGACGGAAGTGAAGTGCACGATCAGCGGGTTGAACTGGGGGCGGTCCTTGGCGGCGAAGATGCCGGCGACGGCCGCATCCGAGGTGGCATCGGCGCCCAGGCCGTAGACCGTCTCAGTGGGGAAGGCGACCAGCCCGCCGGCGCGCAGCAGGGCGGCGGCCCGGGCATAGGCGGCATCGCTCGGCGCCAGGATCTCCGGCGCCGGCACCGCAGCGCGCTCGGGGCTCTCGGGGCTCGTCATGGCGGCGCAGTCTAGTGCCTCGCGTGGGAAATGCACGTCCTGCTCTGCTGCCGCTGACCCTCGACAGGATCGCCGTCGCCGGTTAGAAGCAGACGGCCCCGCTTGCGGGGCTGCCGCCCCCCGCCCCCGGTCGCCGGTGTTGCGGGGGCGGGCAAGAGGGGACAGTCCATGAGCTCTGTGGTTTCCGACAGCAGCCGTGCCGCCCAGGCCAGCATGGCGGCCGTGCAGGCGTTCTTCTTCGACTCGCGCTACGGCCAGCGCCGGGGCGACGCCGGCATCTGCGACTTCACCTTCGGCAACCCGCAGGAATTTCCGCTGCCCGGCCTGGTACAGGCCCTGCAGCGCAACGCGGAGCCGAAGAACCATGCCTGGTTTGCCTACAAGGCAAGCGAGGTCGAACCGCGGGAGTTCCTCGCGGCAAGTCTTTCCAAAGAACTCGGCCTCGACTTCGAGCCCGACGACTTCGCCATGACCGGCGGCGCCTTCGGGGCCATCACCCTGGCCTTCCGCCTGCTGCTGGCCGCCGGCGACGAGGTGATCACGCCGCTGCCCGGCTGGTTCTGCTACGGCGCGACCTTGAGTGCCGTCGAGGCGAGGGAGGTGCGCGCGCCGCTTCATCCGGGGACCTTCGACCTCGATCTCGATGCCATCGAGGCGGTGATCACGCCGCGCACGCGCATTGTGGTGGTGAACTCGCCGCATAACCCGACGGGGCGCATCTATCCGCGCGCGCAGTTGGAGGCGCTGGCCGGGTTGCTGGACCGCGCCTCGGCGCGCCTTGGCCGCCGCATCTTCCTGCTGTCGGACGAGCCCTACCGGCGCCTGCGCTTCGACGGCCGCGGCTTCGTCAGCCCGGCGGCGGTCTATCCCTGGTCGCTGATCGATTACAGCTACGGCAAGGTGCTGCTGGCGCCGGGCCAGCGTCTCGGCTACCTCGCGGTCTCGCCGCTCATGCCGCGGGCCGAGCGCGAGGCCCTGCGCGAGGCCTTCTTCATCACCCAGGTCTCGCTCGGCTGGGCCTTCGCCAGCGCCCTCATGCAGCACGCCGTCCCGGACCTCGAGAACCTGACCATCGACATCGCCGCCCTGACCCGCCGGCGCGACCGCATGTGCGGTGCCCTCAGCCAGTGGGGTTACGACATGATCGAGCCTGAGGGCACCTTCTATCTCTTCGGGCGGGTGCCCGGCGGCGACGGCGAGCGTTTCTTCGATCTGCTGGCCGACCGCGATGTCTTCATCATGCCGGGCAGCGTGCTGCAGACGCCGCAGCACTTCCGGATCTGTCTCACCGCAACCGACGACATGGTCGAGCGCGCTCTGCCGGCTTTTCGCGACGTCGCCGCGGAGCTGTCAGCTCGCTAGGCAGTTCAACCGCGACGAGGTCATGTGGTTTCAAATGACGCGGTTGATTTGGTAGCATCGTGGGGCAGCGGAGCGAGAAGGTATCGAGGGCCCATCGGCGGCCGCTGGCAAGAGGGTTAGAAGTACGGCTGGACCAATGGGCTGTCGCCGAAGATGTGGATCTATCTTTCACCGCACCTGGATGATGTGGTCTATTCCTGCGGCGGCAGAATCTCAGCCCAGGTCGCTGCCGGCGAAGATGTGGCGATCTGGAGCCTCTTTGCCGGCGACCCTCCGCCCGGACCGCTTTCCGAATTCGCCCGGCTGACACTCCAGCGAAGCGGGGCGGCGGTGTCCGTCGAAGCGCGGCGAGAAGAAGACCGTCGGAGTTCCGCACGTCTGGGTGCGGTCTGCCGACATTTCTCTTATTCCGACGCACTCTACCGGGATCAGCGGTTCGGCGGTCAGCGTCGGATCCTTTACACGAGCCTGGAAATGCTGAAGGGGGGTCCCTTGCCGGACGACAGGGGGCTGCTGCGAAAGATCATCGACGTGCTGGTGCGGGAGTTGCCGCCCGGGGCCACTCTGGTCTGCCCTCTGGCCTTCGGAGACCATGTCGACCACCGGCTCGCGCGCAGCGCGGCGGAGGAGGCCTTCCGGCGGCGCCGGGCTGCGGGAGACCCGCTGGAGGCGCTGTGGTATTACGCCGACTTCCCCTATGCCGCGCGCAGCGATGCGATAAACAACAAGATCATCGGGGGGCAGTGGGAATTTGACCGGCTGGAACTGAGGCGCGAGGCCGTCGAGGCTTGGCAGCATGCCATCCTGGACCACGAATCGCAGCTTCGCCAACTCTGGGGCGACGCCAGAGCCATGCGCCAGGCCATCGACAACGACGTCGCTTTGCGAGGTGGTGCGATCCTCTGGCGCAGAAAACCCGCCTTCGACAACCTGCCGCCTGCGAAAGGTGACGCGCCGAGGGTGCTCATGCTGCCTCATCAGCGTGGCCGGATCTCGCCGCGGCGCCCGATGGGAGGCGGTCCCACCACATTCTTCGAACTGGCCGCCAGTCTGCGCAGAGCGGGTGCCGAGGTGACGGTCTTAGCGGCTCTGGACGAGGACGAGAACTACGAGCACGAAGGAGTCTGTTACTACAGTGTCCATCAAGGTCAGTCGCTCGATCGGCACCTCTCCTTCTTGAGCATTCGCTGCTTCGACATTGTCTTATCCCAGCGGGCCGATTTCCTGCTGCTGGCGATGGGCCACCTGCCGCTTGCCCGTGGCCTGTTGCGGGTGATCGACAGCAATCTGGAGGGGCACAACTGTTCGCCGGAGGAGATAAACCGTCGCATCGACTGGGTGCTTGCGGTATCCGGCTATGTGAAGAACTTGCTGGTCGACTGGGGCGTGAGCGAAGGCAAGGTGAGCGTAGTGCACGAAGGCCTTAAGCCCGGAGTTTTCCGCCGACTGCCGGAAATACACAGAGACGAAAACCGGGTGCTCTTTGCCGGCGCGACGGTGCGCCTCAAGGGACTGCACATCCTGGTCGCTGCCATGGATCTACTGCACGCCGAAGGCGTCGATGCAAAACTCGAGATCCACGGCTCCGAGGCGATCTGGAGTGGGTTCTCCGAGACGACGGACTGGCAGAAGATTTCGGCATCGAGACCCTATCTGGACTATCGGGGCATCTCCGACCAGTCCACTTTGGTCGAGGCCTACAACAGAGCGACGCTCTGCGTAGTACCGACGGATCCGGCCAGGCTGCAGGAAGGTCTCGGGCGGGTCTCGCTGGAAGCCCAGGCCTGTGGCTGCCCGGTCATTGTGAGCCGCTCCGGAGGGTTGCCTGAGACCGTCGTCCCCGGGAAGACCGGCGTAGTGGTCGACCCCTTGACTCCGGCGACGCTGGCTGCAGCGATCAAGCGCTTGCTAGCAGACAAGGCTACCTTGAAGCGGATGTCCGCGGCCGCAGCGCAGCGCGCGGGTCGACTCACCATGGACGAAATCGCCGCTGCTATCTTGAAGGTGAGCGCCGGGCAGCGGGCCGCTGCCCGGCAAGCGACGATAGCCGAGCGAAGGCCAGAAGGATGAGTTACGAAGTCATTCGCTATGTTCCGGAACTGAGGGACCAGGTACTGGCCCTCCAGGTTCATCTCTGGTCCGATGACCTGACGCTCAATGACCGCTACATGCGGTGGAAGTACGAGCACAATCCCTACTTTCCCGAACCGCTTCTCTACCTCGTCGTAACCGAGGGACAGGTGGTCGGCATGCGGGGTATGATCGGTGCCCGTTGGGAAATGGGCGATCCCCTGAGAAGCTTCTCTGCTCCTGTCGGCGGGGATACCGTCATCGCGCCAGCGCACCGCAAGCGCGGCCTCTTTCAGATGATCGACATGGCCGCCGAGCAGGATCTCTTGCGGCACGGCTACGACTATGCCTTCAACTTCAGCGCTAACCCGGGAACCTACATTCTTTCCCGGCGCACCGGCTGGGAACTGGCGGGGGCGCACAGGACGCTGATCCGCCCCAAGGCGCCAGCGCCGGCAGGGGCCGCTGAGCGGCTGCGGGCGTTGGGGTCGCGGCTGACGCTCCGCACGGAGCCGCGTCCCGCCGATATGGCGGCGCTTGTCCGCCGCCTCGGTTCGGACGGCCGCATCCGCCATCAGCGCGATGAAGTCTATTTCAACTGGCGTTTCGGCAATCCGTTGAATGCCTATGGCTTCGTCTTCTGCGACGAGTCACAGCTTGAAGGCTATCTCGCCGTGCGCATGGATCGCGACCGAAGACCGACACGTTTCCATATCCTCGACTGGACCGCGAGCAGCGATGGAATGCTCGAGGACCTGCTTGTCGCGGCCCAGAGCGCATTCGGTGGGGCGCAGCTCGCCATCTGGTCGGCGACACTTTCACCGCATCAGCTGGCAGCGCTGAACAGGGCGGGCTTCAAGGCCGTAGATGATACGCGCGGGATCGATGGTTTCCTGCCCGGCATCCTGGTGCGGCGTTACGTCACCGGGAATAGGCCAGATGCCTGGCAGGCGGCCGGATGCCTGCCGAACGACCTCGCGCACTGGGATCTGCGCATGATCTACTCGGATGGTTATTGAGGCCTTCTCGCCTATGCTGGTCCTGCGGGAGGTTGACTGTTCACCGACTTGCGGCTGCTATGTGGTACAGAGCACGTCTCCCTTTTTCGGATCCAAAAGCAGATGTTCGAGTGGCTGGTACCCGCCGATGTCGGGCTGACGGCTTCGGTGGCCCTGATCGCCGTGAGCGCGGCGACCTCCTTCCTCACCGCCGCCGCCGGCATCGGCGGCGGCATCGTGCTGATCGCCGTGATGGCGGTGCTGATGCCGGCCCACGCGCTGATCCCGGTGCACGGCGTAGTGCAGATCGGCTCCAACGCCGGCCGCGCGGCGATCATGATCCGCGGCGTCGAATGGCGGATCATCCTGCTGTTCTGCCTGGGCAGCCTGATCGGCGCGGCGATCGGCGGCATGACCGTGGTGCAGCTGCCGCCGGCCGTGCTCAACATCGGTCTGGCCTGCTTCATCCTCTGGTCGGTCTGGGCGCCACCGGTGACGGCGCCCGGCCGCTTCAAGGTCATCTTGACCGGCGTCTTCTCCTCCTTTCTCACCATGTTCTTCGGCGCCACGGGCAGCTTCGTCTCGGCCATGGTGAAGACCATGAAGCTCGGCCGCCTGGAGCATGTCGCGACGCACTCCGCCTGCATGGTCGCGCAGCACCTCATCAAGGTCGTCGCCTTCGGCCTGCTGGGCTTCGCCTACGGTCCCTATGTCGGGCTCATCGTTGCCATGGTGCTCAGCGGCTTCCTCGGCACGGTGATCGGCAAACACGTCCTGGTGAAGATGAACGACAAGACCTTTCACCGGGTGCTGGCGGTGCTACTCTCTCTCCTGGCGCTGCGGCTGCTCTACGAAGGTGTGACACTGCTCGACCTGTTCTGAGCGCGCGAGCAGATCCTCCGCCCGATCGTTGCCTGGAAATTGGTCCAGCCAATTGGGAAATATTGGTTGACCAATTGGCGCAGGAATTGTCGACAAGACGTCACATTTGACTTATTTTTCAGGATCGTCGAAGCTTTAACCAATAACGGCGGAATAATCGCCAGACAGGGCCGAATGACACGGCCGAACCATGGCCTTGGGAGGAGGCAAGCAACGATGTCCAGCTCACCACGGAATTCTTCTATCTCAA
Organism: Kiloniellaceae bacterium; assembly: GCA_041565695.1. Classification (GTDB taxonomy): domain Bacteria; phylum Pseudomonadota; class Alphaproteobacteria; order Kiloniellales; family Kiloniellaceae; genus Pelagibius. The sequence continues at coordinate 23,242 of JBFGUI010000010.1, forward strand.
GCCTTTCGCGGCGTTCGCTTCTAAAGGCGGGCGCGGCGGCTGCAGTCGTAGGTAGCAGCGCGAGCCTCGCTTCGCGCGCCTTTGCCGCCGGCTATCCGGAACGCAACATCGACGTCATCGTGCCGACTCGAGAGGGAGGCGGCGCCGACCGCAATCTGCGCTCCTTCACAGCGGTCTGGAAGAAATACCTCGACACCAACTTCGAGCCGGGCTTCTACCCGGGCGCCTCGGGCCGCGTCGGCTACGAGGTCTACATGGGCAAGTTCGAGCCCGACTGCTACAGCCTGATCTTCGGCAACATGGGGCCGGAGGTGCTGAACTGGGTGGTCAAGGAGCCCAACTTCAACATCGACGACTACATTTACTGGGGCCGCGTCGATACCGATCCGGGCTGTCTCTTCGTCGGTGCCGAGAGCAAGCTGCAGACCCTCGACGACATCATTGCCGAGGGCAAGAAGCGCAAGCTCAACGTCGGTACCAGCCGTCTCGCCCACCCGGCCTCGATCGGCATGCTGGCGCTGGCCGAGCACACCGGCATCGAGGTCACACTGATCCCGCTGTCCGGTGGCAAGCGCACGGTGGCCGGCGCGGTGACCGGCGAAGTCGACTTCTCGGTCCTGACTTCCGGTACCGTGGCGGCCGCGGGCGACGCGGTGAAGACGCTGCTGGTCTGGAACGACAAGAACGTGCTGGGCGAGGCGCTCGACAACGCCCCGACCATGAACGAGGTCTACGGCACCGCCCTGCCGCCGATGCTGTCGTCGCGTGCCTTCGGCATCCACAAGGCGGCGGTGGACAAGTATCCCGACCGCTTCGAGATGCTGCAGTCGAGCTTCAAGAAGGTCTTCGAGGATCCGGAGTACAAGGAGGCTGTGCTCAAGGCCAAGGGGCACTGGGAGTACGTGAACTACGGCGGCATCGAAGAATGCGGCAAGTTCAAGCAGGCCATGCTCGATCTCGGCGCCAAGTACAAGTCGTACCTGACGGGCAGCTGATCCGACAGGATGACCTGCACGGGGCGAGGGCTGAGGGGCGATCCTCAGCCCTCGCTTTCTCTCTCATGCCTTTATTCGGAGCGGCCGGGCAGACGGCCGAGCGTAACGGGATAGTCTGAACATGGCGTCGACGCGGGAAAGCGGCGAGAAGCGCCAGATCGGGGGAGAGCTGATCATCCCCCTTCTGGCCCTGGGCCTTACCATCTACTACATCAGCACGGTCATCAATTCGCCCTGGTCGGCGAAAGTGAATGCCTTCATGGTCGGCTCGGTGCTGATCTTCCTGGTGCTGCTTTTCCTCGGCTACGTCGTGCGCGAGGTGCTGCAGGGCCGGGCAACCCTCGGCGCCTCCAATCTTCTGGCCCCCTACGAGATCCTGCCCAAGCGTCTCGGATTCATGGCCCTCAGCCTGGGCTATCTGATCGCGATGCCCTGGCTGGGCTTCACGCTCACCACCTTCCTGTTCATGGCGGGCTCGATGTTCCTGCTGGGCGCCGCCCGGCGCCCGATCGCCTACCTGGTGGCCGCCGTCGTCATGGCGGCCGTGGCCTACGGGGTGTTCATCGTGCTGTTCCAGAAGCGCTTCCCAAAGGGGCCTTTGGAATACCTGCTGCAGGCCGTGAGCTGAGGCGGGCCCTAAGATGGAAATCTCTGCAGCTTTCTTCCTCGAGATCTTTCTCCACAGCCTGTCGATGTGGTGGGTTATCGTCCCGTCGATCTTCCTCGGCCTCATCGTCGGCGCCATTCCCGGCTTCAGTGCCGCCAACACCATCATTATCCTGCTGCCCTTCACCCTGATCATGGAGGTGGAGGTCGGCCTGGTCTTCATGGTGGCGCTCTACTGTGCCTCGCGCATGGGCGCGGGCATCCCCGCCATCCTGGTCAACATCCCGGGGACGGCCGGTGCGGCGGCGACGCCGCTCGACGGCTACCCCATGGTCAAGAAGGGCCAGGGCCAGCAGGCTCTGGCGATCTCCTTTACCGCCTCGACGCTCGGCGGCCTGTTCACCACGGTGATCGCCCTGGCTTCCATGCCGCTGCTGGCCCGTGTCGGCTTCTACATGCATTCCGTCGAGATGGTTGTGGTGATGCTGTTCGGCATCTCGCTGATCGCCACCATCGCGGCCAAGGACACCTTGAAGGGCCTCATCGCCGGTTTCTTCGGCCTGATGATCGGCTCCATCGGCACGGATCACGTCTACGCGACGCCGCGCGGCACCATGGGCTTCCTGGAGCTCTACGACGGCATTCCGCTGATCCCGGCGCTGGTCGGCCTCTTCGCCATCTCCGAGGCCTTTCTGGTCATCGAGGGCGAGAGCATCCTCTCCAAGCACGCCCGCGACCGCGCGCTGATCGGCTCGTGGCACCAGACCTTCGAAGGCGTCAAGCTCACCTTCAAGCGCTGGTGGCACGTCACCTGGACGAGCCTCATCGGCCTGATCATCGGCGTCACGCCGGGCGCCGGCGCGGCCATCGCCGCCTTCGTCGCCTACCAGCAGTCGCGCACCTTCTCCAAGACGCCGGAGCTCTACGGTACCGGTCATCCCGACGGCCTCATCGCGCCGGAGTCGGCAAACAACGGCGTGACCGCCGGCACCCTCATCCCGCTGCTGGTGCTCGGCATTCCCGGCGGCGCCACGGCGGCCATCATGCTGGTGGTCATGCAGTACCAGGGTGTCAACGTCGGCCCCCGCCTGTTCATGGAGCAGCCGCAGCTCGGCTACGGCATCTTCATGGCGATGTTCACCACCTACCTGCTGATGGCCTTCACCATCCTGCCGATGTCGCGCTACATGTCCCGGGTGACCCTGGTGTCGACCACCTACATGTCGCCGATCATCATCGGCTTCACGCTGGTCGGTTCCTTTGTGCCGCGCGAGTACATGTTCGACATGTACCTCGCCTTCGCTTTCGGCATTCTCGGCTACATCGCCCGCAAGACCGGCTATCACGTGGCCGCCATCCTGATCGGCGTCATCCTGGGCCCGCTGATGGAGCAGTACATGCTGGTGGCACTGCAGAAGTCCGACGGCGACTTCTTCACTCTGTTCTCCTCGCCGCTCGGCAACATCCTCTGGCTGGCGCTGGTCACCTCGCTGGTCTTGCCGGCCGTGGTCAAGCACCGGCAGCGCCGCAGGGCTGAGGAAACCGTGTTCTCCGAAGGGGAGGGTTGAAGTGCCGACTAACATGGACGCAGCGACCCCGGTTCTCGCCCGCAATATCCGCCGGGTCGGCGGTCTCGACATCCCTGGCGGCGGCCAGGTCGTGGTGCAGGACGGCTATGCCTTTATCGGGCACATGAAGCCGCCCTACGGCACCAGCATCGTCGACGTCTCCGACCCGAAGAACCCGCGCATCACGGCGCAGATCATGCTGCAGGACGACTACTCCCACACCCACAAGGTGCGGGTCGCCGGCGACATCATGGTCACCAACGTGGAGCAGAACCGGCGCCACTTCCTGCGCGAGGGCGCGGCGCTGCCGGAGATCCGCGCCCGCCTTGCCGCCGAACTGAGGCGGCCGCCCTATGACGAAGAGGTGGCGGCCGCCGCCGGCGTCGAGCCGGGGCAGATCGCCGAACTGGATGCAGCCCGCGAGCGCGGCTACCACGACGGCGGCTTCAAGGTCTGGGACATTTCCGACAAGTCGAAGCCGCGCGAACTGGTGCACCAGCGCACCTTCGGCTTCGGCTCGCACCGCTTCGACATGGACGAGAATTACGCCTACATCTCGACCGAGATGGAGGGCTATCTCGGCAACATCCTGGTGATCTACGATCTGAAGGACCCGGCACGGCCCCAGGAGGTGTCGCGCTGGCACATGGAAGGCCAGCACCTGGCTGCCGGCGAAGTGCCGACCTGGAAGGGCTACAAGAACCGCCTGCACCACGCCCTGCGCGTCGGCGACGAGATGTGGGCGGCGGTCTGGCATGCCGGCTTCCGGGTGCTCGACGTCAGCGACATCACCAGGCCCAGGGTGGTCGCCAGCCATGACTATCATCCGCCCTTCCCGGAGCCGACCCATACCATCCTGCCGGTCGACGGGCTGGTCGCCGGGCGGCGCATCGCCGTGGCGGTGGACGAGGAGCACGACCACACGCCGGGCCGGCTGCATGCCTTCCTCTGGGTCTTCGACGTCACCGACTTCGACAATATCCAGGCGCTCTCGGCCTTCGACGTCAGCGAGCTCGATTCGCCCTGGGCGCGGGCGCCCGGGCGCTTCGGCGCGCACCAGTTCCGCGAGAAGCTGGACGAGCCGCTGGTCTACGCGACCTGGTTCGCCGGCGGTCTGCGCGTGGTCGACGTCTCCGACCCCTTCGCGCCGGCGGAGGCCGGCCACTTCATCCCCGAGCCGCGGGGCGACGAGCCGAGCCCGCAGTCGAACGACGTGGACGTGGACGAGCGGGGACTTATCTATCTCATCGACCGCAACCGCGGTTTCGATATTCTCGAAATGACGGGCCGATAGGCCCTCGGCTGGAAATGACGAACCGGTAGCAACGAAAGACAGCCCCTCACCCTCCCGCTACGCGGGCCCCTCCCTCTCCCCACCGGGGAGAGGGCCGGGGTGAGGGGGGCTGCCGCCGAAGAATTGAAGACATGAAGGAACACGGGTTCATGACAGTACAGGCATCGGAGAAAGACGTCGTCGGCGAGGAGCACTGGACCAAGAAGGGCAGCGACGTCGACCTCTACATGTGGAACAAGTACGTTCCCGACTCCGGGGGCAAGCCCGGCGGCAAGAAGGGCACGGTGCTCTTCGTGCACGGCTCCTCCATGGCCTCGCAGCCGACCTTCGACCTGCACGTGGAGGGACGGCCTTTCTCCTCCGCCATGAACTATTTCGCGGTGCACGGCTACGACACCTGGTGCGTGGACATGGAGGGCTATGGCCGCTCCACCAAGACGCGGGACATCTTCTGCGACATCTCCAACGGCGCCGACGACCTGGCCGCCGCCACGGACTATATCGAGAAAACCCGAGGCGCCGGGCCGCTGCTGGTCTACGGCATCTCCTCCGGTGCGCTGCGCGCCGCACTTTTCGCGCAGCGCCACCCGGAGCGGGTCAAGCGCCTGGCCCTCGACGCCTTCGTGTGGACCGGCGAGGGCAGCCCGACCCTGGAGCAGCGCCGCAAGAAGCTGCCGGAGTTCAAGGCCACCAAACGCCGGCCCATGGACTACGCCTTCGTGCAGTCGATCTTCAGCCGCGACCACCCGGGCTGCGCCGAGGACAAGGTGATCGATGCCTTCGCCAAGGCGATCTGCGCGCTCGACGACTCCATGCCCAACGGCACCTACATCGACATGTGCTCAAGGCTGCCGCTGGTCGATCCGGAGAAGATCACCGTGCCGACCATCATCATGCGCGGCCAGTACGACGGCATCGCCGGCTTCGAGGATCTGACGAAGTTCTTCGAAAGGCTGCCCAACCCGGACAAGACCTTCGCGGTGATGGCCGGGATTTCCCATGCCTCCTTCCAGCAGAAGAACTACATGCTGGTCTATCACATTCTCTCCGGCTTCTTCGCGCAGCCGGAGCCGCTGTATAAGGGGGACTGACGCGAGCGCCGGGCCGGACGCGCGTTAGAGGGGAAAGTATGTCAAAGAACGGCGCAGGCGTCGTCCTGGTCACCGGGGCAAGCAGCGGCATCGGGCGGGCGATCGCCCGCGCCTTCGCCGGTGC
>JBFGUI010000011.1:0-28783 GCA_041565695.1 Kiloniellaceae bacterium
AGCACCGCGCCGATGCCTTTTGCGCCGGGCGCGTCGGACAGGCGCGCATAGACCACGTAGGCGCCGGCATGGCCGGCCCCGGAACACCAGCGCTTGGCGCCGTTGACGACGATTTCGCCGTCCTCTTCGACGGCGCGGGTGGTGAGGTCGGTGAGCGCGGTGCCGGCGCCGGCCTCCGACATGGAAACGGCGACCCTTAGTTCGCCGCGGCAGACCTTCGGAATGATGCGGCGCTTCAGCGCCTCCTCGGCGAAGTGGACGATGGCCAGCACCGGGCCGAAGGAGGACTCGAAGATGGGAAAGGCGAGCGCCGGGGAGATCTTGGCCACCTCCTCGAGCGCGATCACCGCTTCCAGGTGGCCGAGACCCTGGCCGCCGTAGGCTTCTGGCAGGTTGATGCCGAGCAGGCCCATGTCGGCGAACTTGTGCATGATCTCCGGGCCCGGCGAGACGCCGCTGCGCTCGATTTCCAGCGCCGCCGCCAGCAGCTCTGCACGGGCGAAGCGCCGCACGCTGTCCTGCAGGGCCCGCTGCTCCGGGCTGAGGGTGAAATCCATCGCCGCACTCCTTCCTGTCTTTCCTACGCTCCCGGGGGCGCTTCCCGGAGCCCCTCGCTTGCAAAGTGACCGACCGCGGCTAGGGTGTAAACGAAGCTTAGGAACTTGCGTTGAAACATGGGATGTCATGCTCATGGAGTCGGGCGAAACCACAGCGGGCAGAGGCGCCCTCGACGGCCTCAGGGTACTGGACCTGAGCCGTATCCTGGCCGGGCCCTGGGCGGCCCAGATCCTCGGCGACTTGGGGGCCGAGGTGATCAAGGTGGAAAACCCCAAGGGCGGCGACGACACCCGCCACTGGGGCCCGCCCTTCGTGCCCGGCGCGGCGGAAGAGGCGCGCACCGCGGCCTACTTCACGTCCTGCAACCGCAACAAGCGCTCGCTGGCCATCGACTTCTCCCGGCCCGAGGGCGCGGCGCTGGTGCGCGACCTGGCGCGGCAGAGCGACGTGGTGATCGAGAATTTCAAGGTCGGCGGTCTCGCCAAGTACGGCCTCGACTACGCCACCCTTGCCCGCGACAACCCCGGGCTGATCTACTGCTCGATCACCGGCTTCGGCCAGACCGGCCCCTACGCCCACCGCAGCGGCTACGACTTCCTGATCCAGGGCATGGCCGGGCTGATGAGCATCACCGGCCAGCCGGACGCGGCGCCCGGCGGCGAGCCCATGAAGGTCGGCGTCGCGGTCAGCGATCTCTTCACCGGGCTCTATGCGGCGGTGTCGATCCTCGCCGCGCTGAACCACCGCCACGAGACCGGCGAGGGCCAGCACATCGACTGCGCGCTGTTCGACTCCCAGGCCGCCATGCTGGCCAACCAGGCGGCCAACTGGCTGGTCGGCGGCCGGCGCCCCGGGCGGCTCGGCAACAACCATCCCAGCGTGGTGCCCTACCGGCCCTACCCGGTGCGCGACGGTCACATCATCATCGCCGTCGGCAACGACGGGCAGTTCCAGCGGTTGTGCCAGGCCCTCGGCGCCGCCGACCTGGCCAAGGATCCGCGCTACCGCACTTGCGCCGACCGGGTGGACAACCGCGACGCCCTGGATGCCGCGCTGATCGAGCGCCTCGCCGTGCTGACCCGCGAGGAGGCCATCGGCCTGCTGGAGGGCGTCAACGTGCCCTGCGGCCCGATCAACGAGGTGCCGGAGGTCTTCGAGGAGCCCAACGCCAAGGCCCGCGACCTGGTGGTGGCGCTGCCCGACGGCAACGGCGGGGAGATCCGCTCGGTGGCCTATCCGGCCAAGCTCGGGCTTACACCTGCTGCTTACAAGCTGGCGCCGCCGAAGCTCGGCGCCGACAGCGAGACCGTACTGAGCGAACTCCTGGGATTGGATGCCGCACGGCTGGCCGCCCTGCGCGATGACGGCATCGTCGGTTGACGCAAAGCAGCGGCGTTATGGGCCGGGTCGTCGCGCCGGTGCTGGCCGAGGACCGTGCCGTCGCCGCCATGAACGTGCTGTTCCTGAAAAGCGCCCTTGCTCCAAAGGCTGCCGCCTCGTTCATCGTGTCGCGCCTTGAGGACTGTGCGGTGGAAATCGCCTCGGCACTGACCGCGCACCCGGCATAGCAACTGCTGCGTCAGCTCCTATTTTTGCTCGTTGCGCGGCTTCTTCTGGGAAGTCGTCTCCACGTAGTCAAGCCCGCTTAACGACACCCCGACGATTTCGCTGGTCGCCAGTTCAAAATCGACCAGGCGCACCAGCAAAGTTGCAGTTTCGAAAGGGTCGGTTCCGCGTGGCGGGATGAAAAAGACGAAGCCATAGGCCGAATCGCTGCCGTGCAGGGTCACATCCTTGAAAGCCTTTTCCTTGTAGTCAGCGGTACGGGCAGTGCGCGCCTCATCTTCCGCATCCGAGGCGACGATCGCTCCGATGATGCCGAAAGCAATCGCGGCGCCGACCACGCTGCCGCTCTCTCCCACCTTGCTCACGACCGTGGTGACGCTGCTGGAGGCGAGCGTCCTGCCGCCTGGGAGTTCAAGAAGCATGTCCGAGGGGCGAACGACGACGGTCCGTTTACCCCTGTTTTCCAGCGTGACCTGGATTGCGATGACGTCCGCATTGTTCAGGTCCGCGTCAAAGGTCGCAATCTGACGCTCTTCGTCCGCGTAGGGCTCCGCCGCGACAGCGATATCTTCGTGGAAAGTCCATTCCTGCGGTGACGGCTGCGGCACGGGCGCCGATGATGGAGAATACGAGGCACAGGCGCAGAGGAGCGAAGGGATGAGCAGGCTCGAGAAAGAGCGCATGTCTAATCTCCCCCTTTCCTTGATGCCGGCGCCTCGACCTTGGTCAGCAATTGTCCTCTATCTCTGAGCCATCGCCGTACTTCCGGTACGTTCAAGATTTCCGCCGTGAACTTTGAGGCGGCATCTTTCATGGCGGCATCCGCGGCAAGACCTGGCCAGGTCGAGAAGTCGAAGCCGAGTTCGCCCCTTCTGGCGCCTTCCCCGTTGACGACCCATGAGGCTACGGGTGTCCCTTTCGCATCGTGCAGGATGAAGCGATAGGCAATTTGGGCCGTATAGGTCGAGGTTTTCAGAAAGGGGATCTGGAAATCGAACTCTTCTATCCTGGGTTCGATGACGGCCGCGAGGTCTGCACGATGGTCGTCGAAAGGTGGCAGGGACATGACCCTTTCAGTCTTTCTGAACACCTGATCGAAAGTTGACCCCAATAACTTTACGCTCGCCGGACCCAGGGGGAAGATCCAGGCGTCGCCGCCATAACTTCCACGGTGCTCAAAGGTGCTGAAGTCTTCGCTGAAGTAGACGCCGACATCGGCGTCTATCGTCGGTGGCGTCGAAGAGGCTTCGATCTGCGGATCGAGCGGGATCGTATGGCTGCAGGCCGAAAGAAAGCCTGCAAGCAGCGCTGTGAAGCCGAAACGAGAGAAACTTGCGGTAACCATCAGACGCGGCGCTCCCTTTTTTGGACACCACGGATGCTGCAAAGAGCCTGCTTGTTCAGTCCCTCGGACTCAGGCGACAGAAAAGTCATTGCCGCTCAGCGATCAGGTACCATCCTGGATCGTTTTGCAGGCTTGCATATGCTCTCGCCGGCTGCGTTGATTTGCATCAAGACGTCGTCCTTCACCCGTCATGCCGGTTTGCGCAGCTGCGAGAATCACGTCGCTGGCTGCCCGATAGTCATCTCCTTCGCCTGGGTCTTTTGTGCGTAAGCGTCGTGGGTCGACCGGCCGCGCGTCCGACATAACGCTGCCCCGGTTGCGAGGTCGCGAAAACTGTTGATTTCTGCTATGACTCGCTTGGCCCGGGCCGAGTCCGGCCGTGGCAGCGGCAAGGAAGATCCATGTCCGAGATCTGGAGCCTTCTGAGCGATCCTGAGACCCAGCAGACCTTGTCATGGCTGGGCGGCGGACTTGCCGTGCTCTGTGGCGGACTCTGGGCCGTGCTGAAATTCTACCTGGGCCGCCGGGGCGGCTCCGGCTCGGGCGGTGCGCCCAACGGTCCGATCGCCGCAAGCCGGGGCGGCATCGCTGCCGGGCGCGACGTCAGGTTCGACCGTCGCCAAGGGATCCCGGCCAGCCACCTGGTTCTCATTGTGCTGGCCCTCGTGGGTGTCGTCCTCTTCGCCGTCAGCCAGGCTGGCAACAGGGTTTCCGTCAGCAATGGCGTCGGCGTCGGCGGCAATGTGGAAGGATCCAGCATCACCAACAAGTGAGGCGCCGGCGGGCCATGCGCAGACCTCGTGTCGCGATTCCTGTTGTCTTGCTGCTAGCTGTCGCGTTGTGCCCGGGGCCGGCGGGCGCAAAGCTGTTGGGCAACGAGGTCGGTGCCCAGAACTGTGCCACCGCGATCGGCGGCGACGTCAGAGACAGCAGCGTGACCGTCGTCTGCGGCATGCCGAATGAACAGGTGGTCGCGCTGGTCGCTGGATTGACGTCTCCGGACCCCACGCTGAAGGCACAGGCCCTCGACCTGCTGCGGGCACGGCTGCCCGACGACACGCAGTTCCGCGTCGAGGCGATTGCCCGCTTCTTCGAGATTCTCGGTGAACAGAACGTCGAGACCGAGCGGCTAGCCGATACCTTCGCGCGCATCGCCGAGGAGCACCTGCAGCTGCGCGCGCGGCTGCGGGCCTTCCAGAGTGACGACCCGGAGGTGGCGGCGCTGCGGGGAGAGGCCGCCGAGGCTCTGGAAGGCGCCGACCACGACCAGGCTAAAGCGCTGCTGGAGGCGGCGCGGCTGGTGGTCAGGGCAAAACGCGAGGCGCTGATGTCGGCGCTGGCCGCGCAGACCCTCGAGGTGGCCCGACTGACCGCCGAGCAGGGCGACGTCGAGCGCGCGCGCCTGGCCCTGGCGGATGCCGCGCAGCTCTACGACGAGGCGGCCGAGTTGGCGGCGCCCCACGATCCAGATGCAGCGCTCACCTATCGCAGCCAAGCGGCCGAGGCCTGGTACCAGCAGGGTCGCGACAAGGGCGACAGCGCTGCCCTGGAAACCAGCATCGCCCGCTGGCAGAGTGTCGCGGCGAAGCGGGGCCGCAACCGCGAACCCCTCGTCTGGGCGGCGGCGCAGAACAGTCTCGGCAGCTCGCTCACCACCCTGGGCAGCTGGCAGCGCGGCACGGAGCGCCTGGAACAGGCCGTTGCCACGTTCCGCGCGGCTCTGCAGGAAACCCCGCGCGAGCTAGCGCCGCTGGACTGGGCTCGGACCCAGAACAACCTGGGCTTCGCGCTGTGGATTCTGGGCGAGCGGGAGAGCGGCACCGCCCGCCTGGAGGCGGCGGTGGCCAGCTTCGAGACCGCTCTTGCCGCGGTGACGCGCGCCGAAGCGCCGCTCGACTGGGCTGAGACCCAGAACAATCTGGGACTCGCGCTTTGGACCCTGGGCGAGCGGGAGAGCGGCACGGACCGGCTGGTGGCGGCCGCGGCGGCCTTTCGTGCAGCGCTGCGGGAGCGCGATCGCACACGGGTCCCGATCGAATGGTCCGACACCCAGAACAATCTTGCCGTGGTGCTGTGGAAGCTCGGCGAGAGGGAAACGGGCACGGAGCGGCTGGAAGAGGCGGTCGTCACTTTCCGTGCGGCACTCGAAGAACGCACCCGCGCGCGTGTGCCCCTGAAGTGGGCGCAGACCCAGAACGACCTCGGGATCACCCTGGCACGCATCGGCCTGCGCAGCGGTGACAGCGCAAGGCTCGAGGAGGCCGTGACGGCTTTCCACGCTGCCCTGGAGGAGCGCACCCGCGAGCGGGTGCCGCTGCAGTGGGCTCAGACGCTCAACAACCTGGGACCGGTCCTGGTGACTCTCGGCGAAGCGGAAGAAGGCACCGCGCGTCTGGAAGAAGCGGTGGCCAGCTATCGCGCAGCCCTGGAGGAGCGCACCCGCGAACGCCTGCCACTCGACTGGGCGCTGACCCAGGGGAATCTCGGGGTTGCGCTGTGGCGGCTGGGAGAGCGCGAAGACAGCAGTACCCGGATGGAGGAAGCCGTGCTGGCTTTCCGTGCCGCGCTGGAAGAGTACAGGCGTGAACGGGTACCGCTGCAGTGGGCTCAGATGCACAACAATCTGGGCACGGTCCTCGCGCGGCTCGGCGCGCGCGAAGGCGATGTAGACCGGCTGCGCCAGTCGGTGGCGGCCTACCGCACGGCCCTGGAGGAGCTGACCCGTGAGCGCGATCCGCTGTCCTGGGGGCAGACTCAGAACAACTTGGCGCGCACCCTGCTGGATCTCGGGCAGCGGGCGCGGAGTGCCGATGACCTCCGCGCCTCGTTGGAAGCTTTCAAGCTGTCCCGGGATCTGTTCAGCACGACCGAAGAGCCCCATGTGGACTACTTCGCCTCGATGATCGCCAAGACCGAGGCGGCTCTCGGGTCGATTGAATAGTGCCCCTGCAGCAGACGGAAAAAGCCCCGCTGCCGGGACCGGTAGCGGGGCTGTCGCTTGAACTTGAAGAAGCGTCAGCCGCCGCTTTTCGGCAGGCCGAAGTTCTCCAGCGAGAAGGGATTGTCGGAGGGCTCGCTCGCCGCGGCCGGCTCGGGCTCGGCGGCGGCCTCCGGCTTGGGCAGGGTGATGCCGGCCTTCTCGGCCGCCTTGCGCGCCTTCTCCACCGCGGCGTTGAGGTCGATCTGGGTGCACAGGCCGAGCAGCACCGGGTCGCGGGGGCGGATGTTCGGGGTGTTCCAGTGGCTGCGGTCGCGCACTGCCTGAATGGTCGTCTTTGTGGTGCCGATCAGGCGCGCGATCTGGCTGTCCTTCAGCTCGGGATGGTGGCGCACCAGCCAGGCAATCCCGTCGGGCTTGTCCTGGCGCTTGGCCACCGGGGTGTAGCGAGGCCCCTTGGTCCGCTTGGAGGGCTGCGGCAGGTTGCTCTTGGCCATGACCAGGCGGGCGGCGGGATCGGCCTCGCAGCGCTGGATCTCCGCGCGGGTCAGCTCGCCGCTGGTGATCGGGTCCATGCCCTGGATCCCGACGGCCACCTCGCCGTCGGCGATGCCCTGAACCTCGAGCGCGTGCAGGCCGCAGAAATCGGCGACCTGCTCGAAAGTCAGGCCGGTGTTGTCGACCAGCCAGACGGCCGTCGCCTTCGGCATGAGCGGTAGAGACATAAAATCCTCCTTCCTTCCGACCGGCAGCAGTCCCCTGCGCCCGGCCGGCGGCACGAATATCAATGCCGACGTTGGAATACCCTCAATATAGGGGCGCGCCAAGCCGGAATAAAGCTTGCTGGCCGCTTTGCCGGCCGAATTCGTCCGGAATTCCTCCGATCGGCGGGAAACCGCGGCACCGCCTCAGCCCACGGTCAGGACGATCTTGCCGATATGGCCCGAGGACTCCATCAGGGCGTGGGCTGCGGCGGCCTCGGACAGGGGGAAGGACGCGGCCATGACCGGGGCGATCCTGCCGGCCTCGAGCAGCGGCCAGACCTTTTCCTTCAGCTTGGCGGCCAGGGCGGCCTTCACCTCGACCGGGCGGGCGCGCAGGGTCGAGCCGGTGATGGTCAGGCGCTTCAGCATCAGCGGCATGAAGTTGACCTCCGCCTTGGGGCCGCCCAGGAAGGCGATGAAGCTGAGCCGACCGTCCTCGGCCAGGGCCTTGATGTCGCGCGGGATGTAGTCGCCGCCGACCATGTCGAGAATGACGTCGACGCCGCGCCCGTCGGTGGCCTGCTTGACCACCTCGACGAAGTCCTCCTCGCGGTAGTTGATGCCGCGCTCGGCGCCCAGCTCCTCGCAGGCCTTGACCTTCTCGGCCGAGCCGGCGGTGGCGAAGACGCGGCTGCCGAGGGCCGTGGCCAGCTGGATCGCCGTGGTGCCGATGCCGGAGGTGCCGCCGTGCACCAGCAGGGTCTCGCCGGGTTTCAGGCCGGAACGCTCGAAGACGTTGACCCAGACCGTGAAGAAGGTCTCCGGCAGGGCCGCGGCCTGTTCCATGGAATAGCCCTTGGGCAGCGGCAGGCACTGGGGCGCCGGGGCGACGCAGTACTCGGCATAGCCGCCGCCGGTCACCAGGGCGCAGACTTGATTGCCGAGCTTCGGCGCGCTGACGCCCTCGCCCAGGGCCACCACCTCGCCGGCCAGCTCCAGGCCCGGGATGTCCGAGGCCCCCGGCGGCGGCGGGTAGCTGCCCTGGCGCTGCAGCACGTCGGGGCGGTTGACCCCGGCGGCGGCCACCTTGATCAGCACCTCGCCCTTGCCCGGCTGCGGCACCGGCCGCCGGGTCGGCACCAGGACCTCGGGGTCGCCGGGCTCGCGGATCTCGATGGCCGTCATGGTTGCCGGTAGGTCTTGGGGCAGGCTCTGGCTCATGGGGCGGCTCCTTGCGCTCGGTCCGGGGCTGTCTTGGATGAATCGCAATCGCGAGGGGGAGTTAGTATAGTGCCGCCGGGAAAATGAAAAGGGGCGGACAAGCCCCGGTCTGCCGGGAAGACCGGCGGGAAACAGCAGGAAATGGGAGACTCTAGCCCATGGACATCGACGATCTGGAGCCGCGCCGGCAGGCCCCCAAGCCGAAGGATCTGGAGAGCCTTGGGGTCGAGGAACTGGAGGAATACCTCGCCGAGCTGGAGACCGAGGCCGCGCGCGTGAAGCAGAAGATTGCCGCCAAGAAGAGCTACCTGAGCGGTGCAGACTCTCTCTTCAAGAGCTGAGCCGGGCGCGGCCGTGCCGGCCTGGCCGGCGCTCGGGCGCAGCCGCCGGGGCCTCGCGCTGCTGCTGGCGGTGGTGCTGCTGGCCTGCCTCGGCGTGGTGCTGCTGACCCGCCTCTGGGCCGCCGACCTCTTCCTGGAGCAGACCCGCGAGCGGGCCGCGGCCAAGCTCGATCTCTATGCCGCCAACCTCTCGGGGGGTCTGGCCAAGTACCAGTCGGTGCCCCGGCTGCTCGCCCTGCACGGCGACGTGGTGGAGATCTTCCGACGCTCCGGCGACCCGGCGGCCCAGGCCCGGGCGAACCTGCTGACGGTGACGGTGAACAACCTGATCGGTGCCGAGGATACCTACCTGATGGATGCCCGGGGGCTGACCTTCGCGGCCAGCAACTGGGACAGCGAGCGCCCCTTCGTCGGCCACAACTTCAGCTTCCGGCCCTATTTCCAGCAGGCCATGGAAGGCCGCCTGGGGCGCTATTTCGCGCTCGGCACGACTTCGGGCAAGCGCGGCTATTACTTCGCGTCGCGGGTCTCGCACGAGGGCGAGGCCCTGGGTGCCGTCGTCGTCAAGGTCAGCCTCGACGACATCGAGGCGGCCTGGACTGCCAGCGAGGAGGACGTCATCGTCACCGACCCGCACGGCGTGATCTTCATCGCCAGCAAGCCCGCCTGGCGCTTCCGCAGCCTGGCGCCGCTCGATGCGGCGGCCCTCAAGGCCATCGCCGAGACCCGGCGCTACGAGTCGGTGGACCTGCGCCCGTTGAACCTGCAGCGCCGACCCCTCGGCAGCGCTGGAGCGGAGCTGCTGACCATCCGCGGCGATGCGCCGGGCGACATCGCGGCCGAATACGTCATGGCCGACAAGCAGATGCCGGAGGCCGGCTGGACCCTGCACGTGCTGGCCTCGACCCATCTGGCCCGCTCGCAGACCGTTACCGCCATGGTGGTGGCGGCGCTCGCCTGCGCGCTCAGCCTGCTGCTCGCCACGGTGATCTGGCAGCGCCGCGCGCGGCTGGTCGAGCGCTTCGAGATCCAGCGCCGCGCCTCGGAGGAGCTGGAGCGCCGGGTGCAGGAGCGCACCGCCGACCTGACCGAGGCCAACATCCGCCTGGAGCGCGAGATCGCCGAGCGCCAGGCGGCGGAGGCCGACCTGCGGCAGGCCCAGGACGATCTCATCCAGGCCGGCAAGCTGGCCGCGCTGGGCCAGATGTCGGCGGCGCTGAGCCACGAGTTCAACCAGCCGCTGGCGGCCATCCGCTCCTATGCCGACAACGCCCAGCTGCTGATCGAGCGCAACCGCGAGGCCGAGGCCTGCGGCAACCTGAAGCTCATCAAGGACCTGACCGCGCGCATGGCCGACATCAGCAAGCACCTCATGACCTTCGCGCGCAAGCCGCGCAGCGAGCTCCGGCCTGTGGTGCTGGCGGAAGTGCTGGACGATACCCTGGACTTTCTGCGCATCCGCCTCGAGCGCGCCGGCGCCGAGATCGCGCTGGACGCGCCCGATCGCGACCTGACGGTGCTGGCCGGGCGCGTGCGCCTGCAGCACGTCATCCTGAACCTGGTCGCCAACGCGCTGGATGCCATGCAGGGGCAGCCCGTGCAGCGCATCGAGATCTCCGTCGACGAGACCGAAGGGCGGGTTATCCTCCGCCTGCGCGACCATGGCCCGGGCATTGCCGAGGCGCAGCTGGCGCGGATCTTCGACCCCTTCTTCACCACCAAGGACGTGGGCGAGGGCCTCGGCCTCGGGCTCTCGATTTCCTACAACATCATCAAGGACTTCGACGGCAGCCTGCGCGCCGAAAACCATCCGGAGGGCGGCGCGGTCTTCACCATCGAGCTGCCGCTGCTGCCGGCCGGGGCGGCGCTGAAGGAGTCCGCCTGATCATGGAGGAGGGCCGGGTTCTCTTCGTCGACGACGAGGAGCCGCTGCGCCACGCGGTGCAGCAGGGGCTCGAGCTTTCCGGGCACAGCGTCACCTGCTATGCCGCGGCGCGCCAGGCCGAGGCGCAGCTCAGCCGCAACCTCTACGGCGTGCTGGTGACCGACATCAAGATGCCGGACATGGACGGCCTGGAACTGCTGCGCCGCGCGCTGGAGATCGACCCGGCACTGCCTGTGGTGCTGGTGACCGGTCACGGCGACGTGCCGCTGGCGGTCGAGGCGATGCGCGCCGGCGCCTATGACTTCATCGAGAAACCCTTTGACACCTCGCACCTGGCCTCGGTTGTCGACCGCGCCCTGGAGAAGCGCCGCCTGGTGCTGGAGAACCGCCTGCTGCGCCAGGAGCTGGAGACCGGCAGCGGCCTGGAGGCGCGCCTGGTCGGGCGCAGCGCGGCCATGGAGCGCCTGCGCGGCCAGGTGCGCGCCCTGGCGGACACCGACGCGGACGTGCTGCTGATCGGCGAGACCGGCGTCGGCAAGGAGGTTGTCGCCCGCGCGCTGCACGACTTCGGCGCCCGCGCCAAGGGCCCCTTCGTCGCCATCAACTGTGGCGCCGTGCCGGCGGAGATCATCGAGAGCGAGCTCTTCGGCCATGTCGCCGGCGCCTTCACCGGCGCACAGAAGGCGCGCACCGGCAAGCTGGAGTTCGCCGACGGCGGCACCGTGCTGCTCGACGAGATCGAGTCCATGCCGCTCGATCTGCAGGTCAAGCTGCTGCGCGCCATCGAGACCCGCACCATCGAGCGCCTCGGCTCCAATACGCCGGTACCGCTCGATCTGCGCTTCGTCGCAGCCAGCAAGGCCGACCTCACCGCGGCCTGCCGCGAGGGACGGTTTCGCGAGGACCTCTACTACCGCCTCAACGTCGTCTCGCTGACCATCCCGCCGCTGCGCGAGCGTCGCGAGGACATTCCCGCGCTGTTCCACCACCTGGCGCGCGAGGCGCGGGCGCGCTATCGCCGCGAGCTGCCGGAGCTCGACGGCAGCGTGATCGCCGCGCTGACGGCCTACGACTGGCCGGGCAACGTGCGCGAGCTGCGCAACGCTGCCGACCGCTTCGTGCTGGGGCTCGAGGAGGTGGTGCCGGGGCACGTCGCCGCGGCACCAGGCGGTCCCGCGGAAGGACCGCTCGCGGCGCGCCTGGAGGCCGTCGAGAAGTCGATCCTGGAGACCGAGCTGCGCCGCCAGGGCGGCAGCCTCAAGGCGACCTACGAGGCGCTCGGCCTGTCGCGCAAGACGCTCTACGACAAGCTGCAGCGCCACGGCCTGAAGCGCGCGGACTTCCTCGCCAGCGAGACGGAGTGAGCGGCGCTGCGGATGCGATCGTGTATGCTGTGATCTGAGGCCGTTGCAACAGCTGGTGGGAGTGCGTCGTGGAAACGGACAAGGTCTTCGCGGGTTCGATTCCTGAGATTTACGACCGCTATCTGGTGCCCCTGATCTTCGAGGCCTATGCCGCCGATCTCGCAGGACGGGTCGCGCGGGAGGCGCCGCAGCGGGTACTCGAAACTGCGGCCGGCAGCGGTGTCGTGACCCGCGCCCTGGCGCCGCAGCTCGACGCTGCGGCAACCTACACGGTGACGGATCTCAACCAGCCGATGCTGGATCGCGCCCGCGCGACCCTGGCCGAGGACGGCCGGATCGCCTGGCAGCAGGCCGACGCTTTGGCGCTGCCCTTCGAGGACGCCAGCTTCGATGTCGTCTGCTGCCAGTTCGGCGTGATGTTCTTTCCCGACCGGGTTGCGGGCTATCGCGAGGCCCTGCGGGTGCTGCGGCCGGGCGGATGCCTTCTGTTCAACTCCTGGGACAGCATCGAGCACAACGACTTCGCATGCATCGTGACTGCGGCGGCGGGCGAGGTCTTCCCGGACGACCCGCCGCTGTTTCTCGCCCGCACGCCGCACGGCTATCATGATGTGGAGCGGATCCGCGCCGACCTCGCGGCGGCCGGCTTCTCAGAGGTTGAGATCGAGACGCGGACGGAGGTCAGCCGCGCGCCGGCGGCGCGCGACCCTGCCGTCGCCTACTGCCAGGGCACGCCCCTGCGCAACGAGATCGAGCAGCGCGATGCCGCGCGCCTGGAAGCGGTCACCGAACGCGCCGCCGCGGCCATCGCGGCCGTGCATGGTGCGGGCCCGGTGTCGGGAAAGATACAGGGCCACGTGGTTACGGCACGGTCGTAGCGCTGGCACGGCGGCGGACATTCGATGGATAGGAAACCGGCAGGAGAGGCGGACAATGTCGGGGGGTGACGTTCTTTACGATGACGTGAGCATTGCCTTCCTGGAGGAGCTTTGGGGCGACGGCTATCTGTCGCCGGGCGGGCCGGAGGAAGTTGCGCGTGTGCTGGAAGGCCTCGACCTCAGCGGCAAGACGGTGCTCGACATCGGCTGCGGCGCCGGCGGCATCACCGCGGCTCTGGCCCGCGACTACGGCGCCGCGCGGGTCGTCGGCATCGACGTCGAGGCGCCGGTCTGCGAGTCGGCGCGCCGCCAGGCGGAGAAGTCCGGCGTCGCCGATCGCGTCGAGATCCGGCTGGTGGAGCCGGGGCCCTTTCCCTTTCCCGACGCGAGCTTCGACGTCGTGTTCTCCAAGGACTCGATCATCCACATCCCCGACAAGGCCTTCCTCGCCGGCGAGGCTTTCCGCGTGCTGCGGCCGGGCGGATGGTTTGTCGCCTCCGACTGGCTGATCTCCCATGACGGCGCGCCCTCACCGGAAATGGCGGACTACATCGCCAAGGAGGCGCTCAACTTCGGCATGGCCTCGCCGCGGCGCTACCGCGCGGCGCTGGAAGGGCAAGGTTTCACCGAAATAACCCTCACCAACCGCAATCCCTGGTATCGCGAGGTCGCGCGCAAGGAGCTGGCCCTGCTCGAGGGGGCGGGCCGGGCCAAGTTCGAAGAGCTGTTCGGCGCCGCGGAGATCGCCCGGCAGATCGAGACCTGGCGGGCGATGGTCATCGTTCTCGATTCGGGCGAGCACTGCCCGCACCACTTCCGGGCGCGCAAGCCGCAGTAGCGGGAGCAGCGCAGGCCGCGCTCAGAAGCGGGCGTCGGCCTTGATGCTCGCATCGGCGTCGCGGATCTGCTGCAGCAGGCGCGAATCGATCGAGCTGTCCTCGATGAGCCCCGCATCGCGCTGAAACCAGCTCACCGCGCGCCGCGTCGCCGGGCCGGCGAGACCGTCGTGCGGGCCCAGGTAGTAGCCGCGCTTGGCCAACTCGCGCTGCACCTCCAGGACATGGCCCATGACCGGCTCGCCGAAGCTGTAGACCTTGGGCAGCGCGAACTTCAGGTGGTCGAGCAGGCGCTTGCTCGGCTGTCCGTCGACGGCGAGCCCGGCATCCTTCTGATAGGCGCGGATCGCCGCGCGGGTGCGCGGGCCGGCGATGCCGTCGACCGGCCCGGCGTTGTAGCCGTGGGCCAGCAGCTCCTTCTGGACGCCGCGGACGTAGGCCGCCTCGATGCCGCCCGACGCCTGGGCGAGCTGCGGCCCGGCGGGCCCCGCCGCTGTGGCGGGAAACGCCTGGGCCAGAGGCGCTGCCGCCAGCACCGCCAAGAGCCAGAGAACCGTCTTCTTCGCACCCATTTCGCTCGCACCTCCTGCTGCGACAAGAAGCTCCAGGTTAGCGCGAAGGGCCGGGGCGGCGGAAGGCCGTTGCCGGCCGGCGGGCGGGCGAAAAAAGAGCCGGGGACCGAGGTCCCCGGCAGAAGAGAGCATTGGAACTATGCTGTTGTGACGGCTTTCTTCCCGGGGACGGAACGCTCCGGAATCGGCACCGTCAGGCCGAAAGTCGCTGGTTCTCGTCGAGCCTGGCGTCCACCGTCGCCACGGTCTCGTCGATCCCCGGATGGTTCATGCCGAGGGAGCGGCCGATCAGCTGGGCCAGCATGTCGACGCGCTCGATGGCCGGCGCGCCGGCGGCCACGGCACGGGCGGCCGAGGACGGCTTCAGCAGGCTCTCGGCGGCGCGGGCGTACTTCTCGAAGGGCACCTGGTCGGCCGGATCGGCGCCGAGCCGCCGGGCGATGGCGTCGACATGGGCGTAGATGTCCCGCGACAGCGCCAGGTCGTCGTGCACCGCCTCGCGGATCGGGCGCGGCTCGCCCAGGGTGACGCAGCGGTAGTTGCCGGTCAGCAGCATGGACCATTTGGCCAGCGGCACGAAGAGCGAGTCGAAGACGCGCAGCTTAACCGGCACGTCCTTACCATCCAGGCGCACCGCGGCGATGTCGGCTTCCAGGCGCTTCAGCAGGGCGTTGTGCTCGGGGTCGCTGAAGGCCGCGGCCTTGAAGTTGGTCGGCAGGCCGACGTGCAGCACGTTCGGCTGCTCCTCGGGCGGGCGGAAGGCCTGCGGGTCCGGGCTGCACAGCGTCATCAGCTCCGGCTCGA
Organism: Kiloniellaceae bacterium; assembly: GCA_041565695.1. Classification (GTDB taxonomy): domain Bacteria; phylum Pseudomonadota; class Alphaproteobacteria; order Kiloniellales; family Kiloniellaceae; genus Pelagibius. Next base: position 15,013 of record JBFGUI010000011.1, read on the forward strand.
AGCGGTCCCAGACATGGGCGTTGGTGAAGGCGCCTTCCAGGCTCTTGGTGTCGAGGCCGGGCAGGCGCTTCAGATAGGGCAGCGGCGGCATGTTCATGATCGACAGGCAGGGCACGCCGGCCTCGGCGATACGCACCATCAGCGTCCAGATCGAATGGACGGCGTACTGCGGCTCCTGCATGGCCAGGCCGACCAGGTCGTAGTCGGCCGGATCGACCTCCTCCGGCGTCTTGGCGTCGAGGCGGCCCCCGTTCATTTCAGCGGGCAGGTCGACCGAGCGGATCGCCCGATGGGAGTCTTCATCCTTCAGCTTGATGCGGACCTCGGTGCCTTCCGCGTTGATCAGGCTGGCGGTCTGCGAGCGGCAGACCAGCGTGACGTCGTGCCCGGCCATGAGAAGCTTGGTGCCCAGAAGCGAGCCGTAGGACGCGCCGAGGATGAGGATCTTGTATGCCATCTGCCGGTTTCCCTCTGTTCTGGACGACGCCGGGAACTTCGGGCGTCGCTTTGATTGAAGACCGAGAGGCTAGCGCCGGGCCGGGTCCGCAGCAGCAAAATTCGGGTTAATGTGTTGCGAGTGGTCATAACAAATGGTGTAATCTGTAAAAATGTAAACACATCGAGGCACACCATGCGCAAGACCCTAATCGGCCCGCGGCTGCGCCAGCTGCGGCGCGAGCACCGGCAGACCCAGGCCGAGATGGCCGAGGCCCTGGGGGTCAGCACGGCCTATGTCAACCTCCTGGAGAACAACCAGCGCAGTCTCTCGGTAAAGATGCTGATGGCGTTGTCGGATGCCTACGGCGTCGACTGGCGCGACCTGATCAAGGACGAGTCGTCGATGCTGCTGGCCGACCTGCGCGCCGCGGTGCAGGACCCGATCTTCGGCGAACCTCCGCCGGACCTGCAGGAGCTGCGCAGCGCCATCGACCACGCGCCCGCCCTGGTCGGGCATTTCCTCCAGCTCTATCGCAGTCACCGCACGGCGCTGGAGAAGATGATGCGCCTGGGCTCCGAGCGCATGCCCGACGACCTGCTGTCGAGCGCGCCGGAGACCATCATCCACGACTTTTTCCGCGACCACGAAAACTACTTCGAGGCGCTCGAATCGGCGGCCTCGGACCTGCGCGCCGTCGAGTCCTGCGACGTCGACGACGTCTACGCCGTGCTGAAGTCCCGGCTGAAGCGGGTGCACGGCATCAAGGTACGCACCGCACCGGTCGAGGAGATGAGCCAGGCGCTGCGCATTTATGACGAGCACGCCGCCGTCGTGCACCTCTCGGAAGCGCTGGACCACCAGAACCGCGTGTTCCAGCTGGCGCACACGCTCTGCCTCGTCGAGCTGCCGGACCTGCTGGGCCGGCTGACCGAGGACAGCGACATCCGTTCCGAGACCGGCGTTGCCCGCTGCCATGTCGAGCTGGCGAACTATTTCGCCGCGGCCTTTCTCATGCCCTATGCGTCGTTCCACGCTGCCGCCGAACGCACCCGCTACGACGTCGACCGCATCGCCGCGGTCTTCGGCGTCTCCTTCGAGCAGGTCTGCCACCGCCTGACCACGTTGCAGCGCGAGGGCGCCCGCGGCGTGCCTTTTTTCTTCCTGCGTGTCGACAAGGCCGGCAACGTCACCAAGCGCTTCAATGCTACCTCCTTCAACATCGCCGAATACGGCGGTGCCTGCCCGGTGTGGAACATCCACACCTCGTTCCGCACGCCGGGCGTCATCGTGCCGCAGTTCGTCGAGCTGCCCGACGGCGAGCGCTTTTTCACCATCAGCCGCACCACCGAGCGTCCGGTGTTCAGCCGCGAGACCCAGGACCGGCGCCTGGCGCTTTCGCTCGGCTGCGAGTTGAAGCACGCCCACCGCCTTGCCTATGCCGCGCCCTTCAATACCGATGATCCCAAGCTTTTCAGCCCGATCGGCATCAACTGCCACCTCTGCCCGCGCCAAGCCTGCTCGCAGCGCGCCCACCAGCCGCTGTTCATCGAGCTGCCGATCGACACCAAGCGACGCGGCAACACGCGCTACGAGAGCTGAGGCCGGGCGGCCCCGACCTCCTATCGACAGAGGACTTAGGCCAAGGCGTCTTTCGCCGTCGTGGGTCCGATCACCGCGGCCACCTCGGTCACCTTGTCGGCGGGGAAGCCGCCCTCGCGCGCGTGCTTGTAGATCGCTTCCGCGCTCTCGGCCTCGTGCACGCAATAGATCTTGTCGCCGGCGACGTAGCTGGTCACCCAGGTATAGGGTTCGCCCAGTCCGGCGACCACCTCGTTCGACTTCGCCGAGATCTCCTGCAGTTCCTGGGCGCTTAAGGTGTTGGCGCCCTGAATGTTGCGTTCGATAATGAACTTGCGCATTGCCGTGCTCCTTTTCCAAAGGGAATGCGGCGGTGATGCTGCGCCGCAGGGCGAGGACGGCGCGTTGGACGGATCCGGCGGCCGGCATTTCCGGTCTAACGCTGCCTCACACGCCGGGCGTGGCGCTTTGTGGACTGACAGTGCCCCGCAGCCTGGGACGAGCGATCCATGGGCATGGAAATCCGCCTACTCGGGGAACCGCGGATCCTCGACGATCAAGGCGCCGCCCGGCCGGTGCGGGGGCATCAGGCCTGGGCGCTGCTCGCCCGGATCCTGCTCTCGCGGCGGCCGCTCGGCCGGCGGGAGATCGCCGCGGAGCTGTTTCCGGAAGCGGCCGACCCGCTGGGCGCGCTGCGCTGGTGTCTGGCCGCCCTGCGGCGCGCGCTGGGCTGCGCCGAGGCGCTGAGCGGCGACCCGATCACCGTCAATCTGCCGCGCCAGACGCGGGTCGACGTCTTCGAGCTGGATGACGGCGGGCTCGACGTCGAGGCGGCGGGCGATCTGCTGCAGGGCATCGAGCCTCGCTGCGGCCACGAGTTCTCCACTTGGCTGCTGGTCGAGCGCGAACGCATGGCCAGCGTCATCGATGCCCGCATCCGCCAGGAAACCATGCAGGCAATCGCCGGCGGCGACCACGCGCGGGCGATCCGGCTGGCCGAGCGCGGCGTGCGGCGAAACCCCTTCGACGAGGGGCCGCATATTTTTCTGGTGAAGAGCCTCGTTCTCGCCGGGCGCCACGAGGCCGCGCTGAAGCACGTCGAGCAGACCGAACGCCTGTTTTTCGACGAGCTCGGCGAACGGCCCTCGCCGGCGCTGCGCAGTTCGGCGCGGCGCACGGTCGCCGCACCGCCCGGCGGGGTGTCGCCGCAGGCCGTCGTGAAGTCGCTGATCGACTCGGGGCTGGCGGCCCTCGCCGCCGGTGCGGTGGACGCTGGCGTCGATTGCCTGAGGCGCGCGGTGGCCGATGCCGAGCGCTGCAACGACGCCTACCTGCAGACGAAGGCGCTCTTGGAACTGGGCACGGCCCTGGTGCACGCGGTGCGGGGTCACGACGATGAAGGTGCGATCCTGCTGCGCCAGGCGATCGATCTGGCACGACGCTGCGGGAGCGAAGACCTCGCGGCGAGCGGCTTTCGCGAGCTGGGCTACGTCGATGCGCTCGCCGGGCGCAGGCCGGCGGCGGCGGCGCAGCTGACGGCGGCGCTGGAGATCGCCGGCGACGACGACGGCCTCGCCGGGATCCATGCGGTGATGGGGTTCAACCTGGTGGACTGGGGGCGGGTCGAGGAAGGCATGTATCACTACGACCTGTCGCTGCGGCATGCGCGCGCCGCGGGCAATCTGCGGCGTCAGATCTGGAGCCTCGGCCTCGGCGGCTGGGGCCAGCTGGCGGCCGGGCGGGCCGACAGGGCTGTCCGCTGGCTCAGCGACTGCCTGGAAATGGTCGATCAGACCCGCTGGATCTCCTTTCGACCCTGGCCCCTCGCGGTTCTCGGCGAGGCCCGGCTGCGGCAGCGCCAGGACCCCGTGCCGCTGAGGGCGGCTCTCGAAGACGCCTTCGCGCTGAGCTGCCAGCTGGGCGATCCCTGCTGGGAGGGCGCCGTGGCCCGCAGCCTCGCCCTGTCCTACGACGCGGCCGGCGAAGCGGGCCGGGCGCTGCACTGGCTGGCCGAGGCCCGGGGACGATGCCTGCGTGAGACCGATGCCTTCGTCGGCCTTCTGGTGCAGATCCTGGCGGATCAGGCCGCGATCTCCCTGCGCGACGGCCGGATCGACGCGGCGGGCGGGTTCGCCAGGGAGGCTCTTGCCAGAGCGGCCAGGGCGCACATGGACGGCCACGTGCGCCAGGCAAGCCGGCTGATCGACGTCTGCAACTCCAAGGTGCAAGACTGAGCAAAATATTGTTCTATTGGTTGGGTTGGTTCGAACCCGAAAGGCCTTCGGCGTGTGTGGATCTCTACACATGCCCTGCCGACCGATGGGTGGTCCGCTACACAAGGCCGGATACTCAGACCCTTGACGCTCGGGGAGACTGTTTTAACTCGAACAATAGGTTAGGCTCTTCGTGGCGGCGCCCCGCCCGTTTGGCACAGCTCTTGCGCAGCAGATTGCAGCGTACCGGCGCGGGGACGCACGGTCCCGGCGCCGCGGACGAATAATAACGGGAGGAATTCCAGTGAAGACTCATCTGATTGCCGCGGCCGCCGCCGTGGCGCTCTCCGCATCCCTGTCCGCGTCCCCGGCCTTCGCCGCCTGCGACCCGGGCGAGATCGTCATCAAGTTCAGCCACGTCACCAACACCGACAAGCACCCCAAGGGCATCGCCGCTTCGCTGCTGTCCCAGCGGGTCAACGACGAGATGAACGGCAAGGCCTGCATGGAGGTCTTCCCGAACTCCCAGCTCTACAATGACGACCAGGTGCTGGAGGCCATGCTGGCCGGCGACGTGCAGCTCGCAGCCCCCTCGCTGTCGAAGTTCGAGAAGTTCACCAAGAAGTTCCGCCTCTTCGATCTGCCGTTCCTGTTCGACGACATTGCCGCGGTGGACCGCTTCCAGACTTCCGCCGACGGCCAGAAGCTGAAGGACTCGATGCGTCGCCGCGGCCTGCAGGGCCTGGCTTTCTGGCACAACGGCATGAAGCAGATCTCGGCCAACAAGCCGCTGATGACGCCCGCCGATGCCGCCGGTCTGAAGTTCCGCGTGCAGCCCTCCGACGTGCTGGTCGCCCAGATGGAGGCGCTCAAGGCCAATCCGCAGAAGATGGCCTTCTCCGAGGTCTACGGCGCCCTCCAGACCGGCGTCGTTGACGGCCAGGAGAACACCTGGTCCAACGTCTACGGCCAGAAGTTTTTCGAGGTGCAGGACGGCATCACCGAGTCCAACCACGGCGTGATCGACTACCTCGTGGTCGCCTCCGTCGACTGGTGGGACGGCCTTCCGGAGGACGTGCGCACCCAGCTGAAGACCATCCTCGACGAGGTCACCGCGGCGCGCAACGCCGAGTCCGAGTCGGTCAACCAGGACGCCAAGAAGGCCATCATCGAGGCAGGCGGCGTGGTCCGTGCCCTCAACGCCGAGCAGCGCGCTCAGTGGGTCGCCGCCATGAAGCCGGTCTGGAACAAGTTCGCCGGCGACATCGGTGACGACCTGATCGCCGCCGCGCAGGCCGCCAACGCAACCAACTAACGGTCTTCGCGACACGTCTCATTCGTGATCTACTGGCGCGGCCCGGTCATCCGGACCGCGCCAGTTCGAATGGGGCACCGCAGGGGAGGGGACCATGCACTACGAGCCGAGGGGCAAGCTCGGGCGTGTCGTGAACGAGCTCGAGGAGACCTTCATCGCGGTCATCCTCGGCCTGATGACCTTGGTCACCTTCGCCAACGTCGTCGCCCGCTACGTCTTCAACAGCAATATTCTCTGGGCCCTTGAGACCACGGTCTTTCTCTTCGCCTGGCTGGTGCTGATCGGCGCCTCCTACTGCGTCAAGGTACACGCCCACCTGGGCGTCGATGTGGTGCTCAACATGGTCGGCCCCGGCGCCCGGCGCCTGCTGGCGATGGCCGCGGTGGCGGCGAGCCTCGCCTTCAGCCTGCTGCTGCTGGTCGGGTCGTGGAACTACTGGGCGCCTTTTGCTGCCCTGCCAGAGCTCGACGGCAGCTTCCGCGACCAGGCCTGGTACGAAGTCAACGACATTCCCATGCTGGATTTCCTGCGTTTCATCGAGGGCCCGATGAACGCGGGCGAGGCCTATGAGAAGCTGCCGCGCTTCATTCCCTACGCGGCGCTGCCGATCGGTCTGTTCCTCCTGACATTCCGCTTCCTGCAGCTGGCCTGGCGCATCGTTACCGGCGAGCTCGACGTCATCATCGCCAGCCACGAAGCCGAGGACCTGATGGCAGAGGCCAAGGAAGATGCCGCCGCCCATCCCGAGGCCCTCCACCTGAAGAAAGAGGACTGAGCCATGGACGTCGTTTTCCTCTTTGCGATGGTGATCATCTTCCTGCTGATCGGCGTGCCGATTGCCATCGCGCTGGGCCTCAGTTCGATCATCTTCCTGCTGATCTATTCCGACTCCTCGCTGGGCTCGATCGCGCAGACCTTCTTCAACGCCTTCGCCGGCCACTTCACGCTGCTCGCCATTCCCTTCTTCATTCTGGCCTCGGTCTTCATGTCGACCGGCGGCGTGGCGCGGCGCATCATTCGCTTTTCCATCGCCTGCGTCGGGCATTTCCAGGGCGGCCTCGCCATCGCCGGCGTTTTCGCCTGCATGATGTTCGCGGCGCTCTCCGGCTCCTCGCCGGCCACGGTGGTCGCCATCGGCACCATCGTCATCGCCGGCATGCGCCAGGTGGGCTACTCCAAGGAGTTCGCCGCCGGCGTGATCTGCAACGCCGGGACGCTGGGTATCCTGATCCCGCCGTCGATCGTCATGGTGGTCTACGCTTCGGCCGTCGACGTCTCGGTCGGCCGCATGTTCCTGGCCGGCGTCATCCCGGGCCTGCTGGCCGGCTTCATGCTGATGGTCGGCATCTACATCGCCGCCAAGATACGCAACCTGCCGGCGCAGGACTGGGCCGGCTGGGGCGAGATCTTCGCGTCGGCCCGCGATTCCGCCTGGGGCCTCTTTCTCATCGTCATCATTCTGGGCGGCATCTATGGTGGCATCTTCACCCCGACGGAGGCCGCCGCGGTGGCCGCGGTCTACGCCTTCGTGATCGCCAATTTCGTCTACAAGGACATGGGCCCCCTGAAGAGCGAGGGCGACAAGCGCCTTTCCCTGCTGCGACGGCCGCAGGCCCTGGTCACGGTGTTCTTCCACAAGGACACCAAGCACGCCCTCTTCGAGGCGGGCAAGACCACCATCATGCTGCTTTTCATCATCGCCAACGCCCTGGTCCTGAAGCACGTGCTGACCGACGAGCAGATCCCGCAGGCCATCGCCGGCGCCATGCTGGAGGCGGGCTTCGGGCCGGTCATGTTCCTGGTCATCGTCAACGTGATCCTGCTGATCGGCGGTCAGTTCATGGAGCCCTCCGGCCTCATCGTCATCGTTGCGCCGCTGGTCTTCCCCATCGCCATCGAGCTGGGCATCGACCCGATCCACCTCGGCATCATCATGGTGGTGAACATGGAGATCGGCATGATCACGCCGCCGGTCGGCCTCAACCTCTTCGTCACCTCGGGCGTCGCCGGCATGCCGGTGCTCGACGTCGTCAAGGCGGCCATGCCGTGGCTCGGCATCCTGTTCATCTTCCTGATCATCGTGACCTACGTGCCGTGGATCTCGACCGTGCTGCCGACGGCCCTGATGGGACCGGAGGTCATCATCAGGTAGCGGGACGGATCGGCCACTGGACGGACAGGCGGCGTCAGGCCCGGGTGCGCTTGCGGCTGCGCCAGAACATCAGCCAGCCGATCGGCCCGAGCAGCAGCACCAGGACGATCCAGCCAAGGCGCGGGCCGATCGGGCAGCCGCTGCCCGGCGGCGGCGTCCAGGCGCCGCCGCGCGGCGAGAGGATGACGTGGGCCAGCGGCAGGATCCAGCCGAAGATGAGGATCAGCCAGGCGGTGAGTTTCGCTTCCATGGCGGCTATTTTGACCTATCCTGGGAGCGGTCACCAGCCTCGGTGACGCCCTTCTTCCCGTGGTGCCGAACCTTTCCGACCCATGCAATCCATTCTTGAGACGGTGCTGCCGATCTTCGGCCTGGTGCTCTGCGGCTATGTGGTCGGGCGCAGGGGCTGGATGAGCGAGGAGGCGATCAAGGGCCTCAACACCTTCGTCTTCTACTTCGCCATCCCGGCGCTGCTGTTCCGCTCCATGGCACGCGGCCTCGGGCCCATGGAGTTCTCCATCGTCGGCACCTATTTCAGCGCCATCGCCGTCACCTTCATCCTGGCGCTGCCGCTGGCCCGCTTCCTGTTCCGCACCGGCGCGGCCGAGCAGGTGCTGTTCGGCATGGGCACGGTCTTCTCCAACACCGTGCTGCTGGGCATTCCGCTGATCTTCGCGGTGCTGGGCGATGCCGGCGGCGTGCAGCTGATGCTGATCATCACCTTCCACGGCGTGATCATGCTGCCGCTTTTTACCGTGTTGATGGAGCTCTGCCGCGGCGCCGGGCAGGGCTGGCGGAAACTCACGGTCAGTACCACCAAGGCCCTGGCGATCAACCCCGTCATTCTGGCGCTGTTGGCGGGGATCGCCTACGGCCAGACGGGCTGGGCTCTGCCGGGGGCCGCGGAGCGTTTCCTGGCGCTGCTCGGCGGGGCGGCGGCGCCCTGCGCGCTCTTCGCCCTGGGGGCCTCGCTGGTCTCCTTCGAGATCCGCGGCGACCTCAAGGAAACCCTGGCCATGGTCGCCCTGAAGCTCACGGTGCATCCGGCGGTGACCGCCCTGTTCGCCCTCTATGTCTTCCAGCTGCCGCCCTTGGCTGCGACGGTGGCGATCCTCACCGCGGCCTGCCCGGTGGGCGCCAACGTCTTCATCCTGTCGCGGCAGTACGACATCTATCTCGGGCGCTCGGCCTCCGCGGTGCTGATCTCCACGGCGGTCTCGCTGGTCAGCCTGACCTTCCTGCTTGCCATCCTGCGCCCTTAGGCTTAGCTACCCGGCAGGCGAGAGACATCACCGGCAAGAGGACGGATATCCATGCTGAAGGGAAAGACCGCGCTGGTCACCGGCTCGACCAGCGGCATCGGCCAGGGCATCGCCGAGGCGCTGGCCACCCAGGGCGCCAACATCGTGCTCAACGGCTTCGGCGAGGCGGCGGCCATCGAGGCGCTGCGCGCGGAGATCGCGGAAAAGAACGGCGTCACGGTCACCTACGACGGCGCCGACATGACCAAGCCGGCGGAGATCGAGCGCATGGTCAATGACGCCGAGGCGCAGTTCGGCGCCATCGACGTGCTGGTCAACAACGCCGGCATCCAGCACGTTTCGCCGCTGGAGGATTTCCCGCAGGACCGCTGGGACGCGGTCATCGCCATCAACATGTCTTCGGTGTTCCACGCCACCAAGTGGGCGCTGACGGCGATGCGCGCCAAGGGCTGGGGCCGCATCATCAACATCGCCTCGGCCCACGGGCGGGTCGCCTCGGTGCACAAGGCCGCCTACGTGGCCGCCAAGCACGGCGTGGTCGGCCTGACCAAGGTGACGGCGCTGGAGACCGCCGGCAGCGGCATCACCTGCAACGCCATCTGCCCCGGCTGGGTGCTGACGCCGCTGGTCAGGCAGCAGATCGAGGCCCGCGCCGCCGCCTCGGGGCGCAGCTACGAGGAGGAAAAGCTGGATCTCGTCTCCGAGAAGCAGCCCTCGAAGGAATTCGTCACCCCCGAGCAGCTCGGCGGCCTGGCGGTCTTCCTCTGCTCTGCGGCGGCCGACCAGATCACCGGCGCGCCGCTTTCCATCGACGGCGGCTGGACGGCGCAGTAGGCGCAGCGACTCCCCGGCAAAGAAAACGACCCGCCGCAAGGCGGGCCGTTCGCTCTTGTGCGAAGCGCCGCGAAAGGGCGCATCGTCGCTCCGGGTCTAAAGTCCTGCTCATCCCTGCGAAGCGGGTGGAAGCTCCATCACCGAACCTCAGTCGGATAGGCATGACCACTGCGGCGGCTCAGCGGGGAATTCAGGGAAGGGCGGCGGAAAGCAGTATCTCGGCAGCGACCTTCGCGTCCCCCGCGGGGTCGGCCTCATGGCCGAGGTGCGCAGTGACGATCGCCCCTTCCTTGAGCAACAGCAGCTTGCGTGCCAGGTCCGCCGGGGCCGTCGCACCCGCTTTGGCTGCAATCTTCTCCAACTGCAGGAACAACAAACGTTTGTGCTCGGCCGCCTGCGTGTGAATGGGGTGCCCGGGATCCGGGTACTCCGAGGCAGCTTTGATGAACATGCAGGATCTAAACTCGGGCGTTGCAAACCATTCGGCCAGGGCGTCGAACATCGCTGAGAGCTGCGCACGGGGCGGTCCGGCCTGCTCCATGCGACGGAACAGCCAGTTGCGGAAGTTCTCATCGCGCAGTCTCAGCACTGCAAGGATGAGCTCTTCCTTGCTCCGAAAGTGCTTGAACATCGTGGTCTTGGAGATCCCGGTTTCAGCCGAGAGCAGATCCATGCCCGTGGCGTGGAAGCCGTCCCGGTAGAAGATCTCCTCGGCTTTCCGGACCAGTTCGTCTCGCTTGCTGGCGCGCATGGCTCCTCCATAGGTGAACAGATCGGTATATGGCCCCTTGCGTCCAAAGGAGCAAGATCAGAATTTTTTATAAATGAAATCAGAATATTAGTAGGTTAAGGATATTGATTGCACAGGAAAAGATAATTTTCCTCTTGTCAATCTGTACCGATCAGTTCATATACAGGAGATGAAACTGAACAGAGCGGTACAGATTGGAGAGCTGTCATGAACCGTCCCCCGCTTCCTCCCTTCGACCGGGCATCGGCCCTCGCCAAGGTGCGCGCCGCCGAGGATGCCTGGAACAGCCGGGACCTGATCAAGGTCGCCGTCGCCTATACGCCCGATACGAACTGGCGGAACCGCAGCGAGTTCCTGCATGGGCGTGCCGAAGTCGAGGCGTTCCTGACGCGGAAGTGGCAGAGCGAACTCGACTACCGACTGATCAAGGAGCTTTGGAGCTTCGACGGCGCGCGCATCGCGGTGCGCTTCGCCTATGAGGCACGGCGTACCAATGGGCAGTGGTTCCGGGCCTATGGCAACGAGAACTGGGAGTTCGCTTCAGACGGACTGATGGCGGTGCGCCGCGCCTCGATAAACGACCTGCCGATCGCAGAAGCCGACAGGCTTTTTCATTGGCCGCTCGGGCCAAGGCCGGAGGGGCACTCGGGTCTCTCCGACCTCGGCCTCTGAGGCCCTGGAGCCCCTGAGCGGATTGCCGACGTGGAAACGACGCAACCGTTTCATCGCAACGGGCCGCGCGCCCAACCTGTAAGGAGAAGCACCATGAAAACCTGCACTCATCAGCACCACGACCACATCCCGGGCGAGGGCATGGACCGCCGCGCGTTTGTCACCGCCAGCGCTGCCGGTATCGCGGGTGCCGCCGGCATCGCGGGCGCTGCCGCGAGTGTCGGCCTGCCGGCCGCGCGCGCCGATGCGGCGGGCCTGTCCGCCTACGCCGACCCGGCCGATCCCGCGTTGCCGCCCTCGACGATGGCTTTGGAGAAGGGCCGCGCCGCGCTGCTCGTCGTCGACCCGCAGATCGACTTCCTGAGCCCAGAGGGCGTGACCTGGGGTGTGGTCGGCGAGAGCGTCACCGAGCACAACGTTGTACAGAATATCGGCCGTCTGTTCCGGGCCGCCAAGGCGGCAGACATGCCCGTGGTGATCTCGCCCCACTACTACTACCCGCACGACCATCGCTGGTCGTTCGAGGGCGCCTTGGAGAAGGTCATGCACTCAATCGGCATGTTCGACCGGCCCGGCCCGCTCGACACCACGGGGCTCGCAGGCTCGGGGGCGGATTTCATGGCCGAGTACAAGGACTACATCTTCGACGGCAAAACGGTTATCGCCTCGCCGCACAAGGTCTACGGACCTGAACAGAACGACGCGGGACTTCAGCTTCGCAAGCTAAAGGTCGACCAGATCGTTCTTGCCGGCATGTCGGCCAATCTCTGCGTGGAAAGCCACATGCGAGAGTTCATCGAGCAGGGCTTCGAGGTCGCGGTTGTGCGCGATGCGACTGCCGGCGCGAAGGTGCCGGAGGGCGACGGCTATCTTGCCGCCCTCATCAACTTCCGAATGATGGCAAACGCGGTCTGGACCACCGATGAGACGGTAAAGCGCATGCAGGCACTCACCGCATGACGGAATGACAGGACAGCTTGCCGACGCCGCAATGGGAATTTTTGCGACATGCGGTCCAACAAGAAAACGGCCCACCGCAAGGCGGGCCGTCTGCTTTTCGGATCCGGGAGGGCCGGGGTCAGGCGGCCTTGGCTTTCTCGGTGAAGATCTCGTCGGTGATCTTGTCGAGAATGTTCTGCGGCGCGGACTCGCCGTAGGGATCGGTCTCGCAGTTGTCGGAGAAGCCGGGCTCCTCGAACCAGGCCTTGACCACGCCGTCGTCGACGATGGCGGCATAACGCCAGGAGCGCATGCCGAAGCCGAGGTTGTCCTTGCAGACCAGCATGCCCATCTTGCGGGTGAACTCGCCGGAGCCGTCGGGAATCAGCTTGATGTTCTTGAGACCCTGCTGCTTGCCCCAGGCGTTCATCACGAAGGCGTCGTTCACCGACAGGCAGTAGATTTCCTCGATGCCCTTGGCGCGGAAGTCGTCGGCCAGCTTGTCGAAGTCCGGCAGCTGGAAGGTGGAGCAGGTCGGCGTGAAGGCGCCGGGCAGGGAGAACAGCACCACGCGCTTGCCCTTGAAGTAGTCGTCGGTGGTCTTGTCCTCCCACCGGTAGGGATTGGAACCCTCGATCGTCTCGTCGCGGACGCGGGTTCGGAAGGTCACCTGAGGAAGCTTGCGGCCGGTCATCACGGTATCTCCTAAAGGATGCGAACAGGGGGCAGACCTCTGCGGGGCCCAGACTTGAGCACGCGCAGAGATGCGAATTAGAATGATTCAAATATATATTGCTGCACTGCAAAATCAAGGGAAATCTGGCTGCTGCTGGCCGAAATTCGGCCCGGCAGCGGAAAAGGCGCGGAACTCCGGGGTCAGGCGAGATAGGCCAGCAGGCGCCCGCAGAGAATCGCCGCCAGCCAGAACCCGATCGAAAGCAGGGCGGCGAAGTTCCCTCAAAGGACCGGTGACGTACCAGGCGGAAAAGCCGCGAATCGCCGGAGGACCAAGGCGGCAAGGGGTGGAATCCAGGCGAAGGTTGTTACCATTTCCCAGCGAGAGGCGGCAGATCGCGGCGGACCGTCGTTCCGGAGCGGCGCCCCGAAGTAGCCGATACCGATAGAAAACAGGGGCTTAGATATTTTTCGTGACGAATAATGTATTGGTGTCGCCGTTAACCATTTTTTAGGGGTTTGAATATAATTTTAGATACAGACGGCTCGGTGAGCCCTCCCCGGGTCCTCCCGACCGTCTTTCGGATGTTTATCCGTTCCTTGTAACGCCTCCCTGTTAAACTTGCCGCCGGGTTCGCCCGGCGGTTTTTTCTTTTGTGCCCAGAGTTATCCACAGCGATTTCTTGGCCATGACTTGGGCAGGCGATGGCCTGCCCGAGCGGTCACAAATGACACCGCAAACAGCCACAGAATCCAACGTTATCCAACGTTTTTAGGCACTTCGCCTGGTATTAACGATTCTCCACTTGACCGGCAGAAGGACCCTGCTACTGTTGCGCCCAGGCAAGTTGACAGGGTAGGACTCAAACAAGGGGAAGGGCCACGATCCACAAGGATCGAAGGCCCTCCTTTAATTTTGGAGTCTTTCCGCCTCCAGCTCC
>JBFGUI010000012.1:0-28366 GCA_041565695.1 Kiloniellaceae bacterium
AATCTTTTCCCTCCCCCTTAGGATGGGGGAGGGTAGGGTGGGGGTGACACCCTTTCCGCTTCCAGCCATCTGCCATTCAGGCACATTCCCTGTCCCGACCGCAGAGTCCGACACCAAGGCGTTGAGCCTGAATCCATTTCCGGACTTGGATTGAAGTCTAACCTGACAGCAGTGCAACAAGTGCGAAGGTGACGAACTGAGATTGTGACGCCTCAGTGCGTCGTCGGCGCGCCCAGGTGCGGCGGCGGCGGGGCCACCTCCTCGGCCTCGCGCTCGGCCTCTTCCAGTTCCAGCTCGCCGATCTTCTCGCCGCGCCGCAGGATCTTGCTGGAGGAGGTGCGGATCTGCTCGATGTCGCGGCGCGCCTGGTCGAAGTGGGTCTCCAGCTTGCCGACCCGGCTGTCGAGGCGCTCCACGTCAGCCATCATCTTGCCGACCTCGCTCTGGATGATGCTGGCCTGCTCGCGCATGCGTACATCCTTGAGGACCGCCCGTACGGTGTTGAGGGTCGCCATCAGAGTGGTCGGCGAGACGATCCACACCCGCGCCCGGTAGGACTCCTCCACCACCGGGCGGCAGTTGGCGTGCAGCTCGGCATAGACCGCCTCGCTGGGCAGGAACATGAGGGCCGACTCGGCGGTCTCGCCGGGGATGATGTAGCGCGCGGCAATGTCCTGTACGTGTTTGCGTACATCCAGGATGAAGGCGCGGCGGGCGGCGGCGAGTTGGGCCTCGTCGCTGCCGGCGGCGCGCAGCGCCTCGTAGCTCTCCAGCGGGAACTTGGAATCGATGGCGATGGCGCCCGGCGGATTGGGCAGCTGCAGCAGGCAGTCGGCGCGCCGTCCGTTGCCGAGGGTCGCCTGGAAGGCATAGGCCGAGGGCGGCAGGGTCGCCTCCACCAGGTCGCGCAGCTGGATCTCGCCGAAAGCGCCGCGCGCCTGCTTGTTGGCCAGGATGTCCTGCAGCCCGACCACCTGGGTCGAAAGCTCGGTCAGGTTCTGCTGCGCCTTGTCGATGACCGCCAGGCGTTCGCGCAGGTCGGCCAGCGCCGTCTGGTGCTTGGTAGTGGAGTCGTTGAGCCGGTCGCCGACCTGCTTGGACAGGCCCTGCAGACGTTCGTCCACCGTCTTGATGACCACCCGCTCCTGGGCTTGCAGGCGCTCGACGATGGTGTTCTGCACGGCGTTCTGGCTTTCGGCCATCTGCGCCAGGCGGCCCGCCAGGGCGGCGAACTCGGCGTTCTCCTGCGCGGCCTGTAGGCGGCGCAACAAAAGCCCCAGCAGCGCGCCCACGGCCAGCGCCGCGACGACAGCGAGAATCACCAGCAAATCCATGGTGCGACTCCGGAAGGCGAAACAGGAACAGAACGCGAATCCAAAGCTACCACGTTTGCCCGGCACGAGCCATGGCGCCGCCCGCCGCCGGGGCCCTGATTTGCTTGACCCGAGGGGGCTCAGGCCATACCTAACTGAACCCGATAACCGCTGCCAACTGCCGAGTTTCCTGGCCATGGCTCTGCTGCCGATCATCACCGCTCCCGATCCGCGCCTTAAAAAGGTCTGCGCGCCCGTCGCGGCCGTGGACGAGGAGATCCGCCGGCTGATGGATGACATGCTGGAGACCATGTACAACGCCCCGGGCATCGGTCTCGCCGCGCCCCAGGTCGGCGTTCTGCAGCGGGTCATCGTGGTCGACGTCGCCGGCGAGGACGAGGAGAAGCGGCCGCTCTGCATGGCCAATCCGGAGCTGGTCGAGGTCTCCGACGACGATGCCGCCTACGAGGAAGGCTGCCTTTCCCTGCCGGAGCACTACGGCGAGGTCGTCCGTCCGGCCAAGATCCGGGTGCGTTTCCTCGACCGCGAGAACGAGATCCGCGAGCTGGCGGCCGAGGGCCTGCTTGCCACCTGCATCCAGCACGAGATGGACCACCTCGACGGCGTCCTCTTCGTCGATCACCTGACGGCGCTGAAGCGCAACATGATTCTGCGCAAGCTCTTGAAGGCGAAGAAGTCGAAGGCCCCGATGGCCAGCTACGCCACGGTCTGAGGCGCCGACCTTCATGCCCCTGCGTCTCGCCTTCATGGGAACGCCCGACTTCGCGGTGCCGACCCTGAAGGCCCTGGGGGAGGCGGGTCACGATATTGCCGCGGTCTATTCGCAGCCGCCCCGCCCCGCCGGCCGCGGCCACAAGGAACGGCCCTCGCCGGTGCAGGCCTATGCCGAGCGCCACGGCTGGCCGGTGTGCACGCCCGCCAGCCTCAAGACTGCGGAGGCCCAGGCCGACTTTGCGGCGCTCAACCTGGACGTCGCGGTGGTGGTGGCCTACGGCCTGATCCTGCCGCAGGCGATCCTCGACGCGCCGCGGCTCGGCTGCGTCAACGTCCACGCCTCGCTGCTGCCGCGCTGGCGCGGCGCGGCGCCGATCCAGCGCGCCATCCTGGCCGGCGATGCCGAGACCGGCGTCACCATCATGCAGATGGACGCCGGCCTCGATACCGGGCCCATGCTGCTGCAGGAGCGCGTGGCCATCACGGCGGAGACCACGGCCGAGACCCTGCACGACCGCCTGGCCGCGCTCGGCGGCGCGACCATCAACCGGGCGCTGGCCGGGCTCGCCGACGGTAGCCTCAAGGCACAGCCGCAGCCAGAAGACGGCGTCACCTACGCCGAAAAGCTGCGCCGCGAGGAAGGCCGGCTCGACTGGCGCGAACCGGCGGCAACGCTGGAACGGCGGGTGCGCGCCTTCACGCCCTGGCCCGGCGCCTACTTCGAGGTTGCGGGGGAGAAGGCCGCGGAGCGCATCAAGGTGCTGGCCGCTGAGCTGCGCCCGGAAAGCGGTGCGCCCGGCAGCGTCCTGGACGACAAGGCGACAGTCGCCTGCGGCGCGGGGGCGCTGCGCCTGACCCGCCTGCAGCGCGCCGGCAAGGCGCCGATGGCGGCCGAGGCCTTCCTGCGCGGCTTCGCCCTGCCCGCCGGCAGGGTGCTGCCGTGACCCGCTACTGGATCACCGTCGAATACGACGGCGGCGACTTCGTCGGCTGGCAGCGCCAGGCCAACGGACCCTCCGTGCAGGCCGCGCTGGAGGAAGCCGTGCGGCGCTTCTGCGGCGAGACCGTGCTGGTCGAAGGCGCCGGGCGCACCGACGCCGGCGTGCATGCGCTGGCCCAGGTGGCGCACCTCGACCTCGCCAAGCAGACCACGGCCGACACCCTGATGGCGGCGCTCAATTTCCACCTCAAGCCGGCCCCGGTCGCGGTGCTCGCGGCGGAAGCGGTGTCCGCGGATTTCCATGCCCGCTTCTCGGCGATCCGCCGCGCCTATCTCTACCGCATCGTCAACCGCCGCGCCCCGCTGGCCCTGGAGCGCGGTCGCGCCTGGTTCGTGCCCCAGCCGCTCGATGCCGGGGCGATGCACGCCGCTGCGCAGGTCCTCGTCGGCCGGCACGACTTCACCTCCTTCCGGGCCAGCGAGTGCCAGGCCAGGTCGCCGGTGAAGACTCTCGATGTCCTGACGGTTGCGCGCCCCGAAGAAGCCGGGGGCGACCTCATCGAGATCCGTGCCGAAGCGCGCTCCTTCCTGCACCACCAGGTGCGCAACTTCGCCGGTTCACTGAAGCTGGTCGGCGAGGGCAAGTGGGCGGCGGACGATCTGCGCCGCGCGCTGGAGGCGCGCGACCGCGCCGCGGCGGGCCCCACCGCGCCGTCCGCCGGGCTCTATCTCACCGCAATCGGCTATCCGCCCGGGGCCTGATGGCCCCCGCGGGCTTCAGTTCGGGGCCTCAGTAGAGGAGGCCCGAGACGATGGCGTAGAGGAAAAGCTCGATGAAGAAGTTGAGCGCCGTGAACCCGATGGCCGCCGGGGCGCTGACGTCGAGGCAGTGCCGCGTGATGAACCAGAGATAGCCCAGCAGGTAGGCTCTGAAGCCGAGGATCGCCACCGGCAGCAAGGCGGCGGGGATAACGCCCCCGACGGCGAGGATGGTGAGCACCAGCAGCAGGTGATAGGCGATCATCGACGCCCAGTTCTTGGCCGAGAGGTAGCGGAAGAAGGCGCGCTCCCGGTCGATCAGCTGACAGATGCGGTGGGTGACCACCGGAAAGACCGTCCAGTCCAGGCTGAAGGTCAGCGCGTAGACCAGGACCTGCAACAGGGGCTCGACATCACTGCCGCTGTCAGCCCGGAGCAGCAGCAAGACGGTATAGGCCGGCGCCACAAGTACCGCCGCGAAGAAAGAGCGTATGGCCGCATCGGGCGCGTCATCGAAGAACTGCGCGCCGCCTGCGTCGAAGCGCGCCAGCCGCCAGGCCCCGTAAATGCGGTAGAGGATCTCCTGGCTGCTCGGGATCATCGCGGGTGGTAGCGCTCCAGCACGTCGCGGTAGATGGCGGTCAGGGCCTTGAGATCGTCCAGCGGGACGTGCTCGTCAACCTTGTGGGCCGTGGCATTCAGGAGGCCCAGTTCGGCCACCGTGCAGTGGTCCTTGATGAAGCGGGCGTCGGAGGTGCCGCCGGTGGTGCCGAGCTCCGGCGCGGCGCCGGTCACCGCGGCGACCGAAGTGGAGACCAGGTCGCTCCACGGTCCCGGTGGGCAGAGAAAAGACTCGCCGGAAACCCGCATTGACATCTCGTAGCGCGCTCCGCGGTTGGTGCCGATCGCCCCGTCGAAGCGCTCGCGCAGCCAGCTCTCCACCGTGGCGCTGGAGTGGATGTTGTTGAAACGCACGTTGAACAGCGCCGTCGCCTTGGCCGGAATAACGTTGGTCACCGGATTGCCGACGTCGACGGAGGTGAGCTGCAGGCTGGACGGCGGGAAGTGTTCGTTGCCCTGGTCCAGCACGTCGCTGACCACGGCGTTCAGCATGCGCGCCAGGTGGTGTAGCGGATTGTCCGCCAGCTGCGGATAGGCGGTATGGCCCTGGGTGCCGAAGACGGTCAGCCGGACGTTGAGGCTGCCGCGGCGGCCGATCTTCACCATGTCGCCGAGGCGCGCGTTGCTGGTCGGCTCGCCGACGAGACAGCAGTCCAGCTGCTCGCCCTGATCGCCCAGCCAGCGCAGCACCTTGCGGGTGCCGTTGACCGCATCGCCTTCCTCGTCGCCGGTGATCAGCAGCGAGATCGAACCCTTGGGTGCACCCTGTTTCAGATAGCCGCTGACCGCGGCGATGAAGGCGGCGATGGAGCCCTTCATGTCGACCGCGCCGCGGCCGTAGAGCAAGCCGTCGCGCAGCTCGGCGCCGAAGGGGTCAACGCTCCAGTCGGCGGCATCGCCGACCGGCACCACGTCGGTGTGGCCGGCATAGCAGAAGTTGGGGCCGCCTTCGCCGAAGCGGGCGTAGAGGTTGTCGACCTCGGGACTGTCCTCCTCGGCGTAGGGCAGGCGATGGCAGGTGAAGCCGAGATCGCTCAGCACCGACTGCAACAGGTCGAGGGCGCCGCCTTCCCGCGGCGTTATGCTCGGGCAGCGGATCAGCGCCTGCGCCAGCTCCAGCGTGTCGATCTCTGTCGCCGCCATGCGCCCCGCGCCTCCTTTCCTCGGCCTCAGGTGCGCAGCAAGTCGTTGATCGAGGTCTTGGAACGCGTCTTCTCGTCGACCCGCTTGATGATCACCGCGCAGTAGAGGCTGGGGCCCGGGCTGCCGTTGGGCAGCGGCTTGCCGGGCTGGCTGCCCGGCACGACGACGGAGTAGGCCGGCACGCGGCCCATGTGGATCTCGCCGGTCTCGCGGTCGACGATCTTGGTGGAGGCGCCGATGTAGACGCCCATCGAGAGCACCGAGCCCTCCTCGACCACGACGCCCTCGACCACCTCGGAGCGGGCGCCGATGAAACAGTTGTCCTCGATGATCACCGGGCCGGCCTGCAGCGGCTCCAGCACGCCGCCTATGCCGGCGCCGCCCGACAGGTGCACGTTCTTGCCGATCTGCGCGCAGGAGCCCACCGTGGCCCAGGTGTCGACCATGGTGCCGCTGTCGACGTAGGCGCCGAGATTGACGAAGGAAGGCATCAATACCACTCCGGGCGCGATGTAGGCGGAGTGGCGCACCACGCAGTTCGGCACCGCGCGGAAGCCCGCCTCGCGGAAGCGGTTCTCGCCCCAGCCGGCGAACTTGGAGGGCACCTTGTCCCACCAGGAGGTATTGGTCCCGGGGCCGCCCGGGATCGGCGCCATGTCGTTGAGGCGGAAGGACAGCAGAACCGCCATCTTCAGCCACTGGTGGACCTGCCAGCCCGCCGGACCCTTCTCGGCGACGCGGAAAGTGCCGCTGTCGAGGCCGTTCAGGGCGGTTTCGACCGCTTTGCGAATCGCGCCGCCGGTCTGCAGGCTGACCGTTTCGCGCGCTTCCCAGGCATCTTCGATGATGCCTTTCAACTGTTCTGTCTGCATGGGATTCCGTAAGGCTGGTTCAGGCTTGGGCTGGCGCCGGGCGCGCAGCGGAAGATGCGGGAGGGGGCCGGCCCTGTCAATGACCCCCTCAGCGCCTGGCCGCCGGCTGCGGGGCCGGATTCCGGCGGCTGGCGTGGTTAATCGGGGCTTAAGGGCCCCGGGCAACGCCCGGTTGATAGCGATGCCGGCAGGCTGGCCGCCCGGCGGCCCCAAAATGACACCGTCGCTTAAGTGCATCTTAACGGCAAAAGCGCAGATTCATGCCGGTGAGAGAAGCATCCCAGAGCGCGAAGAGGGTCCGATGAAAAGGTCGCCGGCGGCGAGCGATCCGACGGGTAGAACGAGCCTGAAGGATAGCTATGAATCGCTGGTCGAGCAGCATGCTCCCGACGGGTTGGTGTCCGCGGGGGACGCCTTTGCCCAGTTCCCCGGCGCGGTGCTGATGGCCGGTCCCAACGGTGTCGTGCTGGGTGCCAACGAAGCTGCCGAGCCCATCGGCCAGCTGCTGCAGTCCGGCAGCCACGAGGAACTGCGCGCCGCCATCCGCGCCGCGCTCGGCGGCGCCGCCGCCCAGATCAATCCCCTGATCATCAGGACCGCCGAGGCCGTGCGCTCGGTCGAGCGCGCCTTCGACGTCGTGGTCCTGCCCTGGGCCAACGGCACGCTGGCCCTGCTGCTCGGCCGCGACGTGACCCTGGAGCGCAGCCTGCGCGCCGCCCTGGTCGAATCGCGGCAGCGCTACAAGGACCTGGTCGAGATCTCCAACGATTTCGCCTGGGAGACCGATGCCGAGGGCAAGTTTGTCTTCGTCTCGCCGCGCGGCGCCCTGGGCTTCGACGCCACGCAGCTGGTCGGGCGCCCGGCCGGCGAGCTGCTGCTCGATGCCGGCAGCGGCGCGGCCTCGCCCTTCACCGCGCGGGTCATGGTCGAGGAGGCCGAGATGTGGGTGCGCAGCGCCGAGGGCGCGCACCTCTGCCTGCTGTCCACCGCCCTGCCGCTGAGTTCGGAAACCGGCGCCTGGATCGGCGCCCGCGGGGTCTGTCGCGATATCACCTCCCTGCGCTGCCACGAGGCCGACCTGGCCGAGGCGCGCAACCGCGAGCGCCTGTTCTCCTACATCGTGAACATGGTGCGCCGTGAGCTGGAACCTTCGCGCATGCTGGGTGCAACCGCCGAGGCCCTGATACCGGCCCTGGCGCTCACCGGCGTGTCGATCCATGCCCTGATCGATGGCGCGCTGGGCCAGACCCTGGCGCAGGCCGGCAAGCCGCTGCCGATCGAAGAGCTGAGACCGCTGGTGGCGCGCCTTTCCGAGGGTCATCAGAGCTGCGACATCGCGGCCGACAGCGGCCACCTGATGTTGCGGGCGACACGGTTCCGCGACGGCACCAACGGCCTGCTCTGTGCCCGGCGCAGCGGGGCCGGCGGCTGGACCGCGGAGGATCGCAGCCTGCTCGACAACATCTCCGGGCAGGTGGGCATCACCATCGAGCAGCTCGCCCGCCAGACCGAGATGGAGACGCTCTCCATGACCGATCCGCTGACCGGCCTCAACAACCGGCGTGGCTTTGTGGAGAACCTGGAGCAGCTGCTGCAGAGCGACGCGGCGCCGGCGACGCCGAGTGCGCTGTTCTACATCGACCTCGACAACTTCAAGCAGGTCAACGACACCCACGGTCACCAGACCGGCGACGAGGCGCTGCTCGAGGTCGCGGCTCTGCTGAAACAACAGATCCGCGGTGGTGACATGGCCGCGCGTCTCGGCGGCGACGAGTTCGCGCTGTTCCTCGGCGGCATGGCGCGCTCGGCGGCGGAAAGCAAGGGCGAGCAGCTGCTGAAGGCGGCCGAGCGCCTGCGCGGCTTCTCCGGCGACGCCGAGCATCCGCTGGGACTGTCGCTCGGCGTCGCGGTTTATGATCCGCGCACCGGCGAGACGCTCGCTTCCCTGCTGCGCCGCGCCGACGAGGCGATGTACGGCGCCAAGCGCGGCGGCAAGCACGCGCTCAACTTCGCCGCTGACTACGACAGACGCGGAGGTCTCGACTGATGCTGCTCGGGTTCGGTCGCCGCAAGCTGCCGGAGAAGCTCTCCTACGAGGAGAGCAGGGACCTGGCCAAGAACGGTTCGGACAAGACCCGGGCCGATCTCGCCATGCGTCCCGATATCCGGCCCGAGGTACTCTACTTCCTGGCCGACGATCCCTCTTCCGAGGTGCGCCGCCGCATCGCCGCCAATGCCAGCACGCCGGGTCAGGCCGACCTGATCCTGGCACGCGACCGCGACGAAGCCGTGCGTGCGGAGCTGGCCGCCAAGGTCGCCAAGCTGACCGCGCAGGACGGCCAGGGTGCCCAGGCCAAGGCCCAGCGCTTCGTGGAGGAGACGCTGGCGCTGCTGGCCCGCGACCAGGCGACACGGGTGCGCCAGATCCTGGCCGAGGCGCTCAAGTCCGTCGCCGACGCGCCGCCGCAGGTGATCCAGAGCCTGGCGCGCGATGCCGAAGACGTTGTCGCCTGCCCGATCCTCGAGTTCTCGCCGCTGCTGAGCGATCAGGACCTGCTGGAGATCATCGCCTCCTCCGGCGTATCCAACCGCCTCTGTGCGATCTCGCGGCGCTCCAATCTGGGCGAGGCGATCTCCGACGCCATCGTGCAGCGCGACGACCGCAAGGCCATCACGGAACTGCTGGCCAACAAGTCGGCGCAGATCCGCGAAGAGACCCTCGACAGCCTGATCGACGCCTCCGTGCAGGAGACGGCCTGGCAGCCGCCGCTGGTCGAGCGTCCGGCTCTGCCGGCCGCAGCGGTGAAGAAGCTGGCCGGATTCGTTGCTGAAACCCTGCTAAGGAAGCTGCAGAACCGGAGCGATCTGGACGCGCAGACGGCGGCAGCGGTGGCCGAGGTGGTGCGTCAGCGCATCGAAGAAGGCGAGGTCGAGGACACGGAGAAGATCGATCCCGCCGAGGAAGCCGCCAAGCTTAAGCAGGCCGGCAATCTGAACAGCGAGGTGGTCGGCGATGCGGTGCTGGCGGGCAAGCGCGACTTCGTGCGCCACGCCCTGGCGCTGATGGCCGAGGTAAAGGTCGATTTCGTCGATCGGGTGCTGCAGGGTCATTCGGCCAAGGGCATCACCGCGCTAGCCTGGAAGGCCGGCTGCTCGATGCGCGTGGCGCTGCAGCTGCAGACCAACATGGGGGGCATCCCGCCGAAAAAGGCGCTCAACCCGCGCAACGGCTCGGACTTCCCGCTGTCGCCCGAGGAAATGGAGTGGCAGCTCGACTTCTTCGCCAGTCTCGGCGAAGCCTGATCGCTACTTCGATATCAGCGTCCCGATACCGCCGCCGGTGAAGATCTCCAGCAGCATGGAGTGAGGTACCCGGCCGTCAAGGATGACGGCGGCCTCGACGCCGTTGTTCACGGCCTTCACGCAGGTCTCCAGCTTGGGGATCATGCCGCCGGAAATGGTGCCGTCCTTGCTCAGCGCCTCGACTTGGCTGGAGGTCAGATCCTGGATCAGCTCGCCCGACTTGTCGAGCACGCCTGCCACGTCGGTCAGCATGAGAAGCCGTGAGGCCCCGGCGGCCGAGGCCACCGCACCGGCCACGGTGTCGGCATTGATGTTGTAGGTCTCTCCCCGGGGACCGACGCCGATCGGCGCGATCACCGGAATGATGCCGGACTGCTGCAGCGAGAACAGGATCTTGGGATCGACAACGGTCGGCTCGCCGACGAAGCCCAGGTCGAGCACCTTCTCGATATTGGAGTCGGGATCGCGCTTGGTGCGCTGCAGCTTCTGTGCCTGGATCAGGTTGCCGTCCTTGCCGGACAGCCCGACGGCGCGACCGCCGGCGGTGTTGATGGCGCTGACGATGGACTTGTTGATGGTGCCGGACAGCACCATCTCGACGACCTCCACTGTTTCGGCATCGGTAATGCGCAGGCCGTCGACGAACTCGCTCTTGACCTGCAGGCGCTCCAGCATGCGGCCGATCTGAGGGCCGCCGCCGTGTACCACGATGGGATTGATGCCGACCTGCTTCAGCAGCGCGATGTCGCTGGCGAAGAGCGAGGCAAGTTCGGCATCGACCATGGCGTGACCGCCGTACTTGATGACGAAGGTCTTGCCGTTGTAGCGGCGCAGAAAGGGCAGGGCCTCGGTGATGGTCCGGGCCGTGCGAAGCCAGTGCTTGGTGTCGCTGATGCTCTTCTGCGTCATCTCTTCTTCCTGTATTCCCCTGCGGCCGGCGCGGTTGCGGCCGCCAGACACTCTAACGTCCGCCTGCCGGTTCGGCCAGCGCCGCCAGGGCGGCGCGCAGCTCGGGCAGCCCGGCCCCCGTTTCCGCGGAGGTGGCCAGACAGACCGGATGCGCCGCCGGGTGGCGGGCCACCGCGGCCTCGGTTTCGCCGATCAGGCGCTTCAGCGCGCCGGGCTTTATCTTGTCCGCCTTGGTCAGCACGATCTGGTAGGACACGGCGGCGGTATCGAGCTCTTCCATGACCTGGCGGTCGCTGGCCTTGAGGCCGTGGCGCGCGTCGACCAGCAGGCAGACCCGGCGCAGCTGCGGGCGGCCCTTCAGGTAGCCGCGGGTCAGCTGGGTCCAGCGCGCGATGTCCGTCTTGGAGGCGCGCGCATAACCGTAGCCCGGCAGGTCGACGAGGATCAGCCGCCCGCCGAGATCGAAGAAGTTCAGCAGGCGCGTGCGTCCCGGCGTGTTGGAAGCGCGCGCCAGGTTCTTGCGGCCGGTCAGCGCGTTCAGAAGGCTCGACTTGCCGACGTTGGAGCGTCCGGCGAAGGCGACCTCCGTCGCCCCGAGGGCAGGCAGGTCGTTCTCGTCGGCGGCAGACAGCAGGAAGGTGCATTGCCCGGCAAAGAGAAGCCGCCCTGCTTCCAGGGCGGCCTCTTCTTCCTCGCTCAGCGGCGCGTCGCTCATGACCGGCCCGCTTTCGCGCCTTCAGTCGTCGTCCTTCTCGGACGACTGCTGCTTGCCGCTGCCGATCGGCACGCCGTGGCGCTTCATGATGAAAGCCTGCTGGGCCATGGAGAGGACGTTGTTCCAGGTCCAGTAGATCACCAGTCCGGCCGGGAAGGTCGCCAGCAGGAAGGTGAAAACGACCGGCATCATCAGGAAGATCTTGGCCTGCACCGGATCGGGCGGCTGCGGGTTCAGCTTCTGCTGCAGGAACATGGAAATGCCCATGAGCAGCGGCCAGATGCCGATGTTCAGCAGGTTCAGCGCGCCCAGGTCCGGCGAGTCCCAGGGCAGCAGGCCGAAGCCGTTGAGGATTGTCGTCGGGTCCGGCGCCGAGAGATCTTTGATCCAGCCGTAGAAGGGCGCGTGGCGCATCTCGATGGTGACGAACATCACTTTGTAGAGCGCGAAGAACACCGGGATCTGGATCAGGATCGGCAGGCAGCCGCTCAGCGGGTTGGCGCCCTCCTGCTTGTAGAGCGCCATCATTTCCTGGTTGAGGCGCTGCTTGTCCTCGGCGAAGCGCTCGCGCAGCTCCATCATCTTGGGCTGCAGCTTGCGCATCTTGGCCATGGACTTGTAGGACTTGTTGGCCAGCGGGAAGAAGATCAGCTTGATCACCACCGTCAAGCCCAGGATAGCGAGGCCGAAGTTGCCGAACCAGGCGTTCAGGTAGTGCAGGGCCCAGAAAATCGGCTTGGTGATGATGTAGAACCAGCCGAAGTCGACCGCCAGGTCGAAGTTGACGATTCCCAGTTCATCCTGATAGCGCTCCAGCAGCGGGACTTGCTTGGCGCCGGCGAAGAGGCGGCTGGTGGTCTCCACGGCGGCACCGGGTGCGATCGCGGCGGGCGGGTAGAGCAAGTCGGACTGGTAGTTGTCGCGGCCGTTCGGCTGGGTATAGACGAAACGGGTCTTCACCTCTGCATTCTGATCGGGCACCAGCGCGGTCAGCCAGTACTTGTCGGTGATGCCCAGCCATCCACCGGTCGTATCATTGGCGATGACGACTTCCCCGTTCGGACCCGGCCCCGGATAGCTGTCCTTGAGGTCTTCGTAGTCGACTTCCTTCAAGGTTTCGCCGAGGACACCGAGCGGGCCCTCGTGCAGGATGTAGAAGCCGAGGATCTCCGGCGTGCCGCTGCGCGACACCAGGCCGAAGGGCGCCAGGTTCACGGTTTCGCCGCTGTCGTTGATGACTCGCTGGGTGACGGTGAAGAGGTAGTTCTCATCGATCGCGAAGACCTGCTCGAAGGTCAGCCCCTCGCCGTTGTTCCAGCGCAGAGTGACAGGTGACGTCGGGGTCAGGGAGCCGCCTTCGCTCTCCCAGATAGTGTCGGCCTTGGGCAGGGTGACGCCGTTTCCGGCGGCGGCCCAGCCGAAGCGCGAGAAATAGGCGCTGGGCGAGCCTTCCGGCGAGAGCAGAGTGATCTGCGGGCTTTTCGGGTCCTGGGTTTCGCGGTAGCGGGTCAGGACCAAGTCGTCGATGCGCGCGCCGCGCAGCGAGATCGACCCGGTCAGGCGCGGCGTTTCGATGGCGATGCGCGGGCTGATGCCGATCATCTCGTCGCGCGACTGGGCGGGGTCGCTGCCCGGCACGCTGACACCGCCGGACGGGCTAGGCGTGCCGGGGGTCAGGGTCGGGGCGCTGCCGGCGGTTGTGTCGCCCGCGCTGCCCGGGCTCGGCTGTTCCGGCGGCGTGGCCGGCGGAAAGATCATCTGGAAGCCGATGAGGATGGCCAGCGACAGGAAGATGGCGAGCAGAAGGTTGCGCTGATCCATAGTACTCGAAGGGCTCCCGGGGACGGGCCTCAGCGGCCCGCTTGATGATCCAGATGATGACAAGGCGCGCCGAGGTCCAGCCCGGCGGCGATTTCGATGCTATCCGCGCGCTCGGGCACGGGGTCGTAGCCGAGGCCGCCCCAGGGGTGGCAGCGCAGCAGGCGGCGCAGCGCCAGCCAGCCGCCCCGCATCGGGCCGTGAACCACCACGGCCTGACGGGCGTACTCCGAGCAGCTCGGGAAGTAGCGGCAGCAGGGCGGGAAGAAGGGCGAAACCAGCAGCTGATAGCCGCGGATCAGCAGTTGCAGCGCCAGGCTGACGGCCTTCATTGCGGCGCCTCCTCTGGCGACGCCGCCCCGCGCGGCGCCCGCCGGCCGGGCCGGTCGAGCTTCGCGATGGCCTGCTCCAGGTCGGCGCAGAGCGCCTCGTAGGGGCGCGTCAAGGTGCCCAGGCGCCCGATGACCACGTAGTCGGTGCCGGCGCGTCCGGCACGGGGAAAGACCTCGTCCGCCGCCGCGCGCAGCCGCCGCTTCACCCGGTTGCGGACGACGGCGTTGCCGACCTTCTTCGTTACGGTAAAGCCCACTCGCACTTCCGGCTCCTCGCTGGCCGACCGCTCAACGGCACCAGGCGCCGGGCGGTCGACACCGCGCGGACGCCTTGCTGCTTGCAGGACGAGGCCCGGCGTGACCCATTTGCGCTTGGCCGCCGCGACCTTCAGAAACTGGGGCCGTGTCTTGAGCCGCCCGACGGTCGGCATCATGACACTTAGGCGGAAAGGCGCTTGCGGCCCTTGGCGCGCCGACGGGCAAGAACGCGACGCCCGCCAACGGTTCCCTTACGTGCGCGGAACCCGTGGCGGCGCTTGCGAACCAGCACACTGGGCTGATAAGTGCGCTTCACGGCTAAACTCCAATAACAGGCTGAATATCGAATTGACGGGGCTGTATAAGGGTGGGCATGGGCTCTGTCAACGACCGGCAGGGGAGAAAGCGGAGGAATCTGGCTCCGGCCTCACACCTTGGTGACTGGCGGCCGCCTCCGGCAGCGGCTAAAAACGCTGTCTTGCCGGGTTTTCCGCCGTTTCCGCCCGTCTGGCGGGCGCCGGAAGACGGGGCGGAGGGGATCGGGCGTTAAGGTCCCGTTAACCGTGTTTCAGGCTCGCTCCGGGAGGGGCGGCTGCCATCGTTAGGAGTGAGATGACCCAGCCGCGCCCAGACCCAGCCGGTCCCCAAGGGCAGGGGCCGGGGGAACAGCCCCGGTCCGCCGCCCTGCGGCGCATCCTGCCGCTGCTGGTGCTGATCGCCGGCCTCCTCCTCTTCCTCGTCTTGGGCGGCCACCGCTACATCTCCTTCGAGACCTTGGAGGCGCACCGGGAACGGCTGCTCGCGCTGGTCGCCGAGCACGGCTTCCTGGCGGTCGTGGCCTTCGTTGCCGTCTACGCCGTCATGGTGGCCTTCTCGATCCCCGGCGGGCTCGTCATGACCGTCGCGAGCGGCTTTCTCTTCGGCACCCTTTCGGGCGCCGCCGCATCGGTGGTGGGAGCGACCCTGGGGGCGCTGGCCGTGTTCCTGGCGGCGCGCACGGCCCTCGGCGACCTGCTGCGCGACCGGGCCGGGCCGGCGCTGGGCCGCATGCGAGCCGGGTTCCAGAAGGACGCGCTCAGCTACCTTCTGGTGCTGCGGCTTATCCCCCTGTTCCCCTTCTGGCTGGTCAACCTGGTGCCGGCCTTCCTCGGCGTTTCCATCAAGATCTTCCTGATCGGCACCTTCTTCGGCATCATCCCTGCCTCGCTGGTCTATGCCTCCATCGGCAACGGCCTGGGGGCGATTTTCGAGGCCGGCGAAGCCGAAGAGATCCAGTCGGCGATCTATCAGCCCGAGATTCTGCTGCCGATTGCCGGGCTCATCGTTCTCTCGCTGCTGCCCGTGATCTACAAAAAGGTGAAGGCGCGTCATGACCGGTAAAACCGCGGCGCTGGCCCCGGTACAGGCAGCGGCAGATGACGCCGGGGCCAGTCGCTGGCGGGCGCCGTTCACCTAAATTTCACAGGAAGTTGAAGCAGATCGCAGGACCGTGATTCGAGATTGATCGGCGTCCCGACCATTGTGAAATGACCGGCGCAAGGTCGTCCCCCGCGGCGCCACGTCGGCAGGAGCGCTTCTCTTACCGGAGAGCCCCCAAGCGACGAGTTGAAGAGACCGAACCCAACTGGAGGCAAGAAAGATGCTGAAGAAAACCCTGGTGGCGCTGAGTGTCGCGACCGTTTCCGCTGGCGCCGTGGCGCTGCCGCTGGCTGCCGGCCAAGCCGCCGACACCTCGGTGCAGATCGCGGCCTGCGCGCCCTGTAAACCCTGCGCGGCCAAGGCGGCCTGCAGCCCGTGCAACCCCTGCGCGGCGGCCGTCAAGAAGCCCGTGAACCCCTGCAACCCCTGCGCCGCGGCCAATCCCTGCCAGGCGGCCAACCCCTGCGCGGCCAACCCCTGCAACCCCTGCGCCGCCAAGAGCAACTAAGCACGCAGCCGAATCTTGCGTAACAGCGCCCGTCGTTCGCCGGCTTTGCCCCCCGCCGGCGCGGCGGGCGCTGCTTTTTCCGCCCTGCGAAGACGCGCGGAACCCGCGAATTCCCGTGGCGGTGGCGGGCATGGTATAAGCCCGTTTATGTTCGGCCACAGATCGCCGGGGAGCAGCCTGCGCCTGCCCCCCCTGACCAGGAGCCTCTCGGCCAAGCTGCTGCTCCTGACCATCGCCTTCGTCATGCTGGCGGAGGTGCTGATCTATGCGCCTTCGATCGGGCGCATGCGGCTTGTCTATCTGCAGGAACGCCTCGCCGCAGCGCACCTGTCGATCCTGGCGCTCGAGGCCACCCCCGACAACATGGTCAGCAAGGAGATGGAGGTCGAACTGCTGCAGCACGTCGGCGCCTACATGGTGGCCCTCAGCAAGCCGGAGTCCGGCAAGCTCATGCTCATGGTGGAAACGCCGGAGATCATCGATGCCACCTACGACCTGCGCGCGGGCAGCTTCTTCGGCCTGATCCGCGATGCCGTCGTCACCCTGCTGGCGCCGGAGAACCGGCTGCTCCGGGTCATCGGCGCCTCGCCCAAGGACGCCGAGGTCCTGGTCGAGGTGGTCATGGACGAAGCGCCGCTGCGCCGCGAGATGTACGACTACTCCTGGCGCATCCTCAATCTCTCGCTGGTCATCTCCATGTTCACCGCGGCGCTGGTCTATCTCAGCCTGCATCTTCTCATGGTGCGGCCGATGCGCCGCATCACCCAGTCCATGGCCGATTTCCGCGCCAACCCGGAGGTGGCCGCCGAGGCCCTGCCGGTCTCAGAGCGCAGCGACGAGATCGGCATCGCGCAGCGCGAGCTGGTCACCATGCAGCAGGGCCTGCGCGCCGCGCTTCTGCAGAAGACGCGCCTGGCCGCGCTGGGCACCGCGGTGACCAAGGTGAACCACGACCTGCGCAACATCCTGGCGACCGCCAGCCTGATCTCCGACCGGCTGGCCAAGAGCGGCGATCCGGCGGTGCGCTCCATGGCGCCGACCCTGGTCGGCGCCATCGACCGGGCCCTGCACCTCTGCGCCCAGACCCTGCAGTTCACCCGCGAGGGGCCAGTGCGTCTCAACCTGCAGCGCTTCGACCTGCGCGACCTGCTGACCGAGGTGCGCGAGGCCCTGGCGGAGGTCGGCGCCGGGCGTGCCGGCTGGGTCAACGAGGTCGACCGCGGCTTCGAGATCGAGGCCGACCGCGAGCAGCTCTATCGGGTGTTCTTCAACCTCACCTGCAACGCCCTGGAGGCCGGCGCCAAAGAGGTGCGCGTTGCCGCGCGGCCGGTGCGCGATTTCCTGGTGATCGACGTCGAGGACAACGGGCCCGGCATGCCTGAAGAGGCGAAGGAGAACATTTTCAAGCCCTTCGCCGGCTCGACCCGGGAGGGCGGCACCGGCCTCGGCCTGTCCATCGCCCACGACATCATGCGCGCGCACGGCGGTGATATCCGCCTGGAACGCTCGACCGGGGAGGGAACCCTGTTCCGCCTGGTCCTGCCGGTGCGCCAGGCCAGGGCCCAGCCGACCGCCAAGGCGAGCTAGGCGCTTGCCTTGCTCATGCAACTGCAGCGAGACACCTCTCGTCACCCTCGGACTTGTTCCGAGGGTCCATTTCGCTGGTGCCCGAGCAGTTGATCCATGGATGCTCGGAACAAGTCCGAGCACGACAATCGTGCGGCTGTGCCGTGTTGCGTCCTGACATGCGCCAACGCCGGCTGGACCGGTCTGGTGCCTCAGTCCAGGGCCAGGATCTGGGCTTTCAGATAGGCGCTTTCCGGCAGCGCGGGGTGCACCGGATGGTCCGGCGCGGCACCGGAGGTGCGCAGGATGCGGCCCTCGCGCCCGGCGTCCTGCAGGCCGCGCTTCACCTGCTCGGCGAAGCTGTTTAGGTCGGCGTGGTGCGAGCAGGAGGCCGCCAGCAGGTAGCCGCCTTCGGCCACCAGCGGCGCGGCGAGGCGCACCATCTTGCGGTAGCCCTTGAGGCCCTGGGCCAGGTCCTTCTTCGACTTCACGAAGGCGGGCGGATCGACGATCACCAGGCCATAGCGCTCGCCCGCCCCGGCCTGGCGCTGCAGCTCCTGAAACACCTCGGCCTTGACGAAGCGGCAGCGTCCGGCCACGTCGTTGGCCCCGGCCGCCCGCGCGGCGAGCTCGAGCGCCCCCTGCGAACGGTCGACGGAGACGACCTCCGCCGCGCCGGCCAGCGCCGCCTGCACGGTAAAGCCGCCGGCAAAGGCATAGCAGTCGAGCACGCGGCTGTCGCGGGCCAGCCGGGCTGCCCAGGCGCGGTTGTCGCGCTGGTCGTAGAACCAGCCGGTCTTCTGCCCGCCTTCCAGGTCGGCGAAGAAGCGGGCGCCGTTCTCCTCCAGCGGCACCGGGCCGTCGAGCCGGCCCTGCACCACCGTGACGTACTCGTCGAGCTGTTCCAGCCGGCGCACGGCGCCGTCGTTGCGCAGCACGATGGTGGCCGGCGCCAGTACCTGGTTCAGGGCGTCGATCAACAGCGGCGTCAGCGCCTCCATCCCGGCGGTGTTGACCTGCAGCGCCAGGGCCGCGCCGAAGCGGTCGATGATGACGCCGGGCAGGCCGTCGGCCTCCGCGTGGACCAGCCGGTAGTAGGGCACGCGGATCAGACGCTCGCGGATCGCCAGGGCGCGGGCGAGGCGCGCGGCGAAGAAGGCGGTGTCGATAGTCCGGCTTTCGTCGCGGGTCAGGACCCGCGCGGCGATCAGCGGATGGCGGTTGAAGAAGGCCGTGGCCAGGTAGCGGCCCCTGCGGTCGCGGAGCCGTACCAGGCCGCCGGGCGGCACCGCCTTGGCGGCGGCATCCATCTCCACCTCGTTGGAGTAGACCCAAGGGTGGCCGCGGCCCAAACGCTTTTCGCCGTGCGGCTTCAGGGTGATGTCCGGCTGGTCCGACAGCTGTGCGGGGGAGGCTCTAGTCATCGCCGCGCAGTCTAGTCAGAGCCGGTCCGACCGCAAGCGCGGTGGTGGCGCGCTACTCGCCCAGCACCACGCCCTCACGCCGCGGATCGGCGCCGCCTTGGAGCCCGGCGGGGGTCAGGCGGATCCCGTGCAGGCCGCTGGTCAGGTCCCGCACGTTGACCTCGTGGCCCAGCGCCTCGAGCGCCGCCTTGGCGGCCTCGGCAGCGGTGCCGGCCTCCAGGTCGGTCGCCCCGTTTCGGTTGACGAAGTTGGGCAGGGCAACGGCCTCCTGCATGGTGAGGTTCCAGTCCAGCGCGGCGATGATGGCCTTGGCGGTATAGCCGATGATGCGGCTGCCGCCCGGCGAGCCGATCGCCATGACGAAGCGGCCCCGGCGGTCCAGCACCAGGGTCGGCGACATCGAACTGCGCGGTCGCTTGCCCGGCTCGACGCGGTTGGCTACCGGCTGCCCGTCGACCTGCGGACGGAAGGAGAAGTCGGTCAGCTCGTTGTTGAGCAGAAAGCCGCGCGCCATGACGCGGGCGCCGAAAGCGCTCTCGATCGAGGCGGTCATGGAGACCGCGTTGCCCTCGGCATCGACCACCGACAGGTGCGATGTGGAGGGCGGGTCGAGCTGGGCCGGGGCGGCGGCCTGCTGGCCCGGCAGGCCGGGGCTCGCCTCGCCCAGGCTGGCTGCCGGGTCGATCAGCATAGACCGCCCGGCCAGATAGGCCGGGTCGAGCAGAGCGTCCACCGGTACCGCGACGAAGTCGCTGTCGGCCAGGAAGCGGTTGCGGTCGGCAAAGGCAAGGCGGCCGGCCTCGGCAACCAGGTGGATTGCCTCCGGCGAGAGCGGTGCCTGCGCGGCAAGGTCGAAGCGTTCAAGCAGCTTGAGGATCTGCAGCACCGCCACCCCGCCGGAGGTTGGCGGCGGCATGCCGCAGACGATCCACTGGCGGTAGGGCAGGCAGAGCGGGGCGCGCCGCCGGGCCTGATAGGTGGCAAGGTCGCTGTAGCTGAGCCGCCCGGGATTGTCGGCCACGCCGCGCACCCTGGTCGCGATGTCGACGGCGATGGCGCCCCTGTAGAAGGCATCGGCGCCGCCCGCGGCGACGGCGCGCAGGGTCTCGGCATAGGCCGGGTTCTTCAGCAGGTGGCCGACCGGCAGCGGGTTGCCCGCCGCATCGTGGAAGTAGGCGGCGGTTTCCGGGTAGCGTTTCAGGTACCTGTCGCCGGCGATCAGCTGGTGCAGGCGCGGGGATACGGCGAAGCCCTCTTCCGCCAGTCGGATCGCCGGCTCGAAGAGCTCCGCCCAGGGCAGGCGGCCATGGGCTTGGTGCGCCAGTTCCAGCATGCGCAGCAGCCCCGGCGTGCCCACCGAGCGGCCGCCGACCACAGCCTCCCAGAAGGGCAGCGGTTCGCTGTCGGCCGTGAGGAAGAGGGCCTCGTCGGCACCCGCCGGCGCGCTTTCGCGGCCGTCGTAGGCGGCAACCTCGCGGCTTGCGGCGCTGTAGTGCAGCAGAAAGGCGCCGCCGCCGATGCCCGAGGACTGCGGCTCCACCAGGCCCAGCACCAGAGCCGTGGCGATGGCTGCATCGGTTGCCGAGCCGTCTTGGCGCAGCATGGCCATGCCGGCTTCCACCGCCAGGGGATTGGCCGCGGCGACCATCTGGCGCGGGGCGCCCGCCGGGATTTGCGGCGCCGCGGCGCAGCCGGCCAGTAGCGGCGCCAGGACGGCGGCGACCACGAGCAGGCGGAGGGGGCGGAAACGAATACCGGTGGCGGCGAGCGGCATGGTGCGGTCTCCCTGGCACGTTCGCGGACGCGGCCGGCGGTCGGGCGCGTGCATCGGGAGAAGCATCTTCGACCGCCTGCGGCGGCTTGACCAGGGCTAGATGTCGGCGGCGGAAGGCAGGGCGCTCAGGCGCTGGCGGGGATCAGCTTGCACATGTGCAGCCCCTCGACGCGGTGGCCGCGCTCGTAGAGCACGGAACAGAGCCAGCCGTCGTCGGTCTGCTTGCCGGAGGCCGCCACGTTGGTGTGGATCGCCGTGCAGCCGTGCCGCCGGGCGATCTTCTCGATGCCGTTTTCCAGGGCCCGGGCGACGCTGGCCTGGTCGACGATATCGAGGGCGCAGAACTGGTCGGTGAAGAGGATCGGCCCGTGCAGCAGGTCGTGGGAAAGCTGGAAGGCGCCAATGCCGACGATGCAGCCCTGCTCGTTGCGTACAATTAGGATTCCAGTCCCATCCGCCGTGTCCCGGCCGATGCGCTGCCGTGCGAAGCGACGCCAAGCTTCCAGGTCTGCTTCCGGGCAGTTCGCGCAGACCAGGGGGAAGGCGTGGTCGATCTGTTCATGCAACAGTAGACCGACATTGAGTTTTCGCACCAAACGAGTCACCCTGTTCGCATCGGTGGGGCGCCTTCTGCAGGAGTGAGATCAGCACAAAGGGCGCAATATCACGGCCTTAAGAGTGGCGCTCCTGGCCGTGGCGCGTCGTTGATCCACATCAAAAGCAAGGGGCGCGTGCTGCAGGGAGTTTCGGCAGACGGGAGCGGCGCCGGAGCTGTTTTTTATGTTGGGCCCTTCGAGAGGGTGGGAGATGGCGGTTTTCGATTTCGACAGGGTTAGCAAACTGGCGCCGGCCGTCGCGCGAGAACGCAGCGATTCCTCGCCCTGTGCCGCCTGCTCGGTACGCGGCATGACCATCTGCGCGCCTCTGGATGCGCAGGAGCAGGCGCAGATCGCGGCCATCATGAGCTCGGTTGAGCTGGAAGCCGGCGCGCCGCTGTTCGACGAGGGCGAAGCTGCCGGCAACGTCTATAACGTCACCTCCGGCACCATCAAGGTTTACAAGCTGCTGCCCGACGGGCGCCGTCAGGTCACCGGCTTTCTCTTCGCTGGCGACTTCCTGGGGCTGGCCAAGCAGGACACCTACGCCTTCAGCGCCGAGGCCGTGACCCCCTGCCTGCTCTGCCGCTTTCCGCGTCACAAGCTTGAAGACCTGATGCAGCGCCTGCCGAAGATCGAGCAGCGCCTGCTCGGCATCGCCAGCAACGAGCTGGCGGCCGCGCAGGAGCAGATGCTCCTGCTGGGCCGCAAGACCGCGCGCGAGAAGATCGCCTCCTTCCTGCTCATGCTTGCCAAGCGAGCCAAGCAGCGCGGCCTGGCGGACAACCCGGTGTCCGTTCCCATGAGCCGCACCGATATCGGCGACTATCTGGGCCTCACCACGGAAACCGTGAGCCGCACCTTCACCCAGCTGAAGCAGGAAGGCATTATCCAGCTGCTGCCCAACCACCAGGTTGACCTGGCGGACAAGGAGGCGCTGGAGGAGATCGCCGGCGGCTTCTGAGCCCGACCAGGTTGCCGACCGGCGCCGCTCGCGGCTGTCTTAGCGCGGCGTCTGGATGATCGGCGGCACCGACTGCAGGGCCGTGTCCCAGGGAAACAGAATCCAGGTGTCCTGGCTGACCTCGGTGACGAAGCTGTCGACCGTGGGCCGGCCGGCCGGCTTGGCGTAGACCGTGGCGAAATGCGCCTTGGGCATAAGCTCGCGCACCTTTCGGGCGGTCTTGCCGGTGTCGACGAGATCATCGATCAGCAGCCAGCCCTCGCTGTCATGGTCGACCGACTTCAACACCTCCAGATCGCCCTGGGTGTTGTCGGTGCGGTAGCTGGTGATGCAGATGGTGTCGATCAGGCGCACGTCGAGCTCGCGGGCGATGACCGCGGCCGGTACCAGGCCGCCGCGGGTGATCGCAGCAATCCCCTTGAAGGGGCCGACCTCGACCAGGCGCCAGGCGAGGGCGCGGGAATCCCGGTGAAGCTGGTCCCAGGAGACGGGAAAGGTTTTCTGTTCGACCGAGGTCATGACGTGCGCGAAGCCCCCTGCGTTGCGGCTGCCCGTTCCGGGCGGAGCGGCGAATCGAAGCGGGGCGATTAAAGCCGAAGACACGGCCAAGGTCTAAGGGCTTTTGCGTCAGGCCGGTGCTAGCTGGAAAGCTCGCCGGTGGGAATGAGTTGCACCGCGGCGATGCGCCAGGAGCCGTCGGGCTGCTGCTCCATGGTGTAGATGGCGACCACCGCGCGGCCGTCCGGTCCGACGAAGCGGACTGCCTGGCCGGTCTTGCCGTCGATGATGCGGGCATCGAGGAACTCGACGGACTGGGGCCGATAGACCGCCTGATAGCCGCCCTTGACCATGGCCATGAAGTTCTCAGGGGTACCGAACAGCCGGCGCAGCTGCGGCGTGGCATAGGTGAAGGCGCGGCCGCCGTCGTCGGCCTGGAAGGCGTCGAGCTGGGCGCGGATGGTACCGACGATGGCCTGCTGGTCGGCGGCTGCGGGCTGCTGCACCTGCTGGGCGCGGACCTCGCCGGACAGGACCAGGGGCGCGGCGGCGGCGACGGCGGCCAGCATCAAGACGAGGACGGCAAGGGGGGCGGCAAGGCGCGGCATGGCGGGCTCCCTTCGGTTGCTCAAGAGATACTAGGCCGATCCCGGCGGCCGGCCAGTCTCCCTCCGAAAAGACTTCAGGCCGGCCCCGCTTCGCGGACGCCGGCCTGGGTACCGTGGAACGCTGCCGTCGTGCTCAGCGCACGTAGATGTGCACTTCGTTCACCCGCGCCTGCGGGCTGGAGGTCGCCGAGAGCGTCATGCGGTCGGCGGGCAGGCCCATGTTGGTCAGCGTGCGCAGCACGTTTTCCGCATTGCGCCGCGAGCGGCTGGTGTCGAGCGCCACGCGGGCGGTGTCACCGCCGGCCGGGGTCACCGCGACGATGTCGAAGGCGGCATTGGGCCGGCGCTCCAGCGCGGCGCCGACCACGGTGAAGAGCGCCTGCTCGTACTGCGGGTTTTCCCGGTCGAAGCGGATGACGGCCAGCGGCTGGCGGCTTCCGACCTGGTTCGCAGCGCCGCCGGCCGGGGCCGGCGCGGGCACGCCGTAGGCGCGGTTGGCCAGGCTGCCGCCGATGTATTCGCCGTTGTCGATGGCGACCTGCATGGCGGTCAGGTTCAGCCGCTCGTTGGCGAAGTAGTTCTGGGTGCGGGCGATGTCGTCGCTCAGCTCGTTGAGCAGGCGGTCGATGACCACAACGGTTTTGTTGACCTCGTCCTCCAGCACGGCGAGCTGCCGGTGATCCTCTTCGACGGCGCCACGCAACTCGAAGGTTGTGCTGGTCGACTCCAGCAGGAAAGCCGAGAGCGAAGCGGTACCAGAGACCTGGCTCGCCAGGGTGTTGAGCGCGGCGATGGAGGCGCCGACCTGCTGCAGTTCCGCCTGGGCCTGGTTCCACTGGGCGACCAGCTCCGGATTGCCGGGCGTGGTGCCGACCTGCAGGCGGGCGTTCATCGCCGCCTTCAGGGAGTGGTAGTTGCCGGCGAACTGGCGGGCCGAAATACGCAGGCTCTGCAGCTGGTCGTTCTCGGCCTTGAGCTCAGACTGCAGCTTCAGCAGATCGTCACGCAACCCCTGGATCTTCTGGCCGACAACTGTGCCGGTGGGACGCATGTTGCTGACCGTCGGCGGCTCGAACACCGTGGTGCCGAGGATTTCCGGCGCAGGTGCGGCCGGCACGGACGCCGGCGCAGTCTCGACAACGGCTGGTTGATTGGCCGCGGAAGGCGCGGCCTGCGGCGCCGGCTGACTGGCCGCAGGCTTCTGGCTGTTCTGTGGCAGGGTGCAACCAGCCACGAACAGAAGCGCGCCGATGACGAAAGCGGTCCGGCGAAAGGGCAACAAGTGTCTGCTCGACATAGAGAATTCCGTACAGATTTCCGAGACAGCCTGAGCTAAGAAGTTCTTACATATTAACTATGTAAGTCTTTACAGATTCTTGCTATCCCGACCCCCCCTCGATCGATTGCGAGATAGTAGAGTATGGATTCTAGGGGGACAAGAGCGATTTCCCGGTCCCGAAGCCGGCCCCGGAGACGGGTTCGGCCTTGAAATCTTTGGCTTTCGCTCGGTTCTTCTTGGGTTCGCGAAGCGCTTGCACGGGGCGGGGGCTTCGAGTAATGTCCGGCCTCTTCCGCGGCGGCGCTCTGACCGCCGCGCCGCGTCCAGCGGCTCTGATAAGCGCCCGTAGCTCAACTGGATAGAGCATCTGACTACGGATCAGAAGGTTGGGAGTTCGAATCTTCCCGGGCGCGCCATAACCCCCTGTAAATGGGCCGGAAACCGAGGCAGGGAAATCATCGATTTCCGCTGTTCTTCACGACTCTTGCGGTGTGGCGCGGTTGCTTCTTCGCGCCGGGATCGGCGTGCGGCGCGCTGCCCGAGCCGCGGTTGTTCGCCTGGCTCGGGCGGTGCCGCTTCTGGTAGAACGCCTGGAAGCCGGTCCGCTCGGTCAGCCGGGCCACCGCCGGCGAACCTGCCGGGTGAAGCCGCCAGCACCCCGCGGCATCCTGGGCAGCATCGCTCAACGTGACCGTGGTCTCAGCCGGCCTCCAGCAGGCGGGCGAGGATCCGGGCGACCCTGTCCGGCACTTCCAGCGGCGTGAAGTGGCGGACGCCCTCCAGCACCGTCAAGCGAGCGCCCGGAATGGCGGCCCTCATGGCTTCAGCCATCGCCACCGGCGTTGCGTAATCCTCCTCGCCGACCACGATCTCGGTCGGAAAGTTGAAGCCGGCCAGGGCGGCCCGTTGATCGCAGAGGCCGAGCATGCGGCAGCTTTCCGCATAGGCTGCGACCTCGTTGGCGAGAAAGACCTGGATCGCGGCATCTACGCGCGCCGGATTGGCCGTCCGGAAGGCGTCGCTGAACCAGCGGGTCTTCTGAAAGTCGACCAGAGCGGCCATGCCGCCCTCAATCGCCTTGGCCGCGCGGTCTTCCCAGGCCGCCGGCGCTTCGGGGCCGTAGTAGGCCGTGGTGTCGATGAGTCCGAGGCCCTGAACCCGCTGCGGATAGGCCGCCGCGAAAGCA
Organism: Kiloniellaceae bacterium; assembly: GCA_041565695.1. GTDB lineage: Bacteria > Pseudomonadota > Alphaproteobacteria > Kiloniellales > Kiloniellaceae > Pelagibius. The sequence continues at coordinate 25,541 of JBFGUI010000012.1, forward strand.
AGCGCCACGCAGCCGCCCATGGAGGCGCCGGCCACTCTGGCAGTCTCCCAGCCTTCCGCGTCGAGCACCGCGGCCAGGTCTTCGGCAAAGAGTTCCACCCGGTAGGGGCCGGCCGGCTTGTCGGAGGCGCCGTGACCACGACAGTCGATCGCCAGGATCTCGCAGTCCCGCTGCAGCTGCTCGGCGACAGGGCGCCAGAAGTCGGTGTCCATGGCCAGCGAATGGATCAGGGCCAGGCGCTTTTCCGGGCGGTTCTCGCCCCAAACCTTGTAGTGCAGCCTGGTACCGTCGGCGGCCCGGGCCTCGGCTTGTCGTGACATCGGCAACTTCCTCGTTCGCTGTATTCTACGATCTCAGATCGGCCAGCGCCTGCTGGTGGCAGTCCAGATCGAGATAGCTCTCGACCCCGCTCAGCGGACCACCGCCGCCGTAGCGGGCGCGCAGGTCGAGCACGGTCTGCATGCCGTCGCGCAGGATGGCGCCGTCGGGTGTCAGGCCGGTGCGTTCGGACAGCAGGCTCTCCATGACGGCGTCGACCACGCCTGGCTTGATGGCCGGCATCTTCGCCATCAGTAGTTCGGCTCCGGCCTTGCGGTTTGCCGGCGCCAGAGTCCAGTCGAGTCCTCTGAGATAGCCCTTGAGATAAGCCATTACGGCCGCCCGGTTCTGCTCGGCCCAGGCCCGGCTCGCTGTGACGATGCCGCCCTGGTAGGCGGCGAAGAGATCGGTGCTGCGCTCGAGCACCTTGAACCCGGCGGCACGGGCCAGCGAGGTGAAGGGCTCGATGGTGAGCGTCCCGGCATGCGTGCCGTCCTTTACTGAGTTCCAGCGGTCGGGGGTCGCGCCGACCGCGACGCGCCGGTAATCGTCCGGTGCCAGGCCACCGCGCGCCAGCATCTCATAGAGAACGAAGGCAAAGCCCGTAGCCAGCGCATCCAGCGCCAGGCTGCGGCCCTTGAGGTCGGCGTAGGTGGCGATGCCCGGGCTGGTAACGAAGGTCAGCTCGATCTGCGTCGCGCCCATGAGGACATGAAAATCCGCCGGCCTTTTGAGTTCCGCCGCACCTTGGCCCTCGCGATAGGCGACCACGTTGTCGAAGGCCGTCATGGCAATGTCGAAGGCGCCTGCCGACAGCTTTTCGAACTGGAACACGGAGCTGGGCGTGGTGGTCAGCTCTACCTCGAAGCCCTCTTCGGAGAAGAAACCCTGCTCCTGAGCCGCAAAGATCGGCAGGTTGGGGGCTCCGGGAAAGGCGATAACCCGGATCTTTGCCGTTTTGTCCGAACTGCTCAAACCTGCACTCCTCCCTGCCGCTGCTTTGCGTCCTGGATGGCTTTCCAGATGGTGAAGGGCGTCGCCGGCATGGAGATGTCGGTGACACCGAAAGGTTTCAGCGCATCGACCAGGGCGTTGACGATGACTGCCAGTGCCGGCGTTGTGCCGCCTTCGCCGCCCGCTTTGATGCCGAGCGGGTTGGTCGGCGACAGCACCTCGGCGATCTCCGTCTCGAAGGAAGGCAGACCGTCGGCGCGCGGCATGGCGTAGTCCATGAAGGAACCGGAAAGCACCTGGCCCGACTCCGGGTCGACGTAGCACTGCTCCCACATTGCCTGGCCGATCCCCTGGGCGATCCCGCCGTGGGTCTGGCCGTGCACGATCAGCGGGTTGATGCAGCGCCCCACGTCGTCGACCGTGGCATAGCGCTTGATTTCGGCCTGTCCGGTCTCCGGATCGACCTCGATCTCGCAGGCCGCCGCGCCGTTGGGAAAGACCGGGTCGTGCATCTCGTTGGTGCGGGCGGCGAAGAGGCGCTTTTCCTGCGTCTCGCCGGCGAGGTCGAAGATGTCGATAGCATGGTTGGTGCCGGGGACGACGAAACGGCCATCCTCGAAGGCGACCTGCTCGGACGGCACATCGAAGAGGGCCGCCGCCTTGGCCGAGGCCGCGGCGATCAGATCCTCCGCGGCCATAACCATCACCGTGCCGGCATGCCGCATGGAGCGGCCGGAATGGGACCCGCCGCCGACCGAGACCACGTCGGTATCGCCCAGCACGATCTGCACACGCTCCGGCTCGACCCCCAGCATGTCGGCCACCACCTGCGCGAAGCTGGTTTCGTGACCCTGGCCGCTCGGCTGGGTGCCGATCACGACGCTGATCTCGCGGTTGCTTCTGACCTCGATCTCCGCGCGCTCCTTCGGCGAGCCGATGGAGGATTCGACGTAGTTGGCGAAACCCCGTCCGAGCAGCATGCCCCGCGCCTCCGCCTCTTTGCGGCGTGCCTCGAAGCCGCGCCAGTCCGCCAGCTTCAGGGTGCGGTCCATGTTGATCTCGTAAGTGCCGCTGTCATAGACGGCGCCCACCGCGTTGCAATAGGGCATCGCCTCTGCAGAGATCAGGTTGCGCCGCCGCAGGTCGAGCGCATCGAAGCCGCACTGCAGCGCCGCCAGCTCTATGAGCCGTTCGATGGCGTAGGTCACCTCCGGGCGGCCCGAGCTGCGGTAGGCCTGGGTCGGCATGGTGTTGGTGAAGACCGCGCGGGCGCGCAGCGAGGCGACCGGAATGTCATAGGAACCCGTGATAAGGGCGGACCCCTTGCCGAGCGGCGACAGCGAGACGCAACGTGCGCCGACATTACTGATGTTGTCGGCCCGCATGGCGAGAAAACGGCCCGAGCTGTCGAGCGCCAGAGAAACCCGGGTAACAAGGTCCCGGCCCTGGTAGTCGCTGAGGAAGGCCTCCGAGCGGGTCGCGGTGAACTTCACCGGCCGCCCGAGCTTGCGCGCCGCCCAGAGCACCAGGCCGAATTCCACATAGACGCGGTTG
>JBFGUI010000013.1:0-28051 GCA_041565695.1 Kiloniellaceae bacterium
CCTGAACCGCGGTCGCGACCAAAACGCGATCCAAATCAGCAATGAATCAATCTTTGAGTGGGTTATGTCGAGCTTTGCCCGCTTTTCGTGCAGGTCGGGGCCGCCCCGGCGGTCGCTACACCAATCTCCCGTGACAACGCCTAAATTTTGTGCATCAATCGCCGCGCCGGATGGGGTTGGCACCGAAAATCAGCGTCCTCTGGCGTGCCCGGCGGGGGCCGGGGGCGCGGGCGGAGATGCTGATGCCCGCCCGGTGCGGTCCGCCCGGTGTAGCAGGGCGCCCGAGGGGGCGCCGCAGCAGAGAGACGTTTATGAGCATCGCCATCGGCAATCTGGTGCTGGACGCGCCGGTCATCCTGGCGCCGATGTCGGGCGTCACCGACGCGCCCTTCCGGCGTCTGGTGAAGCAGTTCGGCGCCGGCCTGGTGGTCTCCGAGATGATCGCCAGCAACGCCATGATCCAGCAGATGCAGGAGTCGGTGAAGGAATCGCGCAAGATGTCCGGCGACTGCGCGGCGGAGTACCCGCTGTCGGTGCAGCTCGCCGGCAGCGACCCGGAGGTCATGGCCGAGGCCGCGAAACTCAACGCCGACCGCGGCGCCGCCGTCATCGACATCAACTTCGGCTGCCCGGCCAAGAAGGTCACTAACAAGGCCTGCGGCTCGGCGATCATGCAGGACGAGCGCCTGGCCGGCCGCATCATGGCGGCGGTGGTCGAGGCCGTCGACCTGCCGGTCACGGTGAAAATGCGCACCGGCTGGAACCGGGACAACCGCAATGCCCCGACCATCGCCCGCATCGCCCAGGACTGCGGTATCAGGATGCTGACCGTGCACGGCCGCACCCGCTGCCAGAAGTACGCCGGCGAGGCCGACTGGCATTTCGTGCGCCGGGTGAAGGAGGCGGTCGACCTGCCGGTGGTGGTCAACGGCGACATCGTCACCCTGGAGGACGCCGCCGCGGCCAGGGCGCGCTCCGGCGCCGACGGGGTGATGATCGGGCGCGGCGCCTACGGGCGGCCCTGGTTCCTCGGCCAGGTCATCGACTACCTGCGCGACGGCCGCGTGACGCCGCCGCCGGGCCTGGTGCGACGCCGCGCCGCGATGCTGGAGCACTACGAGGAACTGCTGGCGTTCTACGGCCGGCGCCACGGCGTGCGCATCGCCCGCAAGCACCTCGGCTGGTACGCCAAGGGCATGGCCGGCGCCGCCGAGTTCCGCGCCCGCATGAACCGGGAGGAGGACCCGGCCCGCGTCACGGCCATGATCCACGACTTCTTCGACCTCAATCAGGAAAAGGCCGCAGCTTAGTCGTCATGGCCAAGGTCTCCGACATCTTCGCGCGGCGTGCGCCGCGCAACGGCACGCCGGATCCCGCCTCGATCCTGGCCGCGCTTTCGGTGCCGCTCTTCGTGGTCGACGCAGGCGACCGCTTCTCCTTCGTCAACCAGGCTGCCGAGCAGTTCTTCGACTCCTCGCTCAGCAACCTGGCGGGCCGCGCCCTCAGCGAGGTCCTGCCGCAGGACAGCCCGGTGTTCGGCCTGATCCACCAGGTGCGCGACGGCGGCTATTCGGTCTCCGAGTACGGCGTGACCCTGGCCAGCCCCAAGATCGGCTCGCACTTCGTGTCGATCGACGTGGCCGCGGTCAGCGACCAGCCCGGCAGCGTCGTGGTGTCGATCCACGAGCGCTCCATGGCGCGCAAGATCGACCATCAGCTGGTGCACCGCAACGCGGCGCGCTCGGTGACCGCCATGGCCGCCATGCTGGCCCACGAGGTGAAGAACCCGCTGTCCGGCATCCGCGGCGCCGCCCAGCTGCTGGAGCAGAACGCCAACCCGGACGACCAGCAGCTGACCCGACTGATCTGCGAGGAGGCCGACCGCATCGTCGCCCTGGTCGACCGCATGGAGATGTTCTCCGACCGGCAGCCGCTGGCCCGCCAGCCGGTCAACATCCACGTGGTGTTGGAACGGGTGCGCCGCCTCGCCGAGAGCGGCTTCGCCCGGCACGTGAAGTTCATCGAGAGCTACGACCCCTCCCTGCCGCCGGTCTACGGCAACCGCGACCTGCTGATCCAGGCGATCCTGAATCTGGTCAAGAACGCCGCCGAGGCGGTGCCCAAGGAGGGCGGCGAGATCACCCTCTCGACCCGCTACCAGCAGGGCGTCCGCCTGGCCATTCCCGGCACCAACAGCCGCGTCGACCTGCCGCTGGCGGTGATGATCCAGGACAACGGCCCGGGCATCCCCGAGGACATCCAGCCGCACCTCTTCGACCCCTTCGTCAGCACCAAGGCCGGCGGCAGCGGCCTCGGTCTCGCCCTGGTCGCCAAGATCGTCGACGACCACGGCGGCGTCATCGAGTTCGACAGCCAGGCGCGCCGCACCCTGTTCCGCCTCATGCTGCCCATGGCGCCGGAGATGCAGGACGACGACAGCGCACCGGGGGCCGAGCCTGAGGAGCCGCGCCGATGAGCGCCGCCACCATCCTGGTCGCCGACGACGACCGGGCGATCCGTACCGTCCTGACCCAGGCGCTCGGCCGCCAGGGCCACGTGGTGCGCACCACCGGTAACGCGGCCACCCTGTGGCAGTGGGTCAAGGACGGCGACGGCGATCTGGTGATCACCGACGTGGTGATGCCCGACGAGAACGGCCTCGACCTCATCCCACGCATCAAGAAGCTGCGCCCCAACCTGCGCATCCTGGTGATGTCGGCCCAGAACACCCTGCTGACCGCGGTCAAGGCGACCGAGCGCGGCGCCTTCGAGTACCTGCCCAAGCCCTTCGACCTGCGCGAGCTGATCTCGGTGGTCGACCGCGCCCTGTCGGAGCCGGCCGACGGCCAAGGCAAGGGGCGCGCTGCCGCGCAAGAGGGCGAGGAGCTGCCGCTGATCGGCCGCTCCCAGGCCATGCAGGAGATCTACCGGGTGCTGGCGCGGCTCATGCCGACCGACCTGACGGTGATGATCTACGGCGAGTCCGGCACCGGCAAGGAGCTGGTCGCCCGGGCGCTGCACGATTACGGCAAGCGCCGGCGCGGCACCTTCGTGGCGGTCAACATGGCGGCCATCCCGCGCGAGCTGATCGAAAGCGAGCTCTTCGGCCACGAGAAGGGCGCCTTCACCGGCGCCACCCTGCGCTCCTCCGGGCGCTTCGAGCAGGCCGCCGGCGGCACCCTGTTCCTCGACGAGATCGGCGACATGCCGCTGGAGGCCCAGACCCGCCTGCTGCGGGTGCTGCAGGAGGGCGAGTACACCACCGTGGGCGGGCGCACGCCGATCCGCGCCGACGTGCGCATCATCGCCGCCACCCACCGCGACCTGCGCCAGATGGTGCGCCAGGGCCTGTTCCGCGAGGACCTCTACTACCGGCTCAGCGTGGTGCCGATCCGCCTGCCGCCGCTGCGCGAGCGCCGCGAGGACATCCCCGAGCTGGTGCGGCATTTCTTCGCCGAGGCCCAGGAGGAGGGCCTTGCCGCCAAGTCCATCGACCCCGAGGCCATGGAGGCACTCAAGAGCTATCCCTGGCCCGGCAACGTGCGCGAGCTGGAGAACCTGGTGCGCCGCCTGGCGGTGCTCTACAGCCAGGAAACCATCGACCGCGCGGTGGTCGAAAGCGAGCTCAGCGAGGGCAAGGCGGCCGAGCCCGCCGCGGCCCCGGCCGCCGAGTCGCTGGGCGGTGCCGTCGAGCAACACCTGCGCGCCTACTTCGCCGCCCACGAGGAAGGGCTGCCCGCCTCCGGCCTCTACGAGCGCGTGCTGCGCGAAGTCGAGCGCCCGCTGATCGAACTTTCCCTAGCCGCAACAAGGGGTAATCAGATCCGCGCCGCCAAGCTGCTCGGCCTCAACCGAAATACTTTGCGCAAGAAGATTCGGGACCTGGACATCCAGGTGATTCGCGGCCTTAAATAGCCCTGTGGCAAATATACAACAGACCGGTGAGTTCGCCGCCCCGAGGGGCGCAGCAGGCCTGACCGAGCCGCCCGCGGCGGCGCCGGCGGCACCGACCCGGCTCGCCCGTCTGCTGGACTGGCTGCGCCGCATCAAGTTCGAACGCACCGTCGCGCTGATCCTGCTGGTCGGCGGCCTGTCGAGCGGCATCGCCACCTTCGTGGCGATGACCGGCAACCTCTCCGCCGCCGCCAACACCCGCCAGATCCTGCTGCTGCTGCTGGCCGATCTGGTGATCATCCTGGGCCTCGCCGCGCTGATCACCCGGCGCCTGGCGATCCTCTGGATCGAGCGCAAGAAGGGCCAGGCGGGCTCGCGCCTGCACGGCCGGCTGGTGGCCCTGTTCTCGGTCGTCGCGGTGGCGCCGACCATCCTCGTCGCGGCCTTCTCGGTGGTCATGTTCGACCTCGGCCTCGAGTTCTGGTTCAGCGAGCGGGTGTCCAGCGCCATCAAGAACTCCCGCGCCGTGGCCTCGGCCTACCTCGACGAGCACCAGCAGGCGATCGCCAACGACGCGCTGTCCATCGCCCAGGTGCTGAACCGCGGCGGGCCGTCCCTGGTGTTCAACCCGCAGCTCTTCAACAACGTCATGACCCGCCAGGCGAACCTGCGCTACCTGACCGAGGCGGCGGTCTACGACAGCTCGGGGCGCATGCTGGCGCGGTCTTCCAGCTTCCTGCTGGCCTTCAACCCGGAGATCCCGGAATGGGCCTTCGAGCGGGCCCGCAACGAGGGCATGGCGCTGATGACCTCGGAGGAGGAGGACAGGGTGCGCGCCCTGGTGCGCCTCGACCTCGCCGCCGACGCCTACCTCTATGTCGGGCGCCTGGTCGACCCGCGGGTGCTCGGCCACATGGAGAGCACCAACTGGGCGGTGCAGCGCTACGAGGACCTGCAGGGCAACCGCTTCAGCCTGCAGATCACCTTCGCCCTGATCTTCCTGGTGGTCGCCCTGCTGCTGCTGCTGGTGGCGGTGTGGATCGGCCTGGCCTTCGCCAACCAGCTGACCGGTCCCATCGGCAGCCTCATCGCGGCGGCCGAGCGGGTCGGCAAGGGCGATCTCAAGGCGCGGGTCCAGGGACCGCCGCGGCGCGACGAGATCGGCACTCTGTCGCGCGCCTTCAACAAGATGACCGGCCAGCTGGAGCGCCAGCAGGAAGCCCTGCTGGAAGCCAACGAGGAGCTCGACTACCGCCACCGCTTCATCGAAGCGGTGCTGGCCGGGGTCTCTGCCGGAGTCATCGGCCTCGACGCCTCCGGCCGCATCAACCTCGCCAACCGCATGGCCTGCGATTTTCTCGGCGAGCAGGCCCAGGACATGAAGGGGCGCACCCTGACCGAGGTCATGCCGGCCATGGGCGAGCTGCTCGACAGCGCCCGCCTGCGCCCGCACCGGCTGGCCGAGAAGCAGCTCACCATCGCGGATTCCAGCGGCGCGGAACGGGTTCTGCTGGTGCGCATCTCCGCCGAGCTGGAAGACGACGAGATCATGGGCTTCGTCGCCACCTTCGACGAGATCACCCAGCTGCTGGTGGCCCAGCGCAAGGCGGCCTGGTCGGATATCGCCCGGCGCATCGCGCACGAGATCAAGAACCCGCTGACCCCGATCCAGCTCGCCGCCGAGCGTCTGCGGCGCAAGTATGTCGGCCAGATCACCAGCGACCCGGAGACCTTCGAGGTCTGCACCGATACCATCGTCCGCCACGTCGGCGACATCGGCCGCATGGTCGACGAGTTCTCCGCCTTCGCCCGCATGCCGGCGCCGGACATGCGCCAGGAGGACATGCGCAAGCTGCTGGAGCAGGCGGTTTTCCTGCAGCGCACCGCACACGGCGATCTGAAGTTCACGCAGCACATGCCGGGACAGGCTGTGCTGCTGCCCTGCGATGCCCGCCAGGTCGGCCAGGCGTTGACCAACCTGATCAAGAACGCCATCGAATCGATCGAGGGACGCCAGGCACACGAGGGCGAAAACGCGGCACCGGGCGTGATCGAGGTTTCGCTGCTGCTGCGCAACGGAAGCTGCATCGTCGAAATCGCCGACAACGGCAGGGGCTTGCCGAAAGCCGACCGCCACCGCCTGACCGAGCCCTACGTGACGACACGCGAGCGCGGCACTGGACTCGGCCTCGCAATTGTGAAGAAGATCATGGAGGATCACGGGGGCGACCTGCTGCTGCGGGATCGGGAAGCAGGCGGCGCGGTTGTCAGTCTCGTATTCCCCTTGCGTGAAGAAGCAAGCGAGAGCGGTGGCGGTCACGCCAAGGACGGCGCCGGAGAGCCACTGGTGGAAAGAGCCGCGCGACATGGCTAGCGAAATTCTCATCGTCGACGACGAAGTCGACATCCGTATGCTGATCACGGGCATTCTGCAGGACGAGGGCTATGCGACCCGCGATGCCGGGGACAGCGACACCGCGCTGGAAATGCTGCGCCAGCGCCGCCCGGACCTGGTCATCCTCGACATCTGGCTGCAGAATTCCGCCCTCGACGGGATGGAAATCCTCGAGGCCATCAAGCAGGAGTACCCCGCCCTGCCGGTGGTGATGATCTCCGGCCACGGCAACATCGAGACCGCCGTCAACGCCATCAAGCTCGGCGCCTACGACTTCATCGAGAAGCCCTTCAAGTCCGACCGGCTGCTGCTGATCGTTCAGCGCGCCATCGAGGCGGCGCGGCTGCGCAGCGAGAACGAGGAACTGCGCCTGCGCATCGGTCAGGGGGAGGAACTGATCGGCTCCTCGCACTGGCACCAGCAGGTCAGCCAGGCAATCCGCAAGGTCGCACCCACCGGCAGCCGCGTGCTGATCACCGGTCCGGCCGGCGCCGGCAAGGAAGTCGTCGCCCGGCAGCTGCACGCCTGCTCGCACCGCGCCGCGGAGCCCTTCGTGGCGCTCAACTGCGCGACCATGCACCCGGACCGCCTGGAGCCCGAGCTGTTCGGCGTCGCGCCGGGATTCGAAGACGGCGATACCGCCGGCAAGACCGGAACCTTCGAGCGCGCCCATGGCGGCACCCTGTTCCTCGACGAGGTTGCCGACATGCCGTTGGAAACCCAGGGCAAGATCGTGCGCGTCCTGCAGGAGCAGACCTTCCAGCGCGTCGGCGGCGACAGCCGCATCGCCGTGGATGTCCGGGTCATCGCCGCGACCAACCGCAACTTGCCGTCGCTCATCGCCGAAGGTCAATTCCGCGAGGACCTGTTCTACCGTTTGAACGTGGTGCCGATCTCGGTGCCGGCCCTGCGCGAGCGCCGTGAGGATATCCCGGCGCTGGTCGCCCACTTCATGACCCGCGCGGCCGAGAGCGCCGGCCTGCCGCCGCGGCGTCTCAGCGACGATGCCCTGGCGGCGCTGCGTGCCTACGACTGGCCGGGCAACGTGCGCCAGCTGCGCAACGTCATCGAGTGGGTGCTGATCATGGCCCCGGGCAGCGCGCAGGATTCGGTGCGCCCGGACATGCTGCCGCCCGAGATCGGCGCCTCCTCGCCGGCCTCGCTGCCCGGCGAGACCGGTGAGGAGATCATGTCCCTGCCGCTGCGCGAAGCCCGCGAGGTCTTCGAGCGCAAGTACCTTGAGGCGCAGGTCATGCGCTTCGGCGGCAACATCTCGCGTACCGCCACCTTCGTCGGCATGGAACGCTCCGCCCTCCACCGCAAGCTGCGCTCGCTGGGCGTCGGCACGGTCGAGCGCGCCTGAACCAGTTCCCCCTATCAGGATCAGAGGCGTCGGAGCCAGCTAACACATGAAAGTCATCATCTGCGGTGCCGGCCAGGTCGGGTTCAACATCGCGCGCTATCTGGCCAGCGAAAACGCCGACGTAACGGTCATCGACCAGTCCCGCGAACTTGTCGAAAAGATCACCGACTCGCTCGACGTGAAGGGCATCGTCGGCTTTGCCTCCCATCCCAACGTGCTGGAAAGCGCCGGGGCCTCGGACGCCGAGATGGTCATCGCCGTGACCTATGCCGACGAGGTCAACATGGTGGCCTGCCAGATCTGCCACTCGATCTTCGAGGTGCCGACCAAGATCGCCCGGGTGCGCCACCAGAGCTATCTGGAGCCGGTCTGGTCCGACCTGTTCAGCCGCGACCACATGCCGATCGACGTCATCATCTCGCCGGAGATCGAGGTGGCGCGCGCCATCGAGCGGCGCCTGCAGTTGCCCGGTGCCTTCGACGTCCAGCCCCTGGCCGACGGCAAGGTCAGCCTCATCGGCCTGCACTGCAGCGAGGACACGCCGGTCATCAACACGCCGCTGCGCCAGCTGACGGCGCTGTTTCCCGACCTGCACATCGTGGTCATCGGCATCAGCCGCGACGGGCGGGGCTTCGTGCCGACGCCGGACGACGACATGCGGGCCGGCGACGACGTCTACCTGGTCGCCGATACCAGCCACCTGGCGCGCACCATGGCCGCCTTCGGCCACGAGGAGAAGGAAGCCCGCCGGGTGATCATCGTCGGCGGCGGGAACATCGGCCTCAATCTCGCCAACGCCGTCGAGACGAACCATCCCCACGTCAACCTGAAGGTCATCGAGGTCGACAAGCGCCGCGCCGAGATGGTCGCCCAGGCGCTGCAGCGCACCGTGGTGATCCACGGCGACGCCCTGGACACCGAAATTCTCGACGAGGCCAACGCCTCCATCGCCGAGACGGTGATCGCCGTGTCCAACGACGACGAGGTCAACATCCTGACCTCGCTGCTCGCCAAGCGCTACGGCTGCAAGCGGGCGGTCACCCTGATCAACAAGACCTCCTACGGGCCGCTGGTCGGCACCCTGGGCATCGATACCGTGGTCAGCCCGCGCGCCATCACCGTCTCCAAGATCCTGCAGCACGTGCGCCGCGGGCGTATCCGCTCGGTCCATTCGTTGAGCGAGGACTTCGGCGAGGTCATCGAGGCCGAGGCGCTGGAGACCTCCAGCCTCGTCGGGGTGCCGATCCGCGAGGCGCGGCTGCCCGAGGGCGTCATCGTCGGCGCCATCGTGCGCGGCAACGAGGTCATCCTGCCGCGCGGCGACACGGTCACCCGGGCCAACGACCTGGTGGTCATCTTCGCCCGTTCCGACGCGGTCAAGAAGGTCGAGAAGCTCTTTGCCGTGAAGCTCGAGTTTTTCTAGGATCGGCCCGGCGTTCAACCCAGTTCCCAAGGAGAGGCGCAGGGATGCCCCGTCAAGCCTATGTCAACGGCCGCTATGTGCCGCACCAGGAAGCCGCCGTCCATATCGAGGACCGCGGCTACCAGTTTGCCGACGGCGTCTACGAGGTGGTGCCGGTCTACAACGGCATCCTGGTCGACGAGGACCTGCACCTGGACCGCCTCGACCGCTCGCTCAGCGAGCTGCGCATCGCCCCGCCGATGTCGCGCCCGGCGCTGAAGCTGGTGTCGCGCGAGCTGATGCGCCGCAACAGCCTCAGCAACGGCTTCCTCTACATGCAGGTGACCCGCGGCGTGGCGCCGCGCGACCACAAGTTCCCCAAGGCCGGCACCAGGCCCGCCCTGGTCATGACCACGCGCCAGACCAGGCCGCACAGCCCGCAGCTGCTGTCCGAGGGGCTCAAGGTCATCACCCTGCCGGACCAGCGCTGGGACCGCTGCGACATCAAGTCCGTGTCGCTGCTGCCCAACGTGCTCGGCAAGCAGCAGGCGGTGGAGGCGGGGGCCTACGAGGCCTGGCAGGTCGACCGGCAGGGCATGGTCACGGAAGGCACCTCGACCAACGCCTGGATCGTCACCCAGGACAACAAGGTGGTGACCCGCGATGCGACCCACTCGATCCTCAACGGCATCACCCGCCTGACGCTGCTGGAGCTGATCAGGGCAGAAGGCTACGAGCTGGAGGAGCGCGCCTTTTCCGTCGAGGAGGCGCGCCGGGCCAAGGAGGCCTTCCTGACCTCCAGCACCTCCTTCGTGCTGCCGATCACCGAGCTGGACGGCGAGCCGATCGGCAACGGCCATCCGGGCATTCTCTCGACCAAGCTGCGCCAGCTCTACATCGACTACATGCAGAGCCTGAAGCAGCCGGCATGATCCTGCCGCAACCCAAGGCCATCCTGTTCGACTGGGACAACACCCTGGTCGACTCCTGGGCCGTGATCCACCACGCCATGACGGCGACCTTCGAGGCCATGGGCGAGCGGCCCTGGACCCTGGAGGAGACCCGGCGCAACGTCCGCAAGTCGGCCCGCGACAGCTTTCCGGAACTGTTCGGCGCGCGGGCGGCGGAGGCGACCGAGGTGTTCTACCGCACCTACGAGGCCGACCACCTGAAGCAGCTGCGCCCGCTGCCGGGCGCCGAGGCGATGCTCAGCGAGCTTGCGGCGGCCGGCGGCGCGCTGCTCGGCGTGGTCTCCAACAAGCGCGGCCGCCTGCTGCGCCTGGAGGCGGCCGCGCTGGGCTGGGACCGCTATCTCGGCCCGCTGGTCGGCGCCGCCGACGCGGCCCGGGACAAGCCGGCGCCGGACGTGGTCGACTTCGCCCTGGCGGGCAGCGGCATCGCGGCCGGGCCGGCGGTATGGTTCGTCGGCGATACCGACATCGACGTGCTCTGCGCCCGCAACAGCGGCTGCACCGCGATCCTGGTCCGCGCCGAACCCCCGGCGGCCGGGGAGTTCGACGCGCTGCCGCTGGCCGGCCATCTCAGCGACTGCGCGGCCTTCGCGAAACTGGCGCTGGAGACCCTTGAAAAGGGCGGCGCTTAGCCGCAAATAGGGAATACAAGCCCGGAAGTTTCAGGGGCGGGACTCATCCCACAGGATGGTTTTTCATTTCGCACGAGCCATGCTAGGAAGTGCGAGGTGGGGCTCGCGCCGACCTGCGCCGCGGGCACCGCTTTCGCCGCCCCGCGCCTGACCGCAGACATAAGCGAAGCCAGGCGCAAAGGTGAAATCTGGAAGCGCCGAAAGTGCGCACAGGCCAGAATAAGAATAGTCGACCGTCGTCAAGAACAAGAACAAGGTGCGAAAATGGCCGCCGAAAAAAGCCAAAGCGTGCAGGACGTTTTCCTCAACCATATCCGCAAAAACAAGGTTCCCGTCACCGTCTTTTTGGTGAACGGCGTCAAGCTGCAGGGAATCGTTACTTGGTTTGATAATTTCTCTGTACTCCTGCGCCGCGACGCACACTCGCAGCTCGTCTACAAGCACGCGATTTCGACCGTCATGCCGGCCACGCCGGTTCAGCTCTTCGACCCCAGCAAGGAAGAAGAGGCCGCCGAGGGCTGAAGCCCGCGCGCGGTCGGAACCAGGCCAGACATTGCAGGCAGCACAGTCCTTTAGCGAAGGGGGCGGCGCCCGACGCCGCCGAACCTCATGACCGACCGTGCCCTCGTCTTGCACCCAGACCTGATGCAGCCGGGGCTGCGCGCGCCGGCGGCGCGCCTGGAGGAGGCTGTCGGCCTGACTGCCGCCATCGACCTCGACGTGACCATCAGCGAGGTCGTGCCGGTCAAGCAGGTGCGTCCCAACACCCTGATCGGCGGCGGCGCGGTGGAGCGCCTGGCCGGCGACATCCGCCTGCAGGAGATCACCGTGGCGGTGATCGACGCCGCCCTGACCCCGGTGCAGCAGCGCAACCTGGAGCGGGCCTGGGACTGCAAGGTCATCGACCGCACCGGCCTGATCCTCGAGATCTTCGGCGAGCGGGCGCGCACCAAGGAAGGCAAGCTGCAGGTCGAACTGGCGGCGCTGACCTACCAGCGCTCGCGCCTGGTGCGGTCCTGGACCCACCTGGAACGCCAGCGCGGCGGCTTCGGCTTCATGGGCGGCCCGGGCGAAAGCCAGCTGGAAATCGACCGCCGCCTGATCACCGAGCGCATCACGCGCCTCAAGAAGGAGCTGGCGCAGGTCCAGCGCACCCGCGGCCTGCACCGCGGCGCGCGCCAGCGCGTGCCCTATCCGGTGGTCGCCCTGGTGGGCTACACCAACGCCGGCAAGTCGACCCTGTTCAACCGCCTGACCGAGGCCAGGGTGCTGGCCCGCGACCAGCTCTTCGCGACGCTGGATCCGACCATGCGGCGGGTCGTGCTGCCCTCGGGCCAGACCATCATCCTGTCCGATACCGTGGGCTTCATCTCCGACCTGCCGACCGCCCTGGTGGCCGCCTTCCGCGCCACCCTGGAGGAGGTCACCGAGGCGGACATCATCCTCCACGTGCGCGACGTCGCCCACCCGGACAGCCTGGCCCAGCAGGCCGACGTGCGGGCGGTGCTGGCCGACCTCGGCATCGCCGAGAGCGCCGGGCACGTGCTCGAGGTGCTCAACAAGGCCGACCTGCTGGCACCGGCCGAGCGCGGCCATCTCGCCCAGCGCACCGCGGCCAACCCGGATGCGGTGCTGTGCTCGGCCCTGACCGGCGAGGGCTGCGACGACGTCCTGGCCTTGGTCGACCGGCGCCTCTCGACCCGGCGCCGCCTGGTCACCGTCGCCCTTAAGCTGGAGGCCGGCGCGGCGCTCGCCTGGCTCTACGACCACGGCGAGGTGGTGGCCCGCCGGGACGAGGGCCTGGCGACCGAGGTCGATGTGAAGCTGGCCCCCACGGACCTGGACCGCTTTCTTAAGAAATTCGGTTCCATCGTTGAAAATCGCGATATTCTGGCCGCTCAGAGCGCTAAAGAACCGGCCGCCGTCGGGAACCTGGCCTCGGGCGGTTGACTCTCCCTGCCGCGGCTTTTATATGCTCGCTAGCACTCGGCACGCTCGAGTGCTAACACCGGCTGCAGACTGGGGCTGAGCGCTGGGCTTAACCGGCCTTTCGTGAGCCCTCGAGCCAATCCCACAGAAACAGACAGGGTAGAGTTCCATGAAATTCAGGCCGCTGCATGACCGTGTCGTGGTCGAGCCGCTGGAGGAAGAGACGAAAACCGCCGGTGGCATCATCATTCCCGACACTGCCAAAGAAAAGCCCATGCAAGGCAAGGTTCTTGCCGTGGGACCCGGCACCCGTGGCGACGACGGCAAGCTGAATGCCCTCGACGTCAAGAAGGGTGACAAGGTCCTTTACGGCAAGTGGTCCGGGACGGAAGTGAAGTTGGACGGCAAGACCATGCTGATCATGCGCGAGTCCGACATCATGGGCGTAATGCAATAAGGAAGATAACCAGATATGGCTGCGAAAGACGTTAAGTTTGGCGCTGACGCCCGTACGCGCATGCTGCGCGGCGTCGACATTCTGGCCGATTCCGTGAAGGTTACCCTCGGTCCCAAGGGCCGCAACGTGGTGATCGACAAGTCCTTCGGTGCCCCGCGCACCACCAAGGACGGTGTCACGGTGGCCAAGGAGATCGAGCTCTCCGACAAGTTCGAGAACATGGGCGCCCAGATGGTGCGCGAAGTCGCCTCCAAGACCAACGACCTGGCGGGCGACGGCACCACCACGGCGACGGTCCTGGCCCAGGCGATCGTGCGCGAGGGCGCCAAGGCGGTTGCCGCCGGCATGAACCCGATGGACCTGAAGCGCGGCATCGAGCAGGCCGTCGAGGCGGTGGTTGCCGAGCTGAAGAAGAAGTCCAAGAAGATCTCCACCACGGCCGAGGTCGCCCAGGTCGGCACCATTTCCGCCAACGGCGAAGTCGAGATCGGCACCATGATCGCCGAGGCCATGGAGCGCGTCGGCAAGGAAGGTGTGATCACGGTGGAAGAGGCGAAGTCCCTGGAGACCGAGCTGGACGTGGTCGAGGGCATGCAGTTCGACCGCGGCTACCTCTCGCCGTACTTCATCACCAACGCCGAAAAGATGGTCTGCGAGATGGAGAACCCCTTCATCCTGCTGCACGAGAAGAAGCTCTCCGGCCTGCAGCCCATGCTGCCGCTGCTGGAAGCCGTCGTGCAGTCCGGCCGGCCGCTGCTGATCATCGCCGAGGACGTCGAGGGCGAGGCCCTGGCGACCCTGGTGGTGAACAAGCTGCGTGGTGGCCTGAAGGTCGCCGCCGTCAAGGCGCCGGGCTTCGGCGACCGCCGCAAGGCCATGCTGGAGGACATCGCCATCCTGACCGGCGGCCAGGTGATCTCCGAAGACCTCGGCATCAAGCTGGAGTCCGCCGGGATCGACATGCTGGGCACCGCCAAGCGCGTGGTCATCACCAAGGAAGAGACCACGGTCGTCGACGGCGCCGGCAAGAAGAAGGAAATCCAGGGCCGCTGTGCGCAAATCCGCGCTCAGGCCGAGGAGACCACGTCGGACTACGACCGCGAGAAGCTGCACGAGCGCCTGGCCAAGCTGGCAGGCGGCGTGGCGGTGCTGCGTGTCGGCGGCGCCACCGAGGTCGAGGTGAAGGAGCGTAAGGATCGCGTCGAGGACGCGATGAACGCGACCCGCGCCGCGGTCGAGGAAGGCATCGTCATCGGTGGCGGCACGGCTCTGCTGAACGCCACCAGGATCCTGTCGAAGCTGGACGCCGTCAACGACGACCAGCGTGTCGGCATCGAGATCGTGGCCCGCGCCCTTCAGGCGCCGATCCGCCAGATCGTCGAGAACGCCGGTCACGAGGGTTCTATCGTCGTCGGCAAGATCATCGAAGCGAAGGACGCCGCGCTCGGCTTCGACGCCCAGAACGGCAAGTACGTGAACATGTTCAAGGCCGGTATCATCGACCCGACCAAGGTCGTGCGCACCGCGCTGCAGGACGCCGCGTCGATCGCCGGTCTGCTGATCACGACCGAAGCCATGGTCGCCGATTTGCCCGAGAAGAAGGACGCCGCGCCTGCGGCGCCCGACATGGGCGGCATGGGCGGCATGGGTGGCATGGGCTTCTGATCGGCCCCGCCATTCCAGGCTGGAAGATCAAGGGCCGCGGTTCCGCCGCGGCCCTTTTTCCTTGCCGGCCCAATCGTTAGTCTGCCCGGGCCCACCGCAACGCCGGGAGTCCCCGTGATCGAAATCGACAGAGTCTCCGCCGTCATCGAGGAAATCGCCGCGACCGAGGTGCTGCCGCGCTTCCAGGCCCTGGCCGACCACGAGGTGCAGGAAAAGACCGCCGGCGAACTGGTGACCGTGGTCGACGTGGCGGTGGAAAACCTGCTCACCGCGCGGCTCAGGGACCTGCTGCCCGGCTCCCTGGTGGTGGGCGAGGAGGCGGTCCACGACGACCCCACGCTGATGCAGCAGCTGGCCGCCGATGCCCCGGTGTGGATCATCGACCCCATCGACGGCACCCGCAACTTCGCCCACGGCCGGCCGACCTTCGCCATCATGGTCGCCCTGGTGCAGCACGGGGAGAGCGAGGCGGGCTGGATCCTGGAACCCGTCAGCGGGCGCTTCGGCGTCGCCGAGCGGGGCAGCGGCGCCTGGATGGGCGAGCGCCGCCTGCGGGTGGCCAGACCCGATACTCCCGCCCGCATGACCGGCAGCCTGCATGCCTCCAGCTACGCGCCCAAGGCGCTCGCCCGCCGCGTCGACCAGCGCCGCAGCCGCGTCGCCGCGGTCAAGTCGCTGCGCTGCGCCGGGGCGGAGTACCTGCGCCTGGCCGCCGGGGAAACCCATTTCTCCCTGTTCACCCGGCTGATGCCCTGGGACCACGTGCCGGGCACCCTGCTGCACAGCGAGGCCGGGGGTTTCGCCCTCTGCTTCGACGGCACGCCCTACACGGCGGCGCGCTACCGCGACCTCGGCCTGCTCATGGCCCCGGACCGCGACAGCTGGCAGGCCCTCCGGGAAACCCTGCTGGACGACTGACGGTCGCCGCCCGGCCGCGGCTGGCATCAAATCCGATCGAAATCTGGCACTGGAAGTTCCCGGTCTCCGGGCTTAGGGTGCGATCTGCGCACCGAATTGGTCTGAGACCGATACCGGTGCGTCTTGCGTTCATAATCGAGGCCGGTTCGGCACCGGCCGCAAAGAAAGAGGATTGAGTAAATGCTGGTCGGCGTGCCCAAGGAAGTGAAGGTCCATGAATACCGGGTCGGCCTGGTGCCGGCCTCGGTGCGCGAGCTGGTTCACCATGGCCACCAGGTCGTGGTGGAGACCACGGCGGGCGAGGGGATCGGCTTCACCGACGTGGACTACGAGGCGGCCGGCGCGACGATCGCCCCCGATGCCGAGAGCGTCTTCGCCAAGGCCGAGATGATCGTCAAGGTGAAGGAGCCGCAACCCGCCGAATACGGCCGGCTGCGCGAGGGACAGGTGCTGTTCACCTACCTGCACCTGGCGCCCGACCTGCCGCAGACCGAGGGACTGATCAAGTCCGGCTGCATTGCCATTGCCTACGAGACGGTGACCAACGCGCGCGGCGGCCTGCCGCTGCTCTCGCCGATGAGCGAGGTGGCCGGCCGCATGTCGGTGCAGGTCGGCGCCCACTGCCTGGAGAAGGAACCCGGCGGCTCCGGCATGCTGCTGGGCGGCGTGCCCGGCGTCGCGGCGGCCAAGGTGGTCATCATCGGCGGCGGCGTCGCCGGCACCAATGCGGCGCGCATGGCCATGGGCATGGAGGCCCACGTCACGGTCATCGACCGCTCGCTGGAGCGGCTCTACGAGCTCGACCTGCAGTTCGGGCCCATGCTCAACACCATCTACTCGACGGTCGACGCCATCGAGCGCCACGTGATCGTCGCCGACCTGGTGATCGGCGCGGTGCTGGTGCCCGGCGCCGCGGCACCCAAGCTGGTGACCCGCGAGATGGTGCGGCAGATGCGCCCCGGCTCGGCACTGGTCGACATCGCCATCGACCAGGGCGGCTGCTTCGAAACCTCGCGCGGCACCACCCATGCCGACCCGACCTACATCGATGAAGGCTGCGTGCACTACTGCGTGACCAACATGCCGGGCGCCGTGGCGCGGACCTCGACCTTCGCCCTCAACAACGCGACCCTGCCCTTTGTCCTGGCGCTCGCCAACAAGGGCCACCGCAGCGCCCTGGCCGAGAACCCGCACTTGAAGCACGGCCTCAACGTGGCCGGCGGCAAGGTGACCTACAAGGCCGTGGCCGAAGCCCACGGGCTGGACTACGTGGCGCCGGAGGAGGCGCTGGGGATCCCGGCCCTGCAAGGCTGAAAGGAGGCCGGGGCCCCGACCCTGGCCTCACCCATGGCTGCCAACTGGGTCTAGCTCGCCGCCTTGCCGGGGGGCTAGACTGGCTGGCAAGTGACCGCAAACCTCAGGAAAGATGAAGGCGATGAACGTCATCCCGCCGATTCCGAACTCGCTCGAGCAGCACTGGATGCCCTTTACCGCGAACCGCCATTTCAAGGCGAACCCGCGCATCCTGACCCGTGCCGAGGGCATGTATTTCACCACCGACCACGGCGACAAGGTGATCGACGGCGCCTCCGGCCTGTTCTGCGTCGCCGCCGGCCACGGCCGCCGCGAGATCGCCGAGGCGGTCAACGAGGCGCTGACCACCCTCGATTACGCGCCGCCCTTCCAGTTCGGCCACCCGGCCTCCTTCGAGGTCGCGCGCCGCATCGCCTCGGTGACCCCCGGCGACCTGGACCACATCTTCTTCGGCAACTCCGGCTCCGAGGCGGTGGACACCGCGCTGAAAATCGCGCTCGCCTACCACAAGGCAAAGGGCGAGGGGCAGCGTCTGCGCCTGGTCGGGCGCGAGCGTGCCTACCACGGCGTCAACTTCGGCGGCCTTGCCGTTGCCGGCATGGTCAACAACAAGAAGGCCTTCGGCCTCGGCCTGCCGGGCGCCTGCCATCTGCGCCATACCCACCTGCCGGAGCACAAGTTCACCGTCGGCCAGCCGGAAACCGGCGCCGAACTGGCCGACGACCTGCAGCGCTTCGTCGACCTGCACGGCGCCGATTCCATCGCCTGCTGCATCGTCGAGCCGATCGCCGGCTCGACCGGCGTGCTGGTGCCGCCCAAGGGCTACCTGCAGCGCCTGCGCGAGATCTGCGACAGGCACGGCATCCTCCTGATCTTCGACGAGGTGATCTGCGGCTTCGGGCGCACCGGCAAGCAGTTCGGCGCCGACTCCTTCGGCGTGGTGCCGGACATGGTGACCATGGCCAAGGCCCTGACCAACGGCGTCGTCCCGATGGGCGCGGTGGCGGTCAGCGATCAGGTCCACCAGACCCTGATGGACGCCGCCCCGGAGAACACCATCGAGCTGTTCCACGGCTACACCTACTCGGGCTGCCCGGTGGCCTCGGCCGCGGCGCTGGCCACGCGCAACATCTTCGAGCAGGAGCAGCTGGTCGAGCGGGCGGCCAAGATGACGCCGACCTTCCTGGACGCGCTCTACTCCTTGAAGGACCTGGCCGTCGTCACCGACATCCGCGGCTACGGCATGCTCGGCGGCGTCGACCTGGCGCCCAAGGGCAATCCCGGCGCGCGCGGCCTGCAGGTGATGCAGGAGCTCTACGATGCGGGCTGCATGGTCAAGATGACCGGCGACTGCGCCCTGGTCTCGCCGCCGCTGGTCGCCGAGGCAAAGCACCTCGACGAGATCTTCACCAAGCTGCGCGGCGTGCTCGCCAAGCACTGACACCTCTGGCAGATCGCTGCAGGAAAACGGCCCGGGCGCGCTGCACGGGCCGTCTTCTTTTCTGGCGGAGGCCGCCGGCCCCGGCGCGCGGCGTTGCTTTTGCCCGCCCGATCGCCCATCGTTGCCGGCGACAAGACCAGCCGGGGGAGCGACGGGGCATGGCAGATCTCGACAAGGCGCGGGCCGAACTGAGCGAAGCGGGGCGGCTGCGCGTCGGCATCAACCTGGGCAACATCCTGCTGGTGACCGGCAAGAGCGCGAACGGCGACCCCGAGGGCGTCGCCCCGGACCTGGCCGCGGAGGCCGCCCGGCGGCTCGGCGTGGAGGTCACCTACCGCACCTATCCCATGCCCGGCGAGCTGGCCGACGCCCTGCAACGCGACGAGTGGGACATCGGCCTCATCGCCGTCGAGCCGCAGCGTGCCGAGACCATCGCCTTCTGCGCTCCCTACGTCGAGATCGAGGGCAGCTACCTGGTGCCGCCGGGCTCGCCGATCCGTTCGATCGAGGAGGTCGACCGCCCCGGCGTGCGCATCGCCGTGGCCAACCGCGCCGCCTACGACCTCTATCTCGCGCGTACCCTGCAGCACGCCGAGCTGTGCCGCGCCACCGGCCTCGGCGGCGCCTTCGAGCTCTTCGTGAACGACAAGCTGGACGCCCTCGCGGGCCTCAAGCCGGCCCTGCTGGACAACGCCGCCAAGCTCCCCGGCGCGCGAGTCCTCGACGGCAACTTCTCCACGGTCGGCCAGGCCATCGGCACCAAGCCGCAGAACAAGGCCCTGAAGGCCTTCCTCGACGCCTTCACCGCCGAGGTGAAGGCCAGCGGCCTGGTCGCCGAGCTGATCGACCGGCATGGCGTCACCGGCAAGCTGATGCCCGCCACCTGAACGGCTGCGCGCAGCGCAGACTCGCCATGGAATCCCGCTGCGGCTAAACTCGTCTGACACACACCACACCGTCCGGGGGCAGGGGAGATGGCGAAGTCGGTCACGCTGCACAGCATCGCGCGCTACACCGTGCAGGTGCTCACCAAGAGGCTGGGCGAGGAGGCGCGCTCCTTCATCACCGTGCGGCTCTACGACCATGACGACGTGATCCGCGGCACCGCGGTCTTCGAGAACTTCGACCCGGGGCAGGAGCCGCCCAAGCCGACCGGCGACTACAAGGCGCAGACCGGCATCGCCCACATCCACATCACCCACTACCCGGCCTACATGGACGTGCTGCGCCTGGAGAACCCGATCTACCTGAAGCTCGGCTGGACCCAGGCCGGGCGCCTGCGCCAGCTCTCCCAGATGTCGATCGACACCAAGAAAGAGATCCTCGGCGAGTACTTCAACTAGCCGGGTGCTTTCCTTTACTGCGCCGGCGCGCCGGCCAGCGCCATGTCGGCGGCTTCCTCGGCGCGCTTGGCCTCCTCGCGGGCGGCCTCGGCCTTGGCCATCTCGCGGCGCCGCGCCACCTCCATGGCAATGGCGCCGACCAGGGTCACGGCGATGATCAGCACGGCGAGCGCCGCCAGGTCGGGCTTGGTGCCCATGCGCACCTTGCCGGCCAGCACGGTGGTCAGGGTCGATTCCGCCTGGATGGTGAAGACCGTGGTGTTGTAGTTCTCGAAGGAAGTCAGGAAGGCGAGGCCCATGGCCGAAAAGATCGCCGGCCTGAGGAAGGGCATGAGGATCTTCCAGAACACCTGCACGTGGGTCGCGCCGAGGTCGAGGGCGGCTTCCTCCTGGGTGCGGTCGAAGCGCTGCAGGCGGGCGAGGAAGATCAGCATGGTGTAGGCGGAGATGAAGGTCGACTGCCCGACGATCGTCAGGAACATGCCGCTGTAGTAGAAGCTCTCGTACTCGGCGTCGGCGAAGGTGCCGAGGCGGTCCCAGAACACCAGGGTCGAGATGCCGAGGATGACGCCCGGCATCAGCACCGGCGAGACCACCACGGTGTAGTAGAGGGTGCGGAAGCGCTCGTAGACCTGCGTCATCATGATGGCCGCCGCCAGGCCGATAGGCACCGACACGAAGACCACGCCGAGGCCGATCCAGATCGAGTTGACGAAGCCCTCGATCATCAGCGCGTCCTCGAAGAGCTCCGGGAACCAGCGCGTGGTGAAGCCCTCCCAGGGTACTACCTGGGGGAACTCCACGTCGTTGAAGGCGGCCATGCCCATCATGATGAGCGGCGCGAAGAGGTAGAGGAAGAACAGGAAGATGTAGAAGCCGATCATCAGCCCCTGGATCTGCTTCGAGCTCATTTCGCGATCTCCCCAAGGCTGACCTTGAAGACCCGCATGACCGTCAGCACGAAGACCAGGCAGGCGAGCAGCAGGACGATGGCGTAGGCCGAGCCCTGCGGCCAGTTGCCGCCGGTGTTGAACCAGTCGTAGATGATCTGGGTAAACCACAGGCTCGACGGCCCGCCGAGGATCTGCGGCGCCGCCAGGGCGCCGGCCGCCAGCATGAAGACCAGGGTGCAGCCCGAGGCGATGCCCGGCTTGGCGTGCGGCATGACCACGCGCCAGTGGATGCGCCACCAGGGCGAGCCCAGGTCGCGCGCCGCCTCGACCTGGTTGTGGTCGAGGCTCTCGATGGCGTTGTAGAGCGGGAAGACCATCAGCAGGATGTAGGCGTAGGAGAGGCCCGCGTAGAGCGCCACGTCGGCGCGCAGGAAGTCGATCGGCTGGTCGGTCAGCCCCAGGGTCAGCAGCACCGCGTTGATCACGCCGGAGGTGCCGAAGAGGATACGGAAGGCGAAGGCGCGCAGGATCTCGTTGACCCAGAACGGCAGGATCAGCGCCAGGATCATCATGCGCCCGTAGCCGCCCTTGGCGACCTGGCCCATGTAGTAGGCGATGGGATAGCAGATGGCGAAGTTGAGCAGGGTGACGAAGATCGAGGCGATGATGGTGCGCAGGAAGACCGTCAGGTGCAGCCAGTTGAACATCTCCTCGTCGCCGGGCCGCCCGAACAGCAGGTATTCGTAGTTGCTGAGGGTGTAGACGTCCTTGGGGCCGCCGATCTCCGCCGGAAAGAGGTTGTTGCGGAACGAGAAGTCCAGCATGTAGACCTGCGGCAGGACGATCATGAAGACCACCCAGGCGATCACCGCCACGATGAGGTAGGTCGAGATGACGATGCCGTTGCGCTGCACGAAGCGGATGCGCCCGACCACGCCCCAGAACCCGGCGGCATGGCGCTGGGCGACCGGCGCCAGGAGGATGGCCAGCAGCGCCGCCAGGAAGACCGGCAGGAAGAGCGAAAGGAACTCACTCATGGGCCACCTCGCCGCGCGGCAGCACGAGGGCGCGCTCGGGCTTGAAGGTGAGGCGGCCGGGCTCGCCGGGCCGGAATTCCGGCAGGGATCCGGAGTTGGTCATCGACATGACGATGGGCTTGTCGCCTTCGCCGCGCAGGAAGACGGAGAAAAACGAGCCCTCGAACTCGCCGTTGACCACGGTGCTCTCGATGACGTTCTCGCCACCGCCGGCACCGTTGGCGAAGGTGAGCGATTCCGGGCGCACGAAGAGCATCGCCGGGTCGCCCTCGGACATGCCCCGCAGATTGCGCCCGCGCAAGGGGCCGAAGCTGGTCTCGACCACGGCGAAGTCGCCGTCGGCGCGCACGATCCTGCCGCTGAAGGGGTTGTTCTCGCCGACGAAGGAGGCGACGAAGGCGGTCTGGGAATTTTCGTAGACGTCGGTGCCGTTGCCGACCTGCTGGATGACGCCCTGGCTCATCACCGCGATACGATCCGACATGGTGAGTGCTTCGCCCTGGTCGTGGGTGATGTAGATGAAGGTGATGCCGACGCGCTGCTGGATGGCGCGCAGCTCGGTGCGCATGTGCTGGCGCAGCTTGAGGTCGAGCGCCGAGAGCGGCTCGTCGAGCAGCAGCACGGCCGGCTCGACCGCCAGGGCGCGGGCGATGGCCACGCGCTGCTTCTGACCGCCGGACAGCTCGCTGACCATCTTGTCGCCCTGGCCTTCGAGAGCGGTGAGCTCGAGCAGCTGGTCGGCGCGCTTGCGCCGCTCGTACTTGCTGACGCCGCGCACCTCCAGGCCGAAGGCGATGTTGTCGGCCACCGACATCAGCGGGAACAGCGCCAGGTTCTGGAAAATCAGCGCGGTCGGTCGCTTGTTGGGGCCGATGCCCCGCATGTTCTTGCCGCCGATGCGCACCTCGCCCTCGGTCGGCTCGAGAAAGCCCGAGACGGCGCGCAGGATGGTCGTCTTGCCGCAGCCCGAGGGGCCGAGGAAGCTGAAAAACTCGCCTTCCTCGATCTTCAGGTTGGCGTCGCTGACCGCGGTGAAGTCACCAAAGCGGATAGTTAGGTGATCGAGCTCAACGTCTGCGCTCATCTCTGGCCGCCCCCACTTTATGCTGCCGCCGCCGCGCACCTCTCAAGGCCGGGCAGAAACGGCTGGCCCTGCTGACGCGCCTCTTCAAGCGGGCGCTTGGTCTCCGGGTCTTGCGCCCGGAAAGATCCCCCCAAGCTACGCCGAAAGGCAGGAGGGTCCCGGCCTTTTTGTGGCCGGGACCCTTTCCTTGCGTTCCGCTCAGGCCGCGACGAACTTGTCGCGGTACTCGGCGCGGATCTCGGTGTACCAGGGCTCCGACGGCGGCCACCACCACAGGCGGTCGAGCGCGTCGCCCGGATAGGCCTCGCTGAAGGCTGTCTTGCTCTCCGGCGAGAGGTGGTTCTCGGCGCCGATGGCGACCGGGTTGTAGCCGGTCTCGTTGGCGATCAGACCGTTCACCTCGGCATCGTAGACGTAGTTGATGTATTCGTAGATCTCGTCGATGTTCTTGGCGCCGATCGGCATGGAGAGACCGTCGAGCCAGGTCAGCGCGCCTTCCTGCGGCGCCATGTAGGTCACCGGCTTGCCTTCCTTCTTCAGGCGCAGCGGTGGGCCGTCCCAGGTCTGGCCGAGCACCACGTCGTTCTGCATGAAGCCGTTGATCTGGGCGTCGGCATCGTTCCAGAACTGCTTCAGCCAGGGCTTGTGCTCGACGGCGAACTTGGTGATCTCGTCCCAGATGCGCCGCATGTTCTGCTCGTCCTTGTAGGCGTCGAGCATGCGGTTGGACGGCAGCTTGCCGGAAGAGTCGAGGTAGAGGCCGATGCCCAGCATCATGGAGTGCGGCCGGCCCATGACCTTGCCCTTCAGCTCCGGCAGCCAGAGGTCGCCGTAGGACAGGTTGGCGTATTCCTGCTGCCACTTGTCGGTGCGCCAGGCCAGCGCCTCGGTGCCCCAGTGGTAGGGCAGGTGGTGGTTGCCGCCGTCCCAGGTCCAGCCGTCGGTCGAGCCCTTCAGCAGGCCCGGCACGATCTTCGCGGTGTCGACCCGGTTCATGTCGAAAGGCTGCAGCAGGCCGAGTGGCTTCCACTCGCCGGCGCGGTCGACGGTCGGTCCGATCAGGTCGAAGCCGCGGCCCTTGGTCGCCCGCATCTTGTTCAGCAGCTCCTCGTTGGAGCCGTAGGGGGTGTGCTTGATCTTGATGCCGGTCTTCTTCTCGAAGCCCTCCAGGAACGACTTCGGCAGGTAGTCGGACCAGTTCATGACCACCAGTTCACCCGAGGAGGCAAGCGTCTCGCGGCTGATGATGGCGGGGGCGACCGCCACGATGGCGCCGCCGGCCGCCGCCTGCCTCAGCAGGGTACGGCGCGAAAAGGAGCGCACGGCGCGCTGCGTCTTCTCGCTTGATGTGAGCTTTCCATTCTTTTTCACGCTCGTTCTCCCCAAGAAATTGACGTGTGACGGGCCCGTTGCGTCCCGTCACCTCCCGTAATTCGATTTTTTGTATAGGTCCTTAGGCCTACACTTGAGTCTGGCTACGGCTCTTTAAGCAAGTCAAGGCCAACTCTAGACAGTGCATGGTGCCAGAAGTGTACAAATGGGGACCGAAACTGCGCCCTGCGGTTTTGCTGGCCGGACTTGCTGCGGTGCAAGGCGCGGCGCCTGCAGCTTCGGCCGAGGAGCGCGGCCTGACCCGCATCGTTTATGAGTTTGCGGTGACAAGCTACTGCGGCACCCTGGACCCGGAGGTGGAAGCCGGCTTCCGCGCCGAACTGGCGGCGGTGACGGAACGGGGCGGAGTCGACGCCGAGACAGCGCGGCGCCAGCGCATCCGCGGCTGGGTGGCGGCCGACGAGGAGTGGCGCAACCGCGGCCTCGGCGGGTTCCGCGCCTGGTGCCGCAGCGAGGGGGTGGCGGCGGCGCGTCACTTCCGGGCCATCGCGCGGGGCGAGCGCCGGCCCTGACCGCCCGGCGGGGCTTGAGGCAGACAGGGCGGACTCCTTAAGCTAGCCTCATCACCGATACGGATGTCCCCGGACTTTCCGGGCAGCAGAGGCGCGCGCGGCGCGTGTAACAAGTGCGTGATTTCATCTTCCCGGTCCGCCATGACGGCGATGTCGGCCTGCAGGCCCAGCTGCGTCGCCAGCTGATCGACGCCATCCTGGACGGACGCCTGTCCGGCAGCGATCCGCTGCCGTCCTGCCGGCGCCTGGCGCATTCCCTCGGCGTGTCGCGCAACACCGTGGTGCTGGCCTATCAGGCGCTGGCCGACGAGGGGCTGCTGATCTCGCGCGAGCGTATCGGCTACTTCGTCAACACCGACATGGTGTTCCAGCAGATCGATAGCCAGGTCACCGACCCGGGGCCGGACCGCGACACCCCGCCGGACTGGTTCAGCCGGCTGCGGCGCCGCCCTTCCGAGCAGTTCCACGTCACCAAGCCGCGCAACTGGCGGCGCTACCCCTATCCCTTCATCTACGGCCAGCCGGACCCGCGGCTGTTTCCGGTGTCGAGCTGGCGCATGTGCTCGCGCCAGGCCCTGGGGGTCGAGGCGATCCAGTCCTGGACCGAGGACAACTTCAACGACGACGACCCCAAGCTGATCGAGGAGATCCGCACCCGCGTCCTGCCGCGCCGCGGCATCAAGGCGCAGCCGCAGGAGATCCTGGTCACCCTGGGGGCGCAGAACGCGCTCTACCTGATCGCCGAGCTGCTGGCCGGGCCGGGCCGGGTGGTCGGGCTGGAGAACCCCGGCTACGTCGATACCCGCAACATCTTCGCCCTGCAGGGCGCCGAGCTGCGGCCCATTCCCGTCGACCGGGACGGCATGGTGATCGACCAGCGCCTCGACGGCTGCTCCTGCGTCTACGTGACCCCCAGCCACCAGTCGCCGACCACGGTGACCCTGCCGCTGGAGCGGCGCATGGCGCTGATGGAGCGCGCCCGGCGCCAGGACTTCCTGATTATCGAGGACGACTACGAGGCCGAGGCCAACTTCCTGCACGCCCCGACCACGGCCTTGAAGGCCATGGACCGCGGCGGCCGGGTGATCTATGTCGGCAGCTTCTCCAAGTACCTGGGGCCCGGCCTGCGCATGGGCTACATGGTCGGCGCCGCGGAGTTCATTCACGAGGCCCGCATGCTGCGCCGCCTCATGCTGCGCCACCCGGCGACCAACAACCAGCGCACCCTGGCGCTGTTCATCGCCGGCGGCCACTACGACGCCCTGGTGCACCGCCTGCAGCGCGACTTCCGCACCCGCTGGGAGACCATGGGCGAGGCCCTGACGCGCCACCTGCCGGCGTTCACGCCGCTGCCGTCCTGCGGCGGCACGTCGTTCTGGCTGGAGGGGCCGAAGAGCCTGGATACCGACATCCTGGCGCGCGAGGCGCTGGCCGAGGGCATCGTCATCGAGCCGGGCTCGCCGCATTTCCTGTCGAAGAAGCCGCCGCGCAACTACCTGCGCCTCGGGTTCTCCTCGATCGAGCCGGCGCGCATCGGCCCGGGGCTGGAGGCGCTGAGCCGGCTGGTCGCGCGCGCGATGACCACGCGGGATTAACGCGGTCAGGCGCAAGATCCCAACCACCGCTCATGCGTCACCCGCGTGCCTGTCACGAGGGTCCATGCCTCCATGCGCACGGGCCTGGTGGATCGTCGGCATGGATTACCGGGACAAGCCCGGTAATGACAGAAGAGGGAAATGGCGCCAGCGCTGCATGGCCACGAACCGCCAGAAAGCGTGACAGACTCGCAGCCCTCAGCCGCCTGGTCGAGAGGCCGATGCAGAAACGGGATTGCGGGAAGGGGGCATCACGTTCTCACTCCCTCAACCGTCATCCTCGTGCTTGTCACGAGGATCCATGCCTCGGCTCGCAGGAACGAGGGCAGGATTGACATGGATTACCGGGACAAGCCCGGTAACGACATAAGAGGAGATGGCGCCGGCGGGGGGATCGCCGCGAAGAGCCGGAAAGCCTGGCTGTCGCGCGCGCTCAGTCGTTCATCACCTTGTCGATCTGGGTCTGATCGAGGGTGTCCATGTTGCCGTTGATGATCGAGGAGGCGACGTCGACGAAGCTCTGCAGCTTGCGGGTCAGGCTCTGCACGCTGTCTTCGAGGCGCCCCTGGTCGCCGGCGTCGATCAGCGCCTTGACGCGGGGCAGGGACTCGATCACCAGGCGGTTCATCTGCTCGACCGTGGCGTCGAAGGCATGGCGGTAGTTCTCCGGCGCGTTCTCGTAGGCCAGGATGGCCAGCTCGGCATCGGAAAAGCAGCTGTCGCGGAAGTGCTGGGCATAGCTCTTGGGCTGCCACTCGGCGGCGTCGTCGTAGCATTCGGGCATCGAGGGCACCATCTCCAGCAGCATGATAATCTCGTTGAAGTGATTGAGGTAATCCGTTGCCAGGAGCGTGTTCTCGTTGATGTTCTTGCCGCGCACGAGCAGGCGGTAGGTGCCGGTGAAACCGGCGCCCTTGGCGTCCTTCTCCGCACTGCTGCCGGCCGCTTGCGCTGCAGGTGCGGACTCCTTGTCCTTTCCTGCAGGAACGGCCTGCGATGCTGTTGAAACCATACGTTGATCCCCAGGAGCCGCTTTTTACGGCGGCGGACGGCGGCGTTCTTTCCTCGTATTCAAGCAGGCGGTTGTTGACGTTTCCTTTCCAAATCATCGATCTGCCTAGATCGCCTCGTCCGGACGCTCAAAGTTCTGCAACCATGGCGATAAGACGGCCCCCGGTGTATTCCGTAAAATCGATACTTCAACCGGCAGCCGAGTGTGCGGGGCGCAGGTTGCCGCCGCACGCGGGGTCGCGCGCGGTGCCGCCAAAGCCAACGGCGCGGGCCCGCCAGGGAGGCGCCAACTTCCTGTTCGGAAAAAACAAAACGGCGCGGGGAGAACCGCGCCGTGTGGCTGACGAGGGGAGCCCGGCCGGCGGGCCTGACGGTCAGAGGCTGCTGGCGTGAGTCAGCGCCCGCAGGGTCATGCGCGGCAGGTCCTCGCGGACCAGGCCGCGCGCCTGCAGCTGGTCGGCCGAGAGCCGGGAGAGCTCGCCGTAGACGCGATTCGCTTCCACGGCACTGGCCAGGGCGGCCCGGGTGCGCCAGACGAAATGCAGGGCGCTGTCGATAAAGCTTGGCGAGGCGGCTCCTGCTGCATGTGCAAACATGGGGGTCACTCTCCTGATACGAAACTCGGTGTGCGGCCACCTAACTATCTGAGATTTATATATAATCAGTGGTATACCACGATAAGCTAAAAAATGTTGCGCTGCAATACATCCGCTGCATTTCTGGTATACCACGGGCGCATGGCCGGGTCGGGAAGCGGCCCGGCGACCTGACCGGCGGCGGCCGGCGGTCCGGCGCTTGCCGCC
>JBFGUI010000014.1:0-28050 GCA_041565695.1 Kiloniellaceae bacterium
CCGGAACCGGGACTTTGGTTGTGCTTGGGCAATGCACATTGGCGCTTCCCCTCGGGGCCGGGCGCTCCTGCACCATCAAGCTTTGCGTCGTTCCCAGAGCCTTAGAGCGCCGGGACGCAAGGACACCATGATTTGCGTCAAGGCGACTGTGCGAAGTGTAGGACCGCCCCGTGCGGCGGGCAAAGGACCCAGGAGTCTTACACCGCTCCGCTTCTCGCGACAGCCTTCGGCCCTGCCTGCGAAGGAGTCGCGTCAGCGGGGGTGGGAGCCTTTCGGCGCGGGCGGTAGCAACGTCTCCGCAGATTGGGGGCCCCGCTGCTTAACCTGAGGTGCGTCGCCGGACAACCGGCTTGGGAATGTCTACCGAAATTGGCCGAACCCCGGGCTTGGCAACGCTTTGTTAACCAAATCTGCGCGATGTTGCACTGCAAAACGCCTGGAGCCCGGAATGAACGCCCCTTTTCCCACCGACGAACCGCACAGACTCGACGAGTTGCTCAAGCTCAACGTCCTCGACGCGGCCCCCGATGCCCAGCTGCAATCCATTGCCGAGATTGCCGCCAGCGTCTTTGAGGTGCCCATCGCCCTGGTCTCGCTGGTCGATGCCGAGCGGCAGCTGTTCAAGGCGCGGGTCGGGCTGGAGGTCAATCAGACCTGCCGCGACTATGCCTTCTGCGCCTATGCAATCCTTCAGCACGAACCCCTCGTCGTGGAGAACGCGGCGGAGGATCCACGCTTTGCCTCGAACCCCCTGGTCACCTCGGCGCCGCACATCCGCTTTTACGCCGGCGCCCCGCTGACGATCGGCAGCGGGTACCGGCTGGGAACGCTCTGTATTATCGATTCGAAACCGCGCCGGCTCGCCGAAGGGCAGGTGGCGACCCTCAAGATGCTTGCCTCTCTGGCGGTGGACGTCATCCAGGCGCGCCGGCGCCTCGATGTCGCCGAAGCACGGTCTCTGCAGAACCGCAGCGCGGGCGAGGCGAGTCGGCTGCAGCTTTCAGCTCTCGGCCATGAGCTGCGCACGCCGCTCAACCACATCCTGGGCTTTGTCGACCTGCTGAAAGCCAATCTGGCGTCTGGCGATGCGAGACAGCAGGCACGGAACCTGGAATATCTCGATATCGTCCGGCAGAGCGCCTCCCATCTGGCGGCGCTGGTCGACAAGGTTGCCGATCTGGAGGGAAACGGATCCGAAACTGAGCTGAAGGTCGAACGTATCGATCTCAATCAGGTTCTCGAACCGGTTGTGAAGTCCTTTGCCGGCACGGTCGGCGGCCGGCGTCAGCGAATCAGTTTCGCGCCTTCGAGCCCACCGGCCTTGGCCCTGGCCGATGCGACGTCGCTGCGTCAAATCGCCTTAAACCTGGTTTCCAATGCGTCGAAGTACGCGCCGGAAGGGGCCGAGATCACGGTCGCCGTGGCAGGAGACGGCAGCCGGCCCTGGTGCACGCTGGTGGTCGAAGATGACGGGCCGGGTATCCCGGAAGCGGTGCTCGAGCGTCTGGGCGAACCCTTCCTGCGCGGCGACGGTACGCGGGATGCGCAGCAAGGGTCGGGCCTCGGCCTGCACGTGACGCTCAAGCTCTGCCGGGCTATGCGCGGCGCGCTGAAAATCGACCGACGCGACGGCGGCGGCACCCGGGCGACCGTGCGGCTGCCCGCCGCCGATTTGCGGCGCAGCAGCGCGCCGAGGCTGGTCGCCGGCTGACGGCGGACTCGCGCCCTCCGTGGTCCTCAACTACATTCGACGGGGCCAAGGAGATCAGCATGACAGAATCGCGCGCCGGACGGCCGGCCCTCACCTTCATCGGCTTCGGCGAAGCCGGGCAGGCCATGGTCACGGGCCTGCGGGGCGCGCAGCCGGACCTGCCGATCCATCTCTACGACCTCCGCTTTGAGGGCGGCGGCGCTCAGAAGATGCGCCGGGCGGCGGCGGCCCTAGGAGCCGTGTGCCATGGCAGCACCGCGGCGGCGGTGGCCGAAGCGGACATCGTGCTTTCCACCGTGGTCGCCAAGGCGGCGGTCGAGGTGGCCGAGGCGGCGGCGGCGCAGATGAAACCGGGCCAGGTTTATATCGATCTGAATTCGGCAGCTCCACGCACCAAGCAGCAGGTGGCCGAGATCCTGGCGCCGAGCGGCTGCACGGTGCTGGATGGCGCGATCCTCTCACCGGTCCCGCCGCATCGCCACCGCGTGCCGATCCTGCTCTGCGGCCCTGCAGCGCAAGAGGCAACCGACCGGCTGAACGCCCTCGGCTTCAACGTGGAACATGGCGGCCCCAAGCTCGGTGCCGCCTCGGCCACCAAGATGCTGCGTTCCATCATGATCAAGGGCGTCGAAGCCCTGTTCCTGGAGTGCGTCGCCGCGGCCAGCCGGTTCGGCGCCACCGAACGGGTGCTGGAGTCCCTGCAGCCGAGCCTGCCCGGTCTCGACTGGCCGGAGCGGGCGCGCTACCTGACTTCCCGTACCGCCCTGCACGGTCGGCGCCGTGCCGCGGAAATGACCGAAGCTGCCACCATGCTGCGCGATATGGGCATCGAGCCGATGATGGCCGAAGCGGCGGCCCGGCGGATCGCCTGGGGCGCCGAGCAAAGCCTAGCCGAAGCTTTGGTCGACGACGGTTTTCCCACGGTCGAGGCCATGGAGCAGGCCTTCGCCGGCACCAGCAGGAATGCCGGGTGAGGCGTCAACGCTCGTTCTATCCTCTGACGCCGATATTCGCCGACTCTGTGAAAATTCGGATTTCGCCCTCATCCGTTGTCTCGATGCGGAACTGTCTCAAAGCCTTCGAGACGCTCTCCAACTCGTTCAGCTTTCGCTCGAGCTCGCTTATCTTTTCCTGATCCTGTAGATTGCCCTGGCGTGCTTCGACAAGTTGAGCCTGCAGTTGTTCCCGTTCCATCTCGAAGAGCTTCTTTTGCGCGCGGATTACACTGAGAGCGCGGTCGTACTGGGTCTCCCGGAGTAACTTGTTCCGTTCCTCGATGATGGCTTTCTGCTCGCGCAGGGCGCTGACCTGCAAGTCATAGAGCTGCACCCCGACCGCCAACAGGGCGGGGATCCCCAGAATTATACCAAGATCGCGGACAAGGCTTGTCCAGTCCCTGAGCTTCTGAAGCATGGCACTTCCCCTGTCAGAGCGTCTAGTTCAAGCGTATAAGTAAGACACACAGGGGACCAAGCGGAAGTATGGCCGCCGTCGGGCGGACAAGGAGCCCTAGTCCTTGTAGGACGCGTCCGTGCGGTCGAGCTTGCGGCGCAGGGCCGGCCACTCGACCTTGCCGATCGGCCGATAGCCCTTTTCGGAGTTGTTAAACCTGTTGCGCTCGATGGTGGTGCGTTGCACCTCCTCCGGGATCGGGCTGATCTCGGCCCCGGCCTGCTGGACGGAGAGTTGCATGTAGCAGGCGCGCTCGGCCCGGTACATCCACATGAAGGCCTCGCCCACCGTGCGGCCGACGGTCAGCAGGCCGTGATTGCGCAGGATCAGCACGTTGTTGTCGCCGAGGTCGGCGACCAGGCTCTCGCGCTCGGCCAGGTCGGTGGCGATGCCCTGGTAGTCGTGGTAGCCGGTCTGGGCAATCACGTGCATGGCATGCTGGGTGATCGGCAGCAGGCCGTCCTTCTGGGTCGCGACGCCGACGCCGGCGCGGGTGTGGGTGTGAATCACGCAGGCGACTTCGGGGCGCGCCATGTGGATGGCGCCGTGAATGACGAAGCCGGCCGGATTGATGCCGTAGTCGGTCTGCGAGAGGATGTTGCCCTCCTGGTCGACCTTCACCAGGCTCGATGCCGTGATCTCGTCGAACATCAGGCCGAAGGGATTGATGAGGAAGTGGTGCTCGGGGCCGGGGACCCGCGCTGAGAGGTGCGTGCCAAGCAGGTCGGACCAGCCGTAGAGATCTACCAGGCGGTAGGCCGCGGCAAGGTCGACGCGCATCTGCCATTCTTCGGGGGAGCAGTCGATTTGCGGGACTTCCCGGAGCTTAGGCATCGCTGTCACTGTCCTTTCTCTCGATAGTTTTCGGCGGTAATGCACGCTATGCGCGTGCCATCCGCGGGTTTCCTGGACCGGCCGCCCGGCAGGGTCCACGGAATCCCATGCTAATGGCATAGAACTGACAACCTGGGAACCTGTCCACCTTTGCGCCGCCACCTTGCCACGAAAATAATACCCCGCGCACGAAAGTAATCCCTCGGTGCTTGGCGCAAGGGCCACACGCAAGTAAAGTTCAGATCAACCGGAGAACACGTTCCGGATAACACAGAGATATGGACAGGCGCCGCGTTCGGCGGAAGTCACATACTAGGGAGGAAAACATGCCCGTTGTATCCACCACCCGCCGGGTGGCTCTCGGCCTTGCGGCCGCCGCGGCGACCGCGGCCTTCTCGACCCAGGCCGTCCTTGCGGACGGCTTCAACCTGGAAGGCAAGACGGTTGAATTCGTGATCCCCTTCTCCGAGTCCGGCGGCTCGGCGCGCTGGGCGAATTTCTATGCGCCGCTGCTGAGCGAAGCTTTGCCGGGCAATCCGACGGTCGTGGTGCGCTACCGGCCCGGCGCAGGTTCGACCAAGGGCGCGAACTGGTTCCAGGAACAGGACACCGCCGACGGCACGCTGATCTTCGGCTCCTCGGGCTCGACCCAGTTTCCCTACCTGCTGGGCGACCCGCGCGTGCGCTACGAGTACAACGACTGGCAGGTCGTCCTGGCTTCCGGCGTCGGCGGCGTGACCTACCTGCCGCCTGACATCGCCAAGCGCTTCGACGGCGACGCTGACGACCTGGGCGACATCGACTTCATCTGGGGCAGCCAGGGCGCGACGCGGCTCGACCTGGTGGCCAACCTGGCCTGGAAGATGCTCGGCATGAAAGTCGCGCCGGTCTTCGGTATCGAGGGGCGTGGCGACGGCCGCCTGATGTTCGAGCGTGGCGAGGCCAACATCGACTATCAGACTTCGCCGGCCTACCTGCGCAGCGTGGTGCCCATGGTCGAGGAGGGCCTGGCCGTGCCGATGATGACCTGGGGTTCGCTGGACGACGACGGCAACATCGTGCGCGACCCGACCTTCCCGGACATCCCGACCTTCAAGGAAGTCTGCGAGGCGACCGCGGTCTGTGAGACCAGCGGCGACGCCTGGGACGCCTGGAAGGCCTTCTTCATCGCCGGCTTCCCGGCCCAGAAGATGGTGTTCCTGCCCAAGACGGCCCCGAAAGAGGTGGTTGACGGCTACGAAGCCGCTTTCAAGAAGATCCACACCCGCCCCGACTTCCAGCAGATGGCCGAGAAGACGCTGGGCAAGGATCCGCAGATGACCGGCAAGGCTGCCGACAACGCGAAGAAGCTGGCGACCACTGTCCCGCCTTCGGCCAAGCAGTTCGTCATCGACTGGTTGAAGGCGGACTACAACGTCACGCTGAACTGACCTGAACGCCGGCCCCATCCATGTGGTGGGGCCGGTCCTTCCTTCGGGGCTGAGACCATCCTATGGACCTGATTGCGACTGCGTTGCCCGCCCTCGGCGAGGCAATGGTCCTTATTCTTCAGCCCGAACAGCTGATGTTCCTCTTCTTCGGCGTCGTCCTCGGTCTCTCGGTCGGGGTCTTCCCGGGTCTGGGCGGGATCGCCGGGCTCTCCCTGGTGCTCCCCTTCATCTTCGGCATGGACCCGGTTTCCGGCCTCGCGCTCATGGTCGGTCTCATCGCCGTGGTGCCGACGTCGGATACCTTCGCCTCCGTGCTTCTTGGCATCCCCGGCTCGACCGCCAGCCAGGCGACGGTGCTCGACGGCTTCCCGCTGTCGAAAAAGGGCGAGGCGGCCCGCGCCTTGTCCGCCGCCTTCGCCTCCTCGCTGTTCGGCGGCCTTCTCGGTGCCTGCGTTCTGACCTTCTTCATTCTCATCGCGCGGCCGCTGATCCTCGCCTTCGGCCTGCCCGAGATGCTGATGATCACCATTCTCGGCCTTTCCATGGTCGCGATCCTGGCCGGGCGCATTCCGCTGAAAGGCGTGGTGGCCGCGGGCCTCGGGCTCATGGTCGGCACCATCGGCGAGGCGGCGGCCGGCGGCAGCCTGCGCATGGCGACCTACGACATTCCCTACCTGATCGACGGGCTTTCGCTGGTCATTGTCGGCCTGGGGACTTTCGCGATTCCCGAGATCGTCGCGCTGCTGCGTCAGGACCGTGCCATCTCCAAGAGCGGCGGCCTCGGCAAGGGCTGGCTCGACGGTGTGCGCGACTGGTGGCGCAACATCTGGCTTTCCATCCGCTGCTCGGCCATCGGCGTGCTCGTCGGCGTCATTCCCGGGCTTGGCGGATCGGTGGTCGATTGGATCGCCTACGGCTTTACCGTGCAGTCGACAAAGGAGAAGAGCGGTTTCGGCAAGGGCGAGATCCGCGGCGTCATCGGTCCGGAGTCCTCGAACAACGCCAAGGAAGGCGGCGGCCTGGTGCCGACGCTTATCTTCGGCATCCCGGGCTCCGGCTCCATGGCCGTCTTTCTCGGCGGTATCGCGCTGCTGGGCTACGACCCAGGTCCGCACATGGTGCGTCACAACCTCGACATAACCTACACCATCGTCTGGTCGCTTGCCTTTGCCAACGTGATCGGCGCCGGGCTTTGCATCGGCCTGTCGAACCAGATCGCCAGGCTGACCACGATCCGCTTTACCCTGGTCGCGCCCTTCCTCTTCATGGTCATTGCCTTCGCCGCCTTCCAGTCGCGCCAGTCCCTGGGAGATCTCGTGGCCCTGATGGCCGTCGGCGTACTGGGGATCTTCCTGCGGCGCTTCGAGTTCTCGCGCCCCGCCTTCCTGATCGGCTTCGTCCTCTCGTCGCAGGCCGAGTCCTTCTCCAACATGGCAAACCAGATTGCCGGCGCGCGATTCAATCAGGGCCTGGCGCAAGGCCTGGAATACATCGCCTCGCCGATCGTGCTGATTATCCTGGCGCTCACCGTGGTGTCGATCATCATCGGCATCCGCCAGGGCAAGCACATCCTCGGCTCCGACACACCGCCGACCGGCGGAAAGCGGGCGCCGCTGATCTTCCTGGCCTGCATTCTCGCCTACCTGGCGGTGGCCTGGATCGATGCCCTGATGATCGGGCGCATGGGTGACAAGATTTTCCCCGTGACGGTCGGCGCAGTGACCCTGGTCTGTGGCCTTGCGCTGCTCATCAAGATGATTGTGGCGCACGAAGGAGATGCACTCTTTGCCGACATGGAAAAGGGTGGCGAGGATGCCTCTGCGCCGCATGGTCTCTGGGCCACGCTGGCGTGGTTCGCCTTCCTGCTGGTGCTCTCTTCCCTCCTCGGCTTCATCCTGGCGCTGGGCATATTCTTCGTTGCCTTCCTGCGCCTGCGTGCCGAGGTTTCATGGACGCGCACGGTCATCCTCTCGACGTTGTCGATCGGGTTCATTTGCTTCCTGGCAGGAACGCTGGGACGCGACTTTCCACCGGGCCTGCTGCAGGAATTCGTGAAGCTGCCCTGGCCCCTGACCTGATCCGGCCACCCCCGCGGGGAGCAGGAGCGCCACCGACAGGGCCGCGGCCGTCTCAGCCTGAGGCCAGCGCCCTGATCTGCGCCATCAGCTCGGCGGGAATCTCGACCCCCTTGGCCAGCGCCTCGGCGCGGCGCCGCTGCTCGCGCTCGCCGGGCAGCTGCACCGGCCGGGCGGGATCGGCCGGCGGCGTCGAGCGGATGAGGTGCCGGAAGCGCTCGATCGCCGCGCTGTAGGCGGCCGCGCCGAGCAGGCGGGCCGGGTCGATCAGCAGGAAGAAGTGGCCGGTGCCGGAGGGTTGCTCCGGCGCCTCCATCCAGGGCGAGACATCGGTCAGGAAGCGCGCGCCGGTCAGCACGCCGGACAGCAGGTCGACCGCCTGGGACAGTCCGGAGCCCTTGTGCCCGCCGAAGGGCAGCAGGAATCCTTCCAGCGCTGCGACCGGGTCGGTGGTCGGCCGGCCGGCGGCATCGACGGCCCAGCCCTGCGGAATGGCGGCGCCCTCGTCGCGCGCCTGGCGGATCTTGCCGCGGGCCGCAACACTCATCGCCATGTCGAGCAGGAAGTGCGGCGCCGCAGGGCTGGCGGAGGGGGGACTGGTCGTTGGGGGGCAGGGCGCGGCGATCGACAGCGGGTTGTTGCCGAGCCGCGCCTCGCGCCCACCCCAGGGGGCGATGGTGGTCGAGGCGTTGGTGGCGCAGATCAGCACATAGCCGCGCTCGCAGGCCTTGAGGCCGTAGGGCGCCAGGGCGCCCAGGTGGTTCGACCGGCGGCAGCCGACATAGGCGATGCCGGTCTCCGCGACCATCTCCAGGCCGGCTTCCAGGGCGGTTATGGCCACCGCCGGGCCGAGGCCGTTGTCGCCGTCGACCAGCGCCAGGGAGGGCGCCTTGCGTTCGACCGTGATATCGGCTGCGGCATTGACGCCCTTGAGGCGCAGCCGCTCGCAGTAGGACAGCACCCGCAGCACGCCGTGGGTGCCGAGGCCCATGAGATCGCCCTCCACCAGGATGTCGGCGCACTTGGCGGCATGGTCTGCGCTGGCCCCGGCTCCGGTCAGGGCCGCTTCGGCGAGGGATAGAAGCGCTTCGCGGCCGACGGTGACGCCGGCGTTCATGTTTCGGTGGCCGCGCGCAGGCATTTTATGAGCGCCGACTTTTTCTCGAAGCCGATCCCTGGCGCATCGGGCAGCGGGATGCGGCCGTTTTCCACCCTGGTGTCGTCGGCGAAGCCGCCGAAGGGAGCGAAGACCTCCGGGTAGGATTCGTTGCCGCCCAGCTTCAGGCCGGCGGCGATGTTCAACGACAGCTGATGGCCACCGTGCGGCACCACGTTGCGCGTGGAGAATCCGTAGTCCTTCAGCAGGGCGAGGGTGCGCAGGTATTCGACCAGGCCATAGCTGAGCGCGCAGTCGAACTGCAGCCAGTCCCGCTCCGGCCTGAGCCCGCCGTAGCGCAGCAGGTTGCGCGCATCCTGGTGGGAGAAGAGGTTCTCGCCGGTCGCCATGGGGCCGTCGTAGTGCTTGGCGAGCTCGGCCTGCAGCGCGTAGTCCAGCGGGTCACCGGCCTCCTCGTACCAGAACAGCCCGTAGGGGGCCATGGCCTCGGCATAGCGAATGGCGGTCTCCAGGTCGAAGCGGCCGTTGGCGTCGACGGCCAGATAGCGGCCCTCGCCGACCACTTCCAGCACCGCTTCGATGCGCGCGATGTCCTCGTCCAGCGGCGCGCCGCCGATCTTCATCTTGACCACCTCGTAGCCCATGGCGCGGTAGCGCCGCATCTCCTCCTTGAGGGCCGCGTTGTCCTTGCCTGGGTAGTAGTAGCCACCGGCCGCATAGACAAAGACCGTGTCGTCCACGGTGCCGTCGGCCTCGCTGTCGGCGAGGTAGCGGTAGAGCGGCAGGCCGGCGATCTTGGCCACCGCGTCCCACACCGCCATGTCGACCACGCCGACGGCGACCGAGCGCTCGCCGTGCCCGCCGGGCTTCTCGTTGGCCATCATGGTCGCCCAGATGCGGCGCGGGTCCAGGTTGTCGCCGGCCTCGTTCACCAGGCTGGCCGGGTCGGCCTGCTCGAGGCGTGGCAGGAATCGCTCGCGCAGCAGGCCGCTGGCGGCATAGCGCCCGTTGGAATTGAAGCCGTAGCCGACGACCGGCTTGCCGTCGC
Organism: Kiloniellaceae bacterium; assembly: GCA_041565695.1. Lineage (GTDB taxonomy): Bacteria > Pseudomonadota > Alphaproteobacteria > Kiloniellales > Kiloniellaceae > Pelagibius. Next base: position 9,668 of record JBFGUI010000014.1, read on the forward strand.
GCACCACGTCGGTCACCAGCGCGACCACGCTGGCGGTCATCTTGGAGAAGTCGATATAGGCGTTGCGGATTGGCGAAGAAATGGGAACGACGGTTTCGCGGATATCGACGATGCGCATGCAGATGTCCTTGATTTCCATCGACCTATTCAGACGACGGTTGCCGAACTCTCTGGGATGTCCCTAAGATTGTCAACAATTCACACCTGAGGGAGGCAGGGCTCGTGGCCCATGAGAATCCGATTGACGCTGCGGGCGATGCTCCGTTGCTGCCTGGCTTCGAGATACGCCGGTTCCAGACAGCGGGAGCGGAGATCAACGCTGCGGTGGCCGGCGAGGGGCCGCCCCTGCTTCTGCTGCACGGCAACCCCCTGACCCACGTCAGCTGGCACCGGGTTGCGCCGGACCTGGCGAAACATTTTACTGTCGTGGCGGCCGACCTGCGCGGCTACGGCGACAGCTCCAAGCCGCCGGGCGGCGGCGACCACAGTGCCTATTCCTTCCGCACCATGGGAGAGGACAATCTCGAAGTCATGCGCCAGCTCGGCTTCGAGCGCTTTGCCGTCGCCGGTCACGACCGCGGCGCTCGCGTCGCCTTCCGCATGGCGCTCGACCACCCGGAGGCGATCGAGCGGGTCGCCGCCCTCGATATCCTGCCGACGCACCACGTGCTGACGAACGTCACGCTGGGCTGGGGCCTGGAGAGCTACCACTGGTTCTTCATGGCGCAGAAGGAACCCTTTCCGGAAAAGCTGCTGACGGCGGACCTCGACTACTACATCGACTACAAGCTCAACAAGAAGGGTGTCGGCTTGTCGATCTTCGACCCGCGCGCCATGGCCGAGTACAAGCGCTGCACCACGCCGGATCAGATCCACGCCGTCTGCGAAGACTATCGCGCCACCGTCGGCGTCGACTTCGATATGGACAGCGCCGACTACGGCCGTCGCAAGCTCGTCTGCCCGCTGCTGGTGATCTGGGGCTCCAACAGCCATTGCGGCCGCCACTTCAAGCCGATGGAGGCCTGGGCCGAGTGGTCCGACGATCTGCGCGGCTTTGCCATTCCCACCGGGCACTATCCGGCCGAGCAGCGGCCCGACCTGATCCTCGACGCCTTTCTGGCTTTCTTCGCCGGCAAGGAGCCGCAGGAACCGCGGGAATGATCGCTGAAGTCTCCGCCGTCGAGGCAAAGGCGCTGGTGCACGACGGGGGCGAGATCGCCTTTCTCGATGTCCGCGAGGCCGGCGAGTTCGGCGAGGGCCATCCGCTCTTCGCCGTGCCTTGCGCCTACAGCGGCCTGGAGGCCCGAATCGGCGCCCTGGTGCCGCGCCGCGACGTCCGCGTAGTTCTGATCGACGGCGGCGACGGCGTCGCGGCGCGGGCGGCCGCCGTCCTGGGAGATCTCGGCTACGACGACGTCAGGGTGCTGGCGGGCGGGGCACCGGCCTGGGCGGCGGCCGGTTACACCTTGTTCAAGGGCGTCAATGTGCCCTCGAAGACCCTGGGCGAGCTGGCCGAGCATGCCTGGCACCCGGCGACCCTCGATGCCGCGGCCCTGAAGCGCTGGCAGGACGAGGGCCGCAACTTCCGTTTCTTCGACTGCCGCCCGCCGGCCGAGTACGCCAAGATGCGCGTCCCCGGCGCGGTCTGCCTGCCCAACGGCGAGCTGGCCCACCGCTTCGCGGCCGCGGTCGAGGATCCCGAGGCGCCGGTGGTGGTGACCTGCGCCGGACGGACCCGCAGCATCGTCGGCGCCCTGGGGTTGCGGCTCGCCGGCATCGACCAGCCGGTCTACGCCCTGGAGAACGGCACCCAGGGCTGGCAGCTCGCCGGCTTCGGCCTGGAGCGCGGCAACACGGCCGCACCCTATCCGGCGCTGGATGCCGCGGCCGCGGCGGCCACCCGGGCGCGCGCGGAGACCCTGCTGGCCCGCCTCGACGTCGCGACCCCGGGCGCCGCGGAGATCGCGGCCTGGCAGGCCGAGCCGGGGCGGACCTCCTATCTCTTCGATCTGCGCACACCGGAGGAAATCGCCCGCGATCCGGCGCCGGCCTTCGTCCCGGCGCTGTCCGGCCAGCTCGTGCAGGGAACCGATCTCTGGGTCGGGGTGCGGCATGCCCGCCTGGTGCTGCTCGACGACCTCGGCCTGCGTGGGGCCATCGCCGCCTTCTGGCTGCGCCAGCTGGGCTACGAGGTGGCGGTCGCACGGTTCGACGCGGCGCTCGAGGCCCTTGCCCCCGCCGCTCCGGCCGTCCCACTGCCGCAGGTCGCGCGGGTATCCGCCGCCGAGGCCCTGGCCGCCCTGGGAGCCGGCCGCGGGCAGCTCGTCGATCTGCGCGGTTCCCAGGCCTACCGCGCCGGCCATGCCGCCGGGGCGCTCTGGGGCATTCGCCCGCGTCTCGACCGGCTCGGCCTCGATCCGGCCCGGGCGGTCTACCTGGTCGGCAGCGCGGAGGCGGTGGCCCTGGCGGCGCGGGATCTGACCGCCCTCGGCTGCGCCGAGGTCCGCGCGGTCGACGGCGGCCAGCCGGCCCTGGCGGCGGCCGTGGCCGAGACCGTCGCGACGCCCGACGAGCCGGGCCGGGCGGAAGCCATCGACTTCCTCCACTTCGTGCACGACCGCCACGACGGCAATCTGGAGTCCTCCCGCCGGTACCTGGCCTGGGAGCAGGGGCTCATCGCCCAGCTCGACGCGGCCGAGCGGGCTGCCTTCGTTCTCGCCGACTGGCCGGGGGCCTGACCCTCCGGCCGGTTTCCGACTCCGGCCGACTCTGGACGGAATAATCGCCTTGCTGTCCTTGCGCTAGCGCAAGGACAGCAAGGCGCCGTTTCGTCACAAGTCCGGCCATGCAAGAGTCGCAAGCCGTTCCCCGCCTTCCGGGTCCGCTCAGGACGCTGCTCCGGCCGCTGCCGCTGTTCCCCTTGCAGCTCGCCCTCGGGCGGGTGGTGGCGCGGCTGGCCAGCGCGCAGCCGGGCATTTTCGCCCGCCTCGACGGCCATGCCGAAAAGGTCTACCTGATCGATGCGGTCGACCTGCCCTTCGTGTTCCGGCTGCGCCCGCGCACCGGGCGGCCCATGCTCGAGGTCCGCCGCCGCGACTCCGCGGGCGCCTGGGACGCCCGCATCGCCGGGCCGCTGGCTGCGCTGCTCGGCATGATCCACGGCAGCCTCGACGGCGATGCCCTGTTCTTCTCGCGCGATCTCGTGATCGAGGGGGATACCGAAGCCGTGCTGGCCCTGCGCAACGCCCTGGACGACGCGGAGGTCGACCTGCTGTCGCACGGCGCGGCGCTGCTGGGACCTGCCGGAGCACCGCTGCAGCGCCTGCTGCGCGGCCTCTTGACGGAAGGCTCGAGGCTTTCCGGAGTTGCGCTGGTGAGGGCCGGCCGGTGAGCGGCGGCGAGCGCGCCCTGGAGCTCGTCTGCCCGGCGGGAACGCCCGCCGCCCTGCGGGTTGCCGTCGATGCGGGCGCCGACAGCGTCTACTGCGGCTTTCGCGACGAGACCAACGCCCGCAACTTCCCCGGGCTCAACTTCTCGCCGGAGGAACTCGCCGAGGCGATCGCCTACGCCCACCGGCGCGGCCGGCGCGTGCTCGTCGCCATCAACACCTTTCCCCGCGCCGGGGCGGAGCAGCTCTGGCACCGCGCGGTCGATACCGCGGCAGAGCTGGGGGCCGACGCGGTCATTCTGGCCGACCTCGGGCTGCTCGACTACACCGCCCGGCGCCACCCGCGGCTGCGTCGCCACCTCTCGGTGCAGGCCGCGGCGGCGAACGCCGATGCGATCGGCTTCTACGTGGAAGCTTTCGGCGTCCGGCGCGTGGTGCTGCCACGCGTGCTGACGGTGGAGGAGATCGCCGCGATCAATGCGGAGGTCGCCTGCGAGACCGAGGTCTTCGTTTTCGGCGGGCTCTGCGTCATGGCCGAAGGTCGCTGTTCGCTCTCCTCCTATGCCACGGGCCGCTCTCCCAACATGAACGGCGTCTGTTCGCCGGCAAGCCATGTCCGCTTCTACGAGGAGGACGGCGAGCTGGTGTCGCGGCTCGGCGAATTTACCATCGGCCGCGTGCCGAAGGGCGACCCGGCACCCTATCCTACGCTCTGCAAGGGATGCTTCGCGGTCGGCGGCCGGCGCGGGCACGTCTTCGAGGACCCTGTCAGCCTGGACGCTGCGACGCTGATCGGGGGCCTCGCCGAGGCCGGCGTGACTGCCTTCAAGATCGAAGGGCGGCAGCGCAGCCGCTCCTACACCAAGGCGGTGGTGTCCAGTTTCCGCCGTGCGGCCGACGCCTACGCGGCAGGCCGGCCGATTCCGGCCAGCGACCTGCAACGCCTGAGCGAGGGGCAGACGACAACTGCCGGCGCCTATCGCAAGACCTGGCGCTGACGAGCGAGGATCCGACTTGGCAAGACCCTGTTCCCTCACCCTCGGGCCGCTGCTGTTCAACTGGCCGGCCGATCGCTGGAGCGACTTCTACGCCCGCATCGCCGACGAGGCGCCGGTCGACCGGGTCTGCCTCGGGGAGGTGGTCTGCTCCAAGCGGCTGCCCTTCTATGCCGATCGCCTTGCCGAGGCGGTCGAACGGCTGCAGCGCGGCGGCAAGCAGGTGGTGCTGTCCTCGCTCGCGCTCATCACCCTGCCGCGCGAGCGCCGCGCCGCGGCGGAGCTGTTCCAGAACGGCGCCGTCGAGGTGAACGACCTGACCCTGCTCGCCTATCTCGCGGCGGGGGAGGCCTTTTCCGTCGGCCCCCTGGTCAACGTCTACAACGAAGGCACGCTGGCCTTTCTGGCAGGCCGCGGCGCGACGCACGTCTGCCTGCCGCCGGAACTGCCGCTCGCTTCCGTGGCACCGCTCGCCGTGACGGCCGAGGCGCTCGGCGTGACCCTGGAGGTCTGGGCTTTCGGCCGGGTGCCCCTGGCGCTTTCGGGGCGCTGCTACCACGCACGGGTGCACAGCTTGGCGAAGGACTCCTGCCAGTTCGTCTGCGGCAAGGATCCGGACGGCCTGCCGGTAGCGACCCTGGACGACGAGCCCTTCCTGGCCGTCAACGGCATCCAGACGCTGTCCCATGCCTATGCCGCTGCGCTGGAGAATCTCGGCGCCCTGACCGGTGCCGGCCTGTCCACGTTCCGTCTGTCGCCGCAGGACTGCGACATGGTCCGGGTGGCGAGGCTGTTCCGCGACGCTCTCGACGGGCGCCTGACGCCTGCAGCGGCGATGCAGGCCCTCGGCGCGATGCTGCCCGGTGCCGCCTTCTGCAACGGTTTCCTGTCGGGGCGACCCGGGGCGGAGCGCGTCGCGGCTGACCGGTCTGGCGCGTGATCCAGCGGCACTGGGCCGTTGGCCCGGCGGCCCGCATGGTGTATCTCCGGAGCCCGGAAACGAACCTCGCGGCGCGGACGCGGGACAGCAGACAGCGGAAAGACAGGACATGCGCAAGCACAGGATCGCCGTGGTGCCCGGCGACGGTATCGGACCGGAAGTCATCGAGGCGGGCCTCGGGGTGCTGCAGGCCGTGGCGACGGCCGACGGCGGCTTCAGTTTCGAGACCGAGAGCTTCGACTGGGGCTCCAACCGCTATCGCCGGGTCGGGCGCATGATGCCGGCGGACGGTGTCGAGACCCTGCGCGGCTTCGATGCCATCTACTTCGGCGCCGTGGGCGATCCGGAGATTCCGGATCACATCACCCTCTGGGAACTGCGCCTGGCCATCTGCCAGGGCCTCGACCAGTTCGCCAACGTGCGCCCGACACGCCTGCTGCCCGGCATGCAGGGCCCGCTCCGGCCCGAGCTCGGCGAGCAGATCGACTGGGTGATCGTGCGCGAGAATTCGGAAGGCGAGTACGCCGGGGTCGGCGGCCGGGTCCATGCCGGCCTGCCGCTGGAGACCGGCATGGACGTCTCCGTCTTCACCCGCACCGGCGTCGAGCGGATCTGCCGCTTCGCCTGCGAGCTGGCCATGAGCCGGCCGCGCAAGCGGTTGACCATCGTCACCAAGTCGAATGCCCAGCGCCACGGCATGGTGTTCTGGGACGCGGTCTGCCGCGAGGTCCTGGCCGACTTCCCGGAGCTCGACGTCGACTTCAAGCTGGTCGACGCCATGGCCGCCCTCATGGTCACGCGGCCCGGTCAGATCGACACCGTGGTCGCCACCAACCTCCATGCCGACGTGCTGTCGGACCTTGCCTCGGCGCTGACCGGCAGCCTCGGCAACGGCGCCACGGCCAACATCTCGCCTTCGCCGGACGTGCCTTCCATGTTCGAGCCGATCCACGGCTCGGCCTTCGATCTCATCGGCAAGGGGGTCGCCAATCCCATCGGCGCCTTCTGGACCGGGGCCATGATGCTGGACCACCTGGGCGAGGCGGCGGCCGCCGCGCGGCTCATGGCGGCCATCGAGAAGGTGACCGAGAACGGCCCACGCACCCCCGACATGGGCGGACAGGCCGGCACCGCCGACGTGACCAAGGCGGTGCTCTCGGCCCTCTGAGCAGGCCTGCGGCTACTCGCCGTGGAACAGCTTCTGATAGATGCCTTCGTAGAGGGCGTAGGTGATGTCGCTTTCCAGCGGAAAGGACAGCATGCCCATGACCGAATAGCCCAGCAGCCAGGGCATCAGGTAGAAGCGGATCATAAAGAAGAACCAGGCGACGAAGAGCGGCACCAGCGGCTCGATCAGGAAGCCCGGCGTGACCGGCTTGAAGACCCGGAGGATCGGGTTGGTCAGCTTCACGAAGACCTTCATGAAGAACCAGTTCGAGTCGAGCGGCAGGAAGAGGTTCATCGCGACCCGGCCGATCAGCGTCCACATGATCATGCCGAGAACATAGTCGATCGCCACCACCCAGATCGGGAAGACGGAGAGTGGGTCGGTCATTTCAGCTGCTTACTTCGGAATAGGGACCAGGGGGAAGAAAAAGGGTGGCGGAGAGGACTCCGCCACCCAGTTCGTACTCGCTTACGGTTATCAGGTCAGTGCGCCGCACCGAGGATCGTCTTGCCCGAGGGCACACGAACCTCGTCGACCATGGCCTGGGTTTCCGCATCGGGTGCGGGGGTAATCAGGCTGACAACGACCATGGCGACCAGGCTCACCGGCATGCCGATGATCGCGAAGCGCAGGTGGTCGATGCCCAGCCACGGCGTACCGCCGGTGTACACGTAGTACAGATAGGCGGAGCCCGCGGCGAAGCCGAAGACCATGCCGGCGATCGCCCCTTGGGTGTTGGCCCGCTTCCACCAGACGCCGAGGACCAGCGGGAAGAACAGGCCCGACGCGGCGAAGCAGAAGGCCCAGGCCACAGCACCGAGGATACCGGTGAGCTGCAGGCTGGCAATCAGCGCCGCAGCGGCACCGATGACGATCAGCAGCACGCGCGCCACGATGAGGCGGTGACGCGAGTCGGCCTTCGGGTCGATGATCTTGTAGTAAAGATCGTGGCTGAGGGCATTGGCGATGGCCAGCAGCAGACCGTCGGCGGTCGACATGGCTGCCGCCAGACCACCGGCGGCGACCAGACCCGAGATGACGTAGGGCAGGCCGGCGATTTCCGGCGTTGCCAGCACGACGATATCGGCCCGCATGAAGAACTCGTTCAGCTGCAGGATTCCATCCCCGTTACTGTCGGAGATGGCCAGCATCCCGACTTCACCCCAGTTCTTGATCCAGGCCAGGTTCTGCACTTCCTCGAAGGAACGCCCGATGATGGCGGTCGCCAACTCGGGATCGAGCAGCTGCAGCTTCGTCAGCGTGGCGAGAGCCGGCGCCGTGAAGTACAGCAGGAAGATGAAGAACAGCGAGAAGGCCACGGACTTGCGGGCTGCCCGCACCGACGGCGTGGTGAAGTAGCGCATGAGGATGTGCGGCAGGGAAGCCGTGCCGGTCATCATGCAGAACGCCAGGGTGACGAACTTCCAGGAGTCCATGCCGCCCTGCGGGTCGTTATGCGGCGTCTTGAGGTTGGCCAGGCCCGGGAACGACTCGGTCGCCGGCACCCCGAGACCGACGAGCGGCTCGAGCTCCTGAATGCGGGCCACCGCGTCACCATAGGTGAAATGCGGGATAACGCCGAAGTCCTGCTTGTTGGACATCCAGATGACCGGTACCAGGTAGGCGATGATCAGCACGATGTACTGGGCCACCTGGGTCCAGGTCACCGCCCGCATGCCGCCGAGCATCGAGCACAGCAGAATGCCGAGCAGGCCGACCCAGACGCCGACCTCGAAGGGGATCAGCAGGGCGCGGGCCGCGATGGTGCCCGAGGCGTTGATCTGGGCGGTCACGTAGGTGAAGGACGCGACCACCAGAACCACGACGGCACAGAAGCGCGCCAGGTTGCCGCCGTAGCGCGTACCGATGAAGTCCGGCACGGTATAGCAGCCGAACTTGCGCAGGTAGGGCGCCATGAGGGAGTTGACCAGCACGTAGCCGCCGGTCCAGCCGACGATAAAGCCGAGATAGCCGTAGCCGCCGAAGTAGATGCCGCCGGCCAGGGCGACGAAGGATGCACCGGACATCCAGTCCGCCGCCGTCGCCATGCCGTTGTAGAGAGCTGGAACCTCGCGGCCGGCCACGTAGTAGGCTTCGACCTGCATGGTGCGGGAGAGCCAGCCGATCACGGCATAGATGACCACAGTGAACGCGACAAAGAGGACGCCGATGGTCGCCGCGCTGACACCGAACTGCTCCAGGATGGCCATCAGGATGATGAACACCAGGAACCCGCCTGTGTACATGACGTACACGCGGCCAAGGTTTTCAATAAAGCTGCCTTTTATCATGACGGATGTTCCCCCTATTCCTCACCGCCGCCGAGGCCGGCTTCATCGTCGATCGTGTCCTGGCGCCAATTCTGGAAGAAGATCAGCAGGACGAAGATGATCAGAGACCCCTGAACGATGAAGTAGTAGCCCAAGGGGAAACCGAGAAAACTCATCGAGTTCAGCTCCCTCGCGAACCAGGGCACGATGAAGGAGAATATGAACCAGATGATGAGGACCAGCACGGTCAGGTTCCGTGTTCTGGTCCAATGACGGACTTTTGCTTCTTGACTGACTTCAGGCATGTTATCCCCCGCTTTGATTATGTACTTACCCCACTAAACAGGCCCAGTTGGCGGATGACCGGGATCAAGCCGGGATTGTACAAAAATGGGTAGCTTTGTAATACCAATAATAACGGCACACGGCCGAATTTTGCTCCCCCAGGCGGGGGGCGGGGTCGAAACCGGCAGTCCAGGGGGCTTTTACGGGTGATTCCCAGCCTGAAGACGGTCTGGGCGTTTCTGCCCGAGTTCTTTGGCCGCCTGACCATGCGGCGCGACTCGGGGCCGGTCGACGGGGTCGAATCGCTCTGCCGATTCGTTTCGACCCGGGCGGCCTTCATCGCCCAGAAGACCCTCTACGGCTATCTGAAGACGCGTATGGGCACGCGCTACCCGAGCATGTTCGAGGACGACGTCTTCGTGGCCTCGATCAATATCGCCAAGATGCACGTTTTTGCCGCCTGCCTTTCCGATCTGGCGCTCTTCGCCGTGTCCCGCGCCCTGCGCCGGGCGCCAGTGGACGACGCAAAGCGCCGCGAGGTCGCCCTGCACTGCTTTCTGGCCGGCCTGGAGAACAATGCCGAGCAGGCTGCGGCCGTGGACAGCTTCGAGCCGGAGGCGGAGGTGGCCGCCTTCAAGCGACGGCTGGCCTTCTGGGACTGGCAGGACGGGCCGCAGGGCCCCGACATCTTCAGCGAGAGTCCGGCAGCGCTGGTCCACTGGGCGCCGATCGCCCCGGAGTTGAAGAAATTCGACAAGGAGATTGTGGAGAATTCCATCCGCTACGCCTGGCGCGACGTGCGGGTCCAACTGGACCGGCGCCTCGATGCCGACGCGGTGGCGGCGGATACCGCCGGGCGGGGCCGGGAATCGGCTTGATCTCGATCATGGAGTCGCCGACAGGAGCTGCATGAAATGGGTGCCGTCGGACCGCGGCGAGGGCAGGGCCGGAACCAAGGGGAGTGATGCGCCTATGAGCTTCCTCAAAGCGGAAGACAGTCTCTCAGGCCTGCCGCTGAGCGCGGTTCCGGCGGTCGCGCTCGACACCGAAACCACCGGGCTCGATGTCGCCACTGCCCGCATCGTGGAGATCGCCGCGGTGCGCGTGCATGGCAGCGCGGCGGCGGATGACGATCGCTTCGTCAGCCTGGTCCACCCCGGGATCGCCATTCCGCCCGACTCGACGGCGATCCACACCATCACCGACGCGGAGGTCGCGACAGCCGCGCCCTTTCCGGCGGTCATGCCGGCCTTTTCCAAGTGGGTCGGGCGCACCCTGGTGATCGGCTATTCCGTCGGTTTCGATCTGGGCATCCTCAAGGCCGAGCACGAGCGCCACGGCCTCGTCTGGTCGCCGCCCCGCTCGATGGATGTGCGCCACCTGATCCAGCTGGTCGCACCCGAGCTGCCCAACCAGTCGCTGGAACTGGCCGCCCAGTGGCTCGGCGTCGAGGTCGGCGAGCGGCACCGCGCCCTGGGCGATGCGGAGACCGCGGCGCGGATCTTCACGGCGCTGACGCCGCGGCTGCGCGACAAGGGCATCGTGACCCTGGCCCAGGCCGAGCGGGTGTGCCGCGGCCTGACCACGCGCCTCGGCGAGGAGGCCCAGGCCGGCTGGCACGAGGTGATACGCGACCAGCGCCTCGAGCCGGAGAGCGTTGCCGAGTACGCCCGCATCGACAGCTTTCCCTACCGGCACCGGGTCTACGACCTCATGCGCTTTCCACCTGTAACCCTGCCCGCCGCGACGCCGGTCAGGGACGCGCTCGCCCTGATGATGGAAAAGGGCATCTCCTCGGTCTTCGTCGAGCCGGACGATGCGGCGGAGGGCGACCTCAAGGGCCAGTGGGGAATCCTGACCGAGCGCGATCTGCTGCGCGCCTTCAACAGCAATGGGGCCGGGGTGCGCGAGGCCCCGCTGTCACGTTATGCCAAGGGGCCGCTGATCACAGTGGAGAGCGAGGAGTTCGTCTACCGGGCCATCGCCGCCATGTCGCAGCGGGGTTTTCGCCATCTCGGCGTGCGCGATACCGCAGGCCGGCTGGTCGGGGCGCTCTCCGCGCGCGACCTGCTGCGCCAGCGCGCCGGCGATGCGGTCTCGCTGGGCGACGCCCTGGAAAAGGCGGCGACGGCGCGCGAGCTCGGCCGCATCTGGTCCGGCCTCACCGCCGTGGCCCGCGGGCTGGTCTTCGAGGAGGCCGATCCGCGCGATATCGCCGCCATCGTGTCGCGCGAGCTGCGAGCCCTGACGCGCCGGGCCTGCGAGCTTGCCGAGGCCGAGATGAAGCGCCAGGGCAGGGGCGATCCGCCGCGGCCCTATGCCATGATGGTGCTGGGCTCCGGCGGGCGCGGCGAGAGCCTGCTGGCGATGGACCAGGACAACGCGATCATCTTCGATGAGGGCGCGCCCGGCAGCCCCGTCGACCTCTGGTTCGAGCAACTCGGCATGATGGTCGCCGACATGCTGAACGAAGCCGGCGTAGTCTACTGTCCCGGCGGCATCATGGCGTCAAAGCCGGAATGGCGCCTCGACGTGTCCGGCTGGCGCGCGCGCGTGGAAGCCTGGATCGATAAGTCGCGTCCCGAGGACCTTCTCAACAGCGACATTTTCTTCGACGCCGTGCCGGTCTACGGCGAGCGCGATCTGGCGGAACAGCTCCATGCCGATGCCCAGGCCGCGGCCTGCGACTCGCGCAACTTCATTATGGCGATGTCGCTGAAGGCGAGCGAATTTCAGCCGCCGCTCAACTGGCTGGGTCGGCCGCGCCTGGAGAACGGCCGCATCGATCTCAAGAAAAGCGGGCTCATGCCGATCTTCTCGGCGGCGCGCGTCGCCGCGCTGACCCACAACGTCACCGCGCGCTCGACGCCGGAAAGGCTCGAGGCCGTGCGCGCCCTCGACACCTTCGACGCGGCGGTGATCGGCCGGCTGATCGAGGCACACAAGATCCTGCTCGGCGCGATCCTGCGCCAGCAGCTGAGGGACATCCAGGCCGGCATCAAGCTCAGCAACCGGGTTGCGCCGAGCGAGATGCCGTCCCACCAGCGTCAGCAGCTGAACTGGGCCCTGGGACAGGTCGACAACGTGCGCAGCCTGCTTGGCACCCCGGCGCTGTGACAGATCCGCCTGGTCGGCAGAGTCGGTCGCTGCAGGCGGCGGCGTCCGGGCTCAGGACTGAAAGCGTGTGCCGGCACCGGCGGCACGGGCACGGGTGACGGCGAGCGCGGCAATGGCGGTGTCCTGCACGCCCGTGCCGGTGAGATCGCAGAGCACGCAGTGGGCGTCGTCACCGCGTCCAGGCTTGGTGCCGGCGATGACCTCGCCCAGTTCGGGAAAGGCGGCCAGCGGATCGACCTTTCGCGCTTCGATGGCATGGTGCAGCTCGCCGAGCAGGCGGACCTGGCTCAGCCGGTCGCAGACATAGGCATCGGCGGCGGCCAGCGCCTCAGGCGCCACCTCGTTCTTGTAGGGCGCGTCGGAGCCCATGGCGATCAGGGTCAGCCCAGGGTGCAGATGCTCGGGCAGGATCAGGGGTTTGTTGGAAGGGGTGGTGCTGACCAGGATGTCGCTGCCCTGCGCCAGGTCTTCGATCGTGTCGGCCACCGAAACCGGTATGCCGAGCGCTTCGGTCATTTCCAGCGCGCAGGCCGCGGCGTTGCCGCCGTCGCGCGCCCAGACCATGGCGCTTTCCAGCGGGCGCATCAGGCTCAAGGCCTGCAGCTGCAGCCGCGCCTGCACCCCGGCTCCGACGATCCCGGCCCGGGTCGCGTCGGCCCGGGCCAACCACTGGGCGGCGACGCCGCCGGCAGCAGCGGTGCGCAGGTCGGTCAGGTAGCCGTTGTCGAGCAGGATCGCCTCGACCAGTCCGGTCTTGGCGCTGAACACCACCATCAGGCCGTTGAGGCTGGGCAGGCCGATCTTCGGGTTGTCGAAGAACCCCGGGCTCATCTTCATGGCCAGGCTGTCAAGGCCCGGCACATAGGCGGTCTTAACGTCGATCTCGCCGTTGGCCTCGGCGACTTCCAGGTGCAGCACCGGCGGCATAACCACGGGCTTGGTGGCCAGCGCTTTGAAGGCTTCCTCGACGCAGCTGATGGTGTCGCGGTCGAGTGTCATCAGTTCGCGCAGCTCGGCTTCGCTCAGGATGAGGATTTCATGCATGGCGCGCCTCTTGGTTCCTCTGTGAATCTGCTTACTCAGCCATCGGGTTCGGGTTTTCACCTGCGACGATGCGTCGATGCAGATCCTCATCGATATTGCCGCCGCTCAGCAGCACCAAGGTCGTGCCCCAGCTCGGCCGGGCCTCGTGCAGCAGCGCCGCGATGCCGACGGTGGCGGCCCCTTCGACGACCTGCCGCTCGACGCGATAGGCGTGGCGAATGGCCTCGGCGATCTCTGCTTCGTTCACCAGAATCACCTCGTCCACCAGGTCGCGCACCATGGCAAAAGTGTGCTCGTTGGTCAGGCCGATGCCGCCGCCCAGGGAGTCGGCGAGGGTCGGCAGTTCCGCAACTTCGACCGGATGGCCGGCCGCAAGGCTCGCCTGCATGGCGGCGCCGCGTTCCATGGAAATGCCGACCACGCGGACCGACGGCCTGGTCGCCTTGGCGGCCATGGCAACCCCGGCGATGAGTCCGCCGCCGGACAGCGGCACCAGGATGGTCTCGGTCTCCGGCAGTTCGTCGACAATTTCCAGTCCGAGGGTCGCCTGGCCGGCGATGACCAGGGGATGGTCGAAAGGCGGCACGGCGGTCATGCCCTGCTCGGCCACGAGACGGTCGACTTCCAACTGCGCCTCGTCCTGGCTCGTGCCGACGATACGCACCTCGGCACCCAGCGCCGAGATGGCCTCGACCTTGTTGCGCGGCACGAGCCGTGACAGGCAGACGACACAGGGGATCCCGGCGACGCGCGCGGCGTGCGCCAGGGCGCGACCGTGGTTGCCGGTGGAGGCCGTGACGACGCCCCTCTCGCGAAACTCGGCCGGCAGCGCCTGGACCGCATTGCTGGCGCCGCGCAGCTTGAAGGCGCCGGTGGTCTGCTGGTGCTCGCACTTCAGGTAGACCGGCGCGCCGTGCCGTGCCGAGAGGCTGTCCGAGCGCACGAGCGGAGTGCGCCGCACGAAGCCGGCAATGCGGCGGCGGGCTGCGAGGGCATCTGCCAGCTGCGGATGATCGCCGGCCATTTGGGGTGCCTCTCCTCTTAGGTCTGCCAGCGGCGACTGGCAGGTGAGGCTTAGCACAGGGCGGTCGAACTGTGAAACCTGCGCCGCCGGCGCGGCTCATGGCCCGGCGCAGGGCCCTGTTATGATGCCGCGCGCAGCCGGACGATGGAAGGTCGGCTGTTGAGCGCTTCCCTGTCGAAGCCGGCGAGTTTCTTGTAGTTGGCTGCGGTCTGTTCCAGCTCCTCGGCGGTCATCACGTCTTCGATGTGCCGGAAGCCCTCGGGCGCCAGCTCCTCGACCCGCTGCATCACCTGCTCCGGGCCGTTCTGCCGGTTGGCCAGCACGATGCTGGCGGTGGCAGGCCGGCGCTCCGCCTCGTAGGCGGCAAGCGCCTGCGGCGTCGCTCCTTGCGCCAGGATCTCGCGGGTCAGCACCCTTGCGTCGAGGATCGCCTGGGAAGCGCCGTTGGAACCGATGGGATACATGGGGTGGGCGGCGTCGCCGAGCAGCGACGCCCGGCCCCTGCTCCACTCGGGCAGGGGATCGCGATCGACCATGGGATATTCGAAGATCGCCTCGGCGGCGCGGATCAACGCCGGCACGTCGAGCCAGTCGAAGACCCAGTCCTCGAAATGCGGCAGGAAGTCGGCGGGGTCGCCCGGCCGGTTCCAGTCCTCGCGGCGCCACTGGTGATCCGGCGTGAACTTGCGCTCGGCGATGAAGTTAATCGTCGCTTTGCCATCGGTGCCCAAAGGCGAGATCGGATAGCAGACGAACTTCTGGTACTCGTGCCCGGCCATGATCATCGAGCGGCCGGAGAGGAAGGGCTTCGCCCGCGTGGTGCCGCGCCACAGGATGGCGCCGTTCCAGATCGGCGGGCCTTCATCGGGGTAGAAGCGGCGGCGCAGGCTGGAGTGGATGCCGTCGGCGCCGATCAGCAGAAGGCCCTCGACCTCGCCGCGGACCGCGCCGCTCTTGCGGTCGATGAAGCGGGCGGCAATGGCGTCGTGTTTCTCCTGCCAGCCCTCCAGATGCCAGCCGGTCAGGATGTTCGTGCCGCCCAGGCGTTCGCGCGCCGCCTCCAGCAGCAGCATCTGCAGCTTGCCGCGGTGGATCGAGAACTGCGGCCAGCGGTAGCCGGCGGCCTCGCCGCGCGGTTCCGACCAGATCAGCCGGCCGTGCTTGGAGTAATAGCAAAGCTCCGCCGTGCGCAGGCCGACGGCGTCGAGCGCCGCCAGCAGTCCCAGCTCGTCGAGCTCGCGCACGGCGTGGGGCAGCAGGTTGATGCCGACGCCGAGCGGCCGGAGTTCGGCGGAGGTTTCGAAGACCTGCACCGGAACTCCAGACTGATGCAACGACAGCGCCAGAGTCAGCCCGCCAATGCCGGCTCCGGCGATCAGGACGGTCATGGCCGCGCCCTTACTCCTGGCCGGCGTACTCGGCGATCAGGGCCTTGGCGTCGGCGACCATGGTGGCGCCGTCGTAACCCTTCTCGTTCATCTCGGCAATGTACTGGTCGACCAGCGGGGCGGCCGCCTTCTTCCAGCGGGCGACCTCGGTCTCGTCCAGCACGATCATCTTGTTGCCGGCCTTCTCGGCGGCGGCGATCCCGGGGGCGTCGCCCTCGTCCATCACGCGGCCCACCCACTTGGAGGTCTCTAGGCCGGAGTTGGCGTCGATCACCGCCTTCAGATCGTCGGGCAGGGATTCGTAGCGCGCCTTGTTCATGGCGAAGATGAAGGTCGAGGTGTATAGCCCGCGGGTGCCGGAGAAGTTGGTGTGGCTGTCGACCAGCTCGGCGACCTTCAGCGGGGTGGTCACCTCCCAGGGGATCACCGTGCCGTCGATCACGCCCTTGGACAGCGCTTCCGGCATGGCCGGTACCGGCATGCCGACGGGAACGGCGCCGAGGGCGGAGAGCAGGGCATTGGCCTGGCGCGTCGGACCGCGCAGCTTGAGGCCCTGCATGTCCTCCAGCTTCTCGACGCCGCTGCCCTTGACGTGCAGCAGGCCGGGGCCGTGAACGTGCATGGCGATGAGGTGCACGTCCTTGAACTCGTCCTTCAGGTACTTCTCGTAGAAGCGCCAGGCCGCCTGCGAGGTTGCCTCGGCGCTCGCCGGGAAGAACGGCAGCTCGAGCGCCTCGGTGCCGGGAAAGCGCCCCGGCGTGTAGCCCGGCAGGGTCCAGATAAAGTCGACCACGCCGTCGCGCACCTGATCGTAGAGCGCCGGCGGCTTGCCGCCGAGCTGCATGGAGGGATAGATCTCGATCTTGAGGCGGCCGCCCGATTCCTTCTCGACCTTTTCGGCCCAGGGCGTGATGAAGTTCTTGGGCACCGGTGCCTGGGGCGGCAACAGGTGATGAACGCGCAGGGTCAGTTCCTGCGCGGCGGCGGGGACGATCTGTCCCGTCGCGAAACCGGCTGCCAGCAGCGCGGCGGCACCGAAAGTCCTGAGATACGAGATCATTTTCTTTCCTCCCTTGGCTTCCCGGTTCCTTTGCGACCGGGTCGATCCTGTTTTGTTTATCATGTAAACTGCTGCGGCGGCCCCCGGTCAAGGGCAGCTAAACCGAAGCTAAGTACCGCGACGCGGAACTAATACAGCGCCCCTGCGGCGCCCTCTGCCTGCATTTGCCACCTCTCCCTTTGGGGAAGGCGGCTCGGCCTTTTGTGCGATTGACCATCAGGTCCATTGCTCTAAGGTCTCCGATCACTGACCGAAGCGTCTGAGGAGCTGTCGCCGCATGTCTGAAGAGAAGTCTTCCTCCGCTCTCTCGCCATCGGCCCGCCGGGGTCGATCGTCCCCTCGCAAGACCGCCACACCGAAGACCTCCAAACCCAAGACATCCAAGCGCGCGGCGTCGCCCGTCGCGCGCCGTCGCGCTGCGCGGCGCAAGCCGGCGGCGCGCGGCAAGGCCAGGCGGCTCGGCGCGGCCACCGGGCAGAACCAGCTGCTGCTGCTGGAACGCAACATCGCGGAGCTGAAGGGCGATCTGCTGGCGCTGAAGACTCCAGCCGACAAGGCGCATGATGCGATCGAGAAGGTCAAGGCACCGCTGCAGCTGCCCGGCAAGATCAAGGGCAGGGTTCAGAAGGTGAAGAACATCGCCAAGGGTCTCGACTCGCTGGCGCGGCTCGTCGGCATCGTGCCCGGCCCGATCGGTTCCGGTGCCAAGGCGCTCCATCAGGCCCTCGTTCCGCTGCTGGGCGAGCGTGGCGTGCCGGGCGTCTTCGACCAGGTGATCAGCGCGCTCGGCCGCGTCGAAAAGGCGCTCAAGCCGGTCGTGACCAAGCTCAACCAGGTGGAAAAGCCGATCGACGCGGCGCGCCATGACCTGGCGGGACTGCTCGTCCACGTCGGACGGCTGGAAGGCATCGCGCATTCGGTGCGCGCGCACTACGGCGAAACGCCGCCGGCCGAGGTGCAGGCCTGCCTCGGCAAGCTCAACGAGGCCCTCGCGCTGATCGTCAAATCCATGGCGGCGGCGCGCAAGCGTGCCGCGGCGGCACTGGCCGAGCTCGCGCAGGGCCTCGACAAGCTGCGTGCGGCGCTCAAGCCGCTGAACGACATCGCGCGCGATGTCGAGCGCACGCTCGCCCAGCTCGACTCCAAGGTCGTCGACACAATGACCAAGGTCCTGACCAAGATCGCCAAGGCGGTGAAACCGATCCTCGATGCGGCCGACTGGCTCATCAAGAACACGATCGAACGCATCCTGGAGCTGTTCAAGATCAACCTCGACGGCATCAAGAAGTTCTTCCGCAACCTGGTCAATGCGCTCAATCCCTTCAAAGGCCTGCAACAGCGGATCGACCGGATCACAAATGACCTGGCAAAGAGGGTCGCGGCCCTGCCGGCGGTGAAGGCGCTGGTGTCGGCGCTCGACCAGCTGGCCGGGCTCGAGCGTCAGCTCGACCGCGAGATCGAGAAGATCATGCGCGGTGCCTGCCGTGCGGTGCTGATGCCCGAAAGCAAGGCAGCGGCACGTCGGCGCGTCGGGGCCGGCTGACTGCCGGCGCCTAGTAGGGCAGGCCGACATAGTTCTCTGCCAGGGCCGTCTGGGCGGCTTTGGAGGACATGAGGTAGTCGAACTCGGCACGCTGGATGCGGTCGCCGAAGCCCTCGTTCTCCGGGAACCTGTGCAGCAGCTGGGTCATCCACCAGGAAAAG
>JBFGUI010000015.1:0-28004 GCA_041565695.1 Kiloniellaceae bacterium
CGACGAGGAGCCCGACATCTCGATCCTCGTACTCGGCGCTTCCACCGGCAAGCGCGGCCCCGGCCCGCTGGTCTCGGCGATGACCGGCAAGTTCCTGGGCCGGCTGCACATTCCGGTGACGATCGTGCCGGACACCATGACAGTCGAGGAGATCGACGCGGTGACCTAGAGGCCGATCGACCGGCCGGCTTGACCAAATCTGACTAATTTGGTCAGATTTACATCGAAGACGCTTGAAGCCGCCCGCGCAGCGGCCCACATTTGAGCGCGAAGCAGTTAAGGAGACAGCGCGCCATGTTTATCCAGACCGAACAGACCCCGAACCCGGCGACCCTCAAGTTCCTGCCGGGACGCGAGGTCCTGGCCTCGGGGACCGCGAATTTCCCGGATGCCGCCTCGGCCGCGCGTTCGCCCCTGGCCGAAAACCTGTTCCAGGTGGAGGGCGTGGTCGGCGTGTTCTTCGGCACCGACTTCGTCTCCGTGACCAAGCAGGACGACCGCGAATGGTACCTGATGAAGCCGGCCATCCTCGGCGTCATCATGGAGCACTTCACCGCCGGCCGCCCGGTGCTGCGTGACGACGCGGCCAGCGGCGACGCCCAGGTCCAGGGAGGCCACAGCGAGGACGGCGAGGACAGCGAGGTGATCAGCCAGATCAAGGAGCTGCTCGACACCCGCGTGCGCCCCGCGGTGGCGCAGGACGGCGGCGACATCGTGTTCCGCGGCTTCGACAAGGGCGTGGTCTATCTGCACATGCAGGGCGCCTGCTCGGGTTGCCCCAGCTCGACCGCCACCCTGAAGATGGGCATCGAGAACATGCTGCGGCACTACATTCCCGAGGTGGTTGAGGTGCGCCCGGTCATCTGATCGGGCCGGCTGTCCCGCCGCGCCGCGGCGGACCCCGTCAAGGACACATCTTTGCTTCCTTCAGGCCGCTGCCGCGGCCCCGGTAGGCCTGCGTAACTCCAGGAAATTAATAATCTTTTCGCGACCCCTTCACGACGATCGGGGCCGCTGCCTGCCGCCTCGATAACGGAATCTTCGTGAAGCCGCCCTATCGTTTTTCCGCATCAGGAATGCACTGCAAAGACCAACGATAAAGCGAGGCGGTGAAGCGATGACGGTTGAAGCGGCGGCGCCGGCCGCGGGATTGCATCCGCTTGTGGAACGCTGTGCCAGGCACAGCAGTCAAAGCCTGGCCGGGCGCGTCACACTGCTCTTCGGGCTCTTCGGATTTTTCCTCGCCCTGGCGCTCTCGTTCGGGGCCGACCCCCTGCCGCGTTCGGCCTGGCAGGAACTGGGACTGGCCAGCGAGGCCCCGGCGCTGCGCCGGGTCCATGCGGCGGATGCGGAAGTCCTCGAACAGGTCTTCGCCGAGCATGGCTACCGCCTGACGAGCCTGCGCGAGGCCCCTTTCGTCGAGGTGCCGCGGCTGTCGGTCACGGCTCTGCCGCGCGACATGGCGGTGATCGAGGATGTCGAGGCCCGCAAGGAACTCTTCCTGCGCACGCTGCTGCCGCTCGTTCTGCAGGTCAATGCCGAGCTGCGCCGGACCCGCGCCAAGGTGATCGCGGCCCTCGATGCCCAGGCGGCCGGGCGTCTGGGGGCGATCGATGCGCTGTGGCTCGAGGCCGTTGCCGAGTGGTACGGCGCGGAGCCCGGCAACGCCGCCGACCTGCTGAGCCGCATCGACATCATCCCGCCCAGTCTGGCGCTGGCCCAGGCGGCGCAGGAAAGCGGCTGGGGCACATCGCGCTTCGCCCAGAACGCCAACGCGCTCTATGGCCAGCGCGCCTGGGGCGCCGAGGCGGAGGGCCTGAAGCCGGCCGAGGCGGAACGGAAGGATTTCCGGGTGCGGTCCTTTCCGGACCTGCAGAGCGCCGTGCGCTCCTATCTGCACAACCTCAACAGCCACCGCGCCTATGCGGAACTGCGCGAGCGCCGTGCCCGCGCCCGGGCGCTCGGCGCGCCGCTCGACGCCCTCAACCTGGTGGGCGGGCTCAAGAGCTACTCGGAGGAGGGCAAGGCCTACGTGCGGGCCCTCAGCCGGCTGATCGAGAGCAACGAGCTGCAGGCCCTGGACGGTGCCCGCCTGCGTCCGCGACGCTGAGCCGCTCAGCGCTCCGCTTCGTCGGCCACCACGAACTGCGCGCCGAACCAGCGCCAACGGCCGCTGGCGGCGCGCAGCGTGCAGTTGACCCGCACGCGTCCGGCCGGCAGCGGGCCGGAAAAGCGCAGCTCGATGCGCTGATCGAGCCGCATCATCTCAGGATCGCCCGCCGAGGCGAAGCAGTTCAGGCCGCTCGGCTTGCCGAGGACCTCGGCCACGGTGAAGCCGAAGTTTGGCGGATTGGCCGCGCCGCCGCTGATGCTCATGTCCGCCGGGGTGATGCCGTCGACCGGCAGCGGCAGGGCGTTGGCCACCAGGCGGAAGCGTTCCATGTCGCCGTAGCTCTCGTTCAGCGGAAAGCGCGGCAGGGTGAAGCGGTCCGACATCTCACCCAGGGCGCCCGAGTGCTGGCCGAAGGCGGCGGCAAAGCCGGCCTCGACGACGTTCTGGCGCAGGACGAGGCTGGCCTCGCCGTAAGGATAGGCGAAGAGGCTCGGGCTGAGGCCCAGCTCCTCCCTGAAGCGCGCGGCTGCCCTTTGGATATCCGCGCGCTGCTCGGCCGGGTCCAGCCAGGCCATGTGGGCATGGGCGTGGCCGTGGTTGCCGATGGTGACCAGCGGGTGCGCGGCCAGCTCGCGCAGCTGCTGCCAGCTCATGTAGCTCGGCAGGTTGAGGTCCAGCGGCTCGGTGGACACGAAGATCGTGAAGGGCAGGCCCTGCGCCTTCAGGCGCGGCCAGGCCTCGCGGTAGACCGACAGCGCGGCGTCGTCGATGGTGATGGCGACGGCATGCGCCGGCAGCGTTTCGCCGGCATCCAGCCGGGCCAGGATGTCGGGCAGCGCCATGACCTGGTAGCGGCCGGAGGTGAGCTCCTGCAGGTGCGCTTCGAACTGCTCCAGGCGCACCGAGGTGGACGGCAGGCTGTCCTCACCGAAGCGGTGGTACATCAGGACCACCGCACCGTTGTCCGGCGCCAGTTGACGCGCCTGGGATGCGGCCGTCTGCGCGGCGGCCTCCTGCACCCTCATGCCGTCATCCGGCGCAACGAGGAACGCCGCTGCCAGGCAGAGCGCGAGGCCCCACCGCCCTTGCCGTTGGTCATTGTTCCGCATGCCTGAAGTCTCCATCCGCCGGCCCGAAGACGGCACGCCTGCAGCCCGGGGGGCACAGCCCGCCGGGGCAGAGCCTATGGCGCTTGCCGACCCCGGCGCCAGGGGCCAAGTTAAGGCTCTTCGGGTTCCGCACCGGGGCAAAGCGTGGCGAGCGGAGCTTAAGAAAGGGATAAACCGTGACTGAAATCCTGAGCGACGCCGGGCTCGACAAGATCTTTCGCGCGGCGCGGACCCACAAGTACTGGCGCGACGGGCAGATCAGCGACCTGCTGCTGCAGGCCGTCTACGACCTCGCCAAGATGGGTCCGACCAGCGCCAACTCCAGCCCGCTGCGCGTCGCCTTCCTGCGCAGCCGGGAAGCCAAGGAGCAGCTGCGGCCGGCGCTGTCGGCCGGTAACGTGGAGCAGACCATGGCGGCGCCGGTCACCGCGATCCTGGCCTATGACATCGAATTCTATGAAAAGCTTCCGAAGCTCTATCCCCATGCGGATGCGCGCAGCTGGTTCGCCGGCAAAGCCAAGGCCATCGAGGAGACGGCGATGCGCAACGGCAGCCTGCAGGGCGCCTATTTCATGATTGCCGCCCGCGCCCTCGGCCTCGACTGCGGGCCGATGTCAGGCTTCAAGCGGCGGCAGGTGGACGAGATCTTCTTCGCCGGCACGACCTGGCGATCGAATTTTCTCTGCAATCTCGGCCATGGCGACGCGGCCAGGCTGCATCCGCGCTCGCCACGCCTGGCGTTCGACGAGGCCTGCCGGCTGCTGTGAGTCAGGGGCGCGGAAAAGTGTCAGGCGGCCATCAGGCGGCGCGGTGCGGCGGCATCGGCCAGCAGCGGATAGCGCTTGGGCTCGAACAGCTGGTAGTGCCACCACTCGTAGCGGTTCCAGTCCCAGCCGGCGGCGGTCATGATGCCGAGCAGCAGGGCCCGGTTGCGCTGCACCTCCACCGGCAGGTCGCGGCGCCCATGATGCGACAGCGCCGTGAAGTCGTCGAAGGGTGTGCCCATGTCGAGGGCGCCGCCGCTGGCCGCGTCGATCAGGGTCATGTCGACAGCGACCCCGCGCGAATGGCAGGAACCCTCGCGCGGGTCGGCGACGAACTCCGGATTGGGGAAGGCTTCCCAGAGGCGCCACTGCGCCTCCACCGGGCGGTAGGCGTCGAAGATGCGCAGCCTGAGGCCGAGCGGGGCGGCCAGGGCGATCGCCCGCTGCAGCGCCGCCGCGGCGTCGGGGTGCAGCTGGGCCTCGGCGCGGCTGTAGATGCGCTTGCCGGTGACGTTGTCATCGGTCGCGTAGGCCAGCGCCAGATCGATGTCGAAGGCGGGCGGCGTCAGGGCAACCAGGGTCATGGCGACGGGCGCGCTCCTCTGCGGCGGGACGGTGTGCAGGTCCCTGTTAGCACAGCCGCCGCCGCGCTTGGTAGTCCGCGATGAGCGCGGCCGAAGCCAGGTCAGGGGGCGTGACGCTGCTGGCGCTGGATGCCGCCGGCGGTTCCTGCTCGGTCGCGCTCTGGGCCGGCGGGCGCGTGGCGGCGCGGCGCTTCAGCCGCATGGCACGCGGCCAGTCGGAACGTCTGGTGCCGATGATCGCCGAGGTGATGGCGGAATGGGGCGGCGGCTTCGCCGATCTCGATGCCGTCGCGGTGACCACCGGGCCGGGCGGCTTCACCGGCGTGCGCATCGGCCTGGCGACGGCCCGCGGCCTGGCGCTGGCCCGCGGCCTGCCGCTGATCGGCGTGACCTCCTTCGAGGTGGCGGCGGCGGCGGCCGGTCCGGCCGAGCGCGCCGGCCGGCTGGTGCTGGCGGTGCTCGATTCCAAGCGCGACGAGCTGTTCTACCAGCTGTTCGACGCCGACCTCGGGGAACGCGGGGCGCCGGTGGAAAGCGATCTCGAGGGGCTTGCCGCCGCGCTGCCGGCAGGCCCACTGCTGGTTACCGGCGATGCCGCCGCGCGCGCGCTGGCGGCGCTGCAGGCCGCCGGGCGCCGCGACGTGGTGCTGGCGGCGGCGGCCGGCCCGGCAGACGCCGGCCTGCTCGCGGCCCGCGCCGCCCTGCGGGACCCGACGGCGGCCGCCCGGCGGCCGGTCCGTCCGGTCTATCTGCGGCCGCCCGATGTGACCCCGTCGAAGCCGGCCCCCGGGGCGCCGGCGCCGGGCGCCGCGAAGCGGCCGTGAGCGGCACCCGGATCCAGCCGGCCGGGGCCTGCGACCTGGCGGTCCTGGCGGAGCTGAGCCGCCTGTGCTTTGCCGCAGACGACGCCGCGGGCTTCGCCGGCAGCCCGTGGAGCGCCCGCTCTCTGGGCGAGGTCATGGCTTTGCCGGGGGTGTTCGGCCTGCTTGCCCTGGCCGGTGAGCAGCCGGTCGGCTTCGGGCTCGTCCAGGTGGTGCTGGAGGAAGCCGAACTGCTGACCCTGGGCGTGGCGCCGGCGGCCCGCCGTGCGGGCCACGGCCGCAACCTGCTGCAGGCCGCCCTGGCGGAGGCCGCCCGGCGCGGCGCGGCACGCATGACGCTCGAGGTTGCGCAGCACAACCGGAAGGGACAGGCGCTCTACAGCCAGGCCGGGTTCCGCCCCGCGGGCCGACGTAGGAATTATTACCGATCCGCGGACGGAAACCCCTCGGATGCGATTGTTCTGGAGCGCGCGCTGGAATCCGCGGCGCCGGCGGGTGCCGGGGGCTGAGCGGTCCGCCGCAAAACGGCACCACCTTCGAAAGGCACTTTTAATTAGAACAAAATGACAGCAACTGACATTGTCACAATAATCGGTGACTTTTTTGCTGTTTCTCACTATTGTTTTTTCTGTTCAGTAATGTTGATTTCCCCCCTGAGAGTTTTTATATAAGACGCAGGGATTTTCAGGAGTGTAATAGGTCAATGTCCGATCAAGCGAAGCAAAGCGAATTGCTTTCTTTGACGACAAACATCGTCGCCGCTCATGTGTCCAACAATTCTGTCGCGGTCGCTGACCTGCCGATGATTATCCGTGACGTTTACGAGACGCTGTCCAACGTCGGGACCACCCGCGAGCGCGAGCCCGAGCGGCCCTCGCCGGCGGTGCCGATCAAGAAGTCCGTGACGCCGGAATACATCGTCTGCCTGGAGGACGGCAAGAAGCTGAAAATGCTGAAGCGCCACCTCAAGACGGCCTACGACATGTCGCCCGAGGACTACCGGGAACGCTGGGGCCTGCCCGCCGACTATCCCATGGTCGCGCCGAACTACGCCAAGCAGCGCAGCAAGCTCGCCAAGCAGATCGGCCTGGGCACGCGGGCGCGTCGCAAAGGGTGAGTGCCGAGAGCCGCGCCGGCAGCGGCGGGGCAGGCAGAAACGGCGCCGCCGCCATTAGGCGGGCGGCGCTTTTTCCGTTATAGTTTCCCCTTGGCAAAGGGGGCGCCGAGGGGCGGGCGCGAGAGGGGCAACTGTAGGGAAAACCACGGAAACTGGGTTTGGCATGGCTGACCGTCTAGAGAAGATGTGCGTCGAGAAGGGGTTGAAGATGACCGACCAGCGCCGCGTCATTGCGCGCGTCCTGTCGGAGTCGAACGATCACCCGGATGTCGAGATGGTGTACCAGCGTGCCATCGAGCGCGATCCACGTATCTCGATCGCCACCGTGTACCGCACGGTGAAGCTGTTCGAAGAAGCCAGCATCCTGGAACGTCATGACTTCGGTGACGGTCGCGCCCGCTACGAGGAGCGCCCCGAGGAGCATCACGACCACCTGATCGACGTGAAGACCGGCGAGGTGCTGGAATTCTCCAACGAGGAGATCGAGCGCCTGCAGGCCGAAGTCGCCCGCCAGCTCGGCTACCGCCTGGTCGACCATCGTCTCGAGCTTTTCGGTGTCCGCATCAAGTCGGGCGAAGACGAAGGTGGGTCGAACAGCAAGGCCTGAGGTCCCGCCGCCGTGCAGGACCCTCGCAAAGGGAGCGCCATGAGCCTCGCAGAAGCCAAATCGGACCGGCCGGTCGATGTCGTTGGCGGCAATCTGCGTATTCGCCTGGCCGAGGATGCCGCTGAGGTGCGCGCCGCGCAGGCGCTGCGCTATCGTGTCTTCTATGAATCGATGTCGGCGCAGCCGACCAGGGAAATGGCCGCGGCCCGGCGCGACTTCGATTCCTTCGACGATTACTGCGACCACCTGCTGGTCTTCGACGAGGAGCGCGGCAGCGGCAGCGCGGCGGTGGTCGGCACCTACCGCGTCATGCGCCGCGAAGGCGCGGCGCGGCGCGGCCAGTTCTATACCAGCGACGAGTATGTGATCGACAACCTGATCTCCTACCCCGGTGAGATTCTCGAGCTGGGCCGGTCCTGCGTCGATCCGACCTACCGCAGCGGCGCCACCATGCAGCTGCTGTGGCGTGGCATCGCCGAGTACGTCTTTTACTACAACATCTCGATCATGTTCGGCTGCGCCAGTCTGCCGGGCACCGATCCCGAAAAGCTGCGCATGCCGCTGGCCTATCTCTATCACCACCATCTGGCGCCGCCGGCGCTGCGCGCCCGCGCGGTGCCGGAGCGCTATGTCTCGATGGACCTGCTGCCGCCAGCGCAGGTCAACATTCAAAAGGCACGCCAGGCGCTGCCGCCGCTGATCAAGGGCTACCTGCGGCTCGGCGGCTTCGTCGGCGACGGCGCCGTGGTCGATCCGGATTTCGGCACCACGGACGTCTGCGTCGTCGTCAAGACCGACCTGGTGACGGAAAAGTACCGGCGCCACTACAGGCGCGACGATCAGGGAGCCGGCGAGCAGGGCGGCGCCCCCGACGAGCGATCCGGTGGAGGGGCATGACGGCATCTAGCATCGGCTCGCCGACGACTGCCCTCTGTCGCCTCTTGGCCTATGCCGGCCTTACTCTCGCCCTCATGCCGGTGCAGATGCTGGCGGTCAGCTTGCGCTGGCCGCTGCGCAAGACTCTGCCTCAGTGGTATCACCGGCGGACCTGCCGCATTCTCGGCATCCGCATCGAGCGGCGCGGGCGTCCTTCACGCCGCCATCCGACCCTCTTCGTGGCCAATCACGTCTCCTACTTCGACATCGAGGTGCTGGGCGCACTGACCCGGGCCTCCTTCGTGGCCAAGGCCGAGGTGGCGCGCTGGCCGTTCTTCTCCTGGCTGGCCAAGCTGCAGGAGACGGTCTTCGTCGAGCGGCGCGTGCATCGCGCCGGCGCCCACAGGGACGAAATGACCCGGCGGATCGAGGCGGGGGACGACCTGATCCTGTTTCCCGAAGGCACCTCGGGCGACGGCAATGTCGTCCTGCCCTTCAAGAGCGCCCTCTTTGCCGTCGCCGAGCAGCGCCCCGGGGGCCAGGCGATCAACGTCCAGCCGGTTTCGATCAGCTATACAAGACTCGACGGGCTGCCCCTGGGCCGCTATCTAAGGCCGTTTTTCGCCTGGTACGGCGATATGGAACTGGGCAACCACCTGTGGCACGCCATCGGCATCGGGCAGGTGACGGTGGTGGTGGAGTTCCACGACCCTGTGACCATCGAGCAGTTCGGCTCGCGCAAGGCGCTGAGCGACCATTGCTACCGGGTGGTTGCGCGGGGCGTGGCGGCGGCCCTTTCCGGACACACGCAGCGCAGGCTGCCGCCCTCTGCGGCGGCGGCCTCCGCGGCCTGAGACGCTTGGGAGCTTTATGGCAGCGCAAGGCAACAGCGGCGGCGAGGGGTCTTCGATGAAGCCCAGGGGGAAGAAGCGCCTCTTCATCAAGACCTACGGCTGCCAGATGAACGTCTACGATTCGACGCGCATGGCCGACGTGCTGGCGCCGCTCGGCTACGAGGCGGTAGACAGCCCGCGCGGCGCCGACATGGTGATTCTCAACACCTGTCACATCCGCGAGAAGGCGGCGGAAAAGGTCTTCTCCGAGCTCGGGCGGCTGCGCGCCTTCAAGCAGGAGCGGGCCGCCGAAGGCGGCGAGATGCTGCTGGCGGTGGCCGGCTGCGTGGCCCAGGCCGAGGGCGAGGAAATCCTGCGCCGCGCGCCCCAGGTCGATCTCGTCTTCGGGCCGCAGACCTACCACCGCCTGCCGGAGCTGGTCGCCCGCGTGGCCCGCGCTGGCGCCAGACAGGAAGGGGGCGGCCGCGGCGTGCTCGACATCGACTTCCCGGTGGAATCGAAGTTCGACCACCTGCCGGAGGAAAGCGCCGCTCCCGGCGCGGCGGCCTTCGTCTCGGTGCAGGAGGGCTGTGACAAGTTCTGCAGCTTCTGCGTGGTGCCCTACACCCGCGGCGCCGAGTACTCGCGGCCCGCGGCGGCGGTCATCGCCGAGGCGCGGCGCCTGGCGCAAGCCGGCGTGCAGGAGATCACGCTGCTCGGCCAGAACGTCAATGCCTACCACGGCGAGGCCCCGGGCCATGTCGCCGGCGGCGGCACCTGGAGCCTTGGCCGTCTGATCCGCGCCCTGGCGGAGATTGAGGGCATCACCCGGCTGCGCTACACCACCTCGCACCCGCTGGACATGGACGATGAGCTGATCGCCGCCCATGGCGAGGTGGAAAAGCTGATGCCCTACCTGCACCTGCCGGTGCAGTCGGGCTCGGACCGCATTCTGGCGGCCATGAACCGGCGTCACACGGCGGCGGACTACCTCAGGATCATCGAGCGCCTGCGCCGGGTGCGCCCCGATCTGGCGCTGTCCTCGGACTTCATCGTCGGCTTTCCGGGCGAGAGCGACGCCGACTTCGCCGCGACCCTGAAGCTGGTCAACGAGGTCGGCTACGCCCAGGCCTATTCCTTCAAGTACAGTCCGCGCCCCGGCACCCCGGCGGCGGTCGAGGCCGATCAGGTGGCCGAGGCGGTCAAGGCCGAGCGTCTGGCCGGGCTGCAGCAGCTGCTCGGCGCCCAGGCGGCGGCCTTCAACGCCACCTGCGTCGGGCGCGACATGGCGGTCCTGCTGGAGCGTCCGGGGCGCAAGCCCGGCCAGCTCGTCGGCCGCAGCCCCTACATGCAGGCGGTGCACGTGGCGGTGCCCGAGGTGGCCATGGCACGCCTCAGCGGCAAGCTGATGGCGGTGCACATCGAGGCCGCCCACCCGAACAGCTTGGCCGGCCGCCTCACGGCCGGCCAGGCCGCCGTCGAAGGCGCCGTCCCTTCGGCCCAACTGGCAAGGATCACAGCTTGAGCTCCGACAGTCTTCCCGGTGTCACTTCAGGCCAGGCCGGCGAACCGACTTACATCCAGTTCGACGACAACTCGCTTCTGCCTCTGCTCTACGGTGAGCACGACCAGAACCTGCTGCGCATCGAACAGCAGCTCGGCGTCAGCCTCGCCTCGCGCGGCAACCGTCTGGCGATCACCGGGCCCGCCGAGTCGGTCGAGGCGGCCAACGCGGCCCTCACCGCGCTCTATCAGCGCCTCAAGAAGGGACTCGATGTCGGCGACGGCGAGGTCGATGCGGTGGTGCGCATGGCCATGCAGGCGCCGGCCGAGGAAAGCGGCCACGAGGCGGTGAGCGCAGTGCACAGCGACGAGCTGGCCATCGCCACGCGCAAGCGCCGCCTGACGCCCCGCTCGCCGGGTCAGAAGGCTTACATCCAGGCGCTGCGCAGCCACGAGCTGGTCTTCGGCATCGGCCCGGCGGGCACCGGCAAGACCTACCTGGCGGCGGCCATGGCGGTCTCCATGCTGATGGAAGGCGCGGTCGAGCGCATCATCCTGTCGCGCCCGGCCGTGGAGGCCGGCGAGCGCCTCGGCTTCCTGCCCGGCGACCTGCACGAGAAGGTCGACCCCTACCTGCGCCCGCTCTACGACGCGCTCTACGACATGCTGCCGGCGACCCAGGTGGCCAGCCGTCTGGCCAACGGCGAGATCGAGGTGGCGCCGCTGGCCTTCATGCGCGGGCGTACCCTGTCCAACGCCTTCATCATCCTCGACGAGGCGCAGAACACCACGCCGGTACAGATGAAGATGGCGCTGACCCGCCTCGGCGAGAACAGCCGCATGGTGGTGACCGGCGATCTCTCGCAGATCGATCTGCCCAGGGGCGCGCCCTCCGGACTCAGCGAGGCGGTCCATATTCTGGGCAAGATGGATGACATCGCCTTTGTGCAGTTCACCGCTGCCGATGTGGTGCGGCACAGCCTGGTCACGCGCATCGTGCGGGCCTATGCGGCGCATGACGCCGGCAAGTCTGGAGAAGGAGACCTCTTCGGCCCGGAGCGCTGATCCGGAGACCGCGACGATCATGAGCGACGAGCCTGGAAGTAGCAGCTTGGAGATTGCCGTGTCGCTGCACGACGCGGCCTGGCTGGAGGTCCTCGACGATCTCGAGGCGCGGGCGCAGCGCGCGGTGCGCGCCGCCCTGAAGTCGGCGGCGGGCGGCACTGCCGCCGAGGGTCCGCTCGAGATCTCCCTGGTGTTCACCGACGATGCCGAACAGCGCGCCCTGAACCGCGACTACCGGCACAAGGACAGCGCCACCAACGTGCTGTCCTTCCCCAACATGGACGACAGTACGCCGCCGCCGGCCGCCGGCCTGCCGCGCCTGCTGGGCGACGTGGTGCTGGCCCGCGAGACCGTGATCCGCGAGGCCCAGGCGCAGGGCAAGAGCGTCGCCGACCACGCCACGCACCTGCTGGTGCACGGGGTGCTGCACCTCCTGGGATACGATCACAAGTCGCCGGCGGAGGCCGAGGAGATGGAGGCGCTGGAGCGGCAAATCCTCGCCGCGCTGGACATCGCGGATCCCTATGCGGCCCCCGGGGCCCTGCCGGCAGACAGCGAGATCGGGAGGACGCGGCATGGCTGATTCCAGCGGCAGCGGCCGCCTGTCGCGCGGCAACGGCCAGGCCGGCTCCGGCTTCTGGCAGTGGCTGCGCGGCCTCGTCAAGGGGCGCCAGGGCGAAGCGCAGCTGCGCGAGACCCTGGAAGAGATCATCGACGAGATCAAGGAGGCCGAGGGCGAGGAGGAGAGCGGTGCGCCGATCTCCAGCGACGAGCGCGTCATGCTGTCCAACATCCTCAAGCTGCGCCACCTCACGGCCTACGACGTCATGGTGCCGCGCGCCGACATCATCGCCGTCGAACTGAATACGCCGCTGGAGGAGCTTATCGATCTGATGAGCGGAGCCGGCCACTCGCGCCTGCCGGTCTATCGCGACACCCTCGACGAGGTGGTCGGCATCGTCCACATCAAGGACGTGCTGCACTACATGAAGGACCGCAAGGATACGCAGGGATTCGACCTGGTCGATCTGGTGCGCCGCATCCTGGTGGTGGCACCATCCATGCGGGTGCTCGACCTGCTGCTGGAGATGCGCCTGTCGCGGGTGCACATGGCCCTGGTGGTCGACGAGTTCGGCGGCATCGATGGACTGGTCACCATCGAGGACCTGGTCGAGGAGATCGTCGGCGAGATCGAGGACGAGCACGACGTCGCGGTGGGCCCGAAGCTGATCGAGCGCCCCGACGGCAGCCTGATCGCCGACGCCCGCACCACCATCGAGGAATTCGAGGAGCGCGTCGGGCCGGTCCTCTCCGACGAAGAGCGCGAGGAGGACATCGATACCCTGGGCGGCCTGCTGTTCTCGCTCGCCGGGCGCGTGCCGGATCGTGGCGAGCTGGTAAAGCATCCCCACAGCGGCATTTCCTTCGAGGTCCTGGAGGCCGACCCGCGCCGGGTCAAGCGCCTGCGGGTGCGCAGTGTCACCCAGCGTCCGCAGGGCGGCACCGGCGATGAGCACCCCGGATGACCCCGGCGCCGTGAGCGCCGCGCGATGACCGGCGGGGACAGCATCGGCGCGCCGGCGGCGGCCGGCGGCCTGTCCCGCTTCGCGGCCCGCGTGGCCGCCCTGGCCGGTTGGCGCCGTCTCGCGGCGGCGGCGTTGTGCGGCCTGCTGGCCGCCGCCGCCCTGCCGCCCTTCTATGCCCTGCCCCTGCTGCTGCCCGCTTTCGCCGGCGCCCTCTGGATGCTGGCCGGCGCCGCCGGTCAGCGCCAGGCCGCGCTGATCGGCTGGGCCTTCGGCTGCGGTCACTTCGCCCTCGGCCTCTACTGGGTCGGCATCGCTTTCCTGGTCGATGCAGCGCGCTTCGGCTGGGCCATGCCCTTTGCCGTTGCCGGGCTGGCTGCCGGACTGGCGCTGTTTCCCGCGCTGTCGTTCTGGCTCGCCTGGCTTGCCGCGCGGCGTTTCGCGCTCGGCGGCATCGGCCGGGTCTTGGCCTTCGTGCTGGCCTGGATGCTGGCCGAGGGCCTGCGCAGCTGGATCTTCACCGGCTTCCCCTGGAACCTCATGGGCACGGTCTGGGCCTTCTCGGCAGAGACCCTGCAGCTGGCGGCCTACGGCGGGGTCTGGCTGCTCAGCCTGATGACCGTGGCCGCCGCGGCGGCGCCGGCGGCGCTGGCCGGACCGGGTCGCAGCGGGCCGGCCGGCCGGGCGGCCGCCCTGCTGCTGCTGTTCCTTCCGCTGGCCGCCTGGGGCCTCGGCAGCTGGCGCCTGGCCGCGGCCCCGGCCGCCGGCAGCGCCGTGGTCGAGGCGGCGCGCCTGCGTCTCGTGCAGCCCGCGATCCCGCAGGAACTGAAATGGCGTGCCGACCGCAAGGTCGCCAACCTGCGCCTGCAGGCGGAGCTCTCTCTTGCCCCCGGCTTCGAGGACCGCAGCCTCGTCATCTGGCCGGAAACGGCGGTGCCCTTTCTGCTGGCCGCCGAGCCGCGGCTGCAGCAGGAGCTTGCGGGCGTTGTGCCGCCCGGCGGCTATCTCATCGCCGGTGCCCCGCGGGTCGACCCGGCCGATCCGCAGGGCGAGATCTGGAACGCGCTGCACGCCCTCGACGGCGGTGGCCGCATCGTGGCCACCTACGACAAGGTCCATCTCGTGCCCTTCGGGGAGTACACGCCGCTGCGCGGCCTGCTCGGCCTGGCCAAGCTGACGGTCGGTGCCCGCGACTTCTCCCCCGGCGACGGGCTGAAGAGCCTGACGCTGCCGGGCCTGCCGCCGTTCTCGCCGCTGATCTGCTACGAGGTGATCTTTCCCGGGGCGGTGATGCCGCCGGCCGCCGACGCCTCGGCGCCGCGCTGGCTGCTCAACCTCACCAACGATGCCTGGTTCGGGGACTCCACCGGGCCCTACCAGCACTTCGCCGCCGCACGTATACGCGCTGTGGAAGAAGGTCTGCCTCTGGTTCGCGCGGCCAATAACGGAATTTCAGCCGTAATAGATTCCTATGGGCGAGTTATAGACCAAATTGATCTCAATGATCGCGGCATCATTGATTTAGAACTACCCGAAGCTGCCGCCACCCCTACGATCTATTCTTATGCGGGAAACCATCTGGATTTTCTTGAACTAATACTGATGGCCTGTGTTATATCTGTGGTGTGGTCTTTTACTAAGAAAACAACGGTCGGCGGGGCTTGACGGATCATCTAGGGATTGGCATACATCAGTATGTCTAAAGTCCTAGTTTCCAGCCGATTTCTCTACATGGGGTAAGATGCCGATGGCGCGACGCGGCGTGCCGCCGGAGGGCCGGCAGGCGAGCGGACCGAATCCGGTCGATGTTCATGTCGGCAGCAGGGTCCGCTTGCGGCGGACGCTGCTCGGAATGAGCCAGGAAAAGCTCGGCGAGGCCATCGGCCTTACCTTCCAACAGGTGCAGAAGTACGAGCGCGGTGCGAACCGGGTCGGCGCCAGCCGGCTGTTCGACCTGTCGCGGGTGCTCGACGTGCCGGTCGGGTTCTTCTTCGACGAGATGCCCGAGGACGTTGCCGCCTCGTCGCCGGCGCAGCGCCCCGGCCGCGACCAGCCTCCGCCCGAGCAGGAACTGGATCCCATGGTCAAGCGCGAAACGCTGGAACTGGTGCGCGCCTACTACAAGATCGACGAGCCCAGCGTGCGCAAGCGCCTCTTCGAGATGACCAAGGCGCTTGCCGTGGCCAGCGGCGGCGGACTGCTCAAGCCCAAGGACTGAACGCCGGGTTTACCCAGGACGGCATCTCCCTTGCGGGGGCGCGCAAGCATCTTGCATTTGCGCTTGTCCATCGCTATTCCCACCGGGCTTAATCCATCCCCCCTACTCTCCAGCCCGAACGACGGGAGCATTGCAGTGCGCAACGGCAACTACCTCTTCACCAGCGAATCGGTCTCCGAAGGCCATCCGGACAAGGTCTGCGACCGGATTTCGGATGCGATCGTCGACACCTTTCTGACGCACGATCCCCATTCGCGGGTTGCCGTTGAAACCCTCTCGACCACCAACCGGGTGGTGCTGGCCGGCGAGGTGCGCGGCCCGAAAGAGGTCACCAAGGATCTGATGGAGCAGGTGGCACGCGCCGCGGTGAAGGAGATCGGCTACGAACAGGACGGCTTCCACTGGGGCAAGATGACGGTGGAGAACTACGTCCATGCGCAATCCGCCGACATCGCCAGGGGCGTCGACGCCGCGGGCAACAAGGACGAGGGCGCGGGCGACCAGGGCATCATGTTCGGCTACGCCTGCCGCGAGACCGAAACCCTCATGCCGGCGCCGATCCACTTCTCCCACTCCATTCTGCGCTCCCTGGCCGAGGCGCGCCATTCGGGTTCCGAGCCCGGCCTGGGCCCCGATTCCAAGAGCCAGGTCACCCTGGAATACGTCGACGGCAAGCCGGTGCGCGCGACCTCGATCGTGGTGTCGACCCAGCATGCCGGCGATCTCGACCAGGATGACGTGCGCGAGATCGTGCGCCCCCACGTGGTCAACGTGCTGCCCGAGGGCTGGATGTGCCCGGAGGAGGAATTCTACGTGAACCCGACGGGCCGCTTCGTCATCGGCGGTCCGGACGGCGACGCCGGCCTGACCGGCCGCAAGATCATCGTCGACACCTACGGCGGCGCGGCGCCGCACGGCGGCGGCGCCTTCTCCGGCAAGGACCCGACCAAGGTCGACCGCTCGGCGGCCTACGCGGCGCGCTATCTGGCCAAGAACGTGGTCGCGGCGGAGCTGGCCGAACGCTGCACCATCCAGGTGTCCTATGCCATCGGCGTGTCCAAGCCGCTGTCGGTCTATGTCGACACCCAGGGAACGTCCCAGGTCGACGAGGCCAAGCTGGCCAAGGCCCTGACCGAGCTGATGGACCTCTCGCCGCGCGGCATCCGCGAGCACCTGCAGCTGTCGCGGCCGATCTACGCGCGCACCTCCGCTTACGGCCACTTCGGCCGCTCGCCGGACCCGGACGGCGGCTTCTCCTGGGAGCGCATCGACCTCGTCGGCGCCCTGCGCAGCGCCTTCGGGGCCTGATCGGCCTTTATCCCTGACCGTACGGGACGGCAGTGGCGGCGGCACGGCGCAATCTCTACGGCCGCCGCCAGGGACGGCCCCTGCGCGCCGGGCGCAAGGCGTTGCTGGAGGCCGAACTGCCGCGCCTGGCGATCACGCTGCCGGTGGACGACGGCGCGCTGACGCCCGGCGACCTGTTCGATCCGCTGCCCGAACAGCTGTTCCTCGAGATCGGCTTCGGCGGCGGCGAGCACCTCGCCTGGCAGGCCGCACACCACCCGGCGGCCGGCTTCGTCGGGGCCGAGTACTTCATCACCGGCGTGGCCAGCCTGCTCGGCCAGCTCGAGCGCGACGGGATCAACACCCCGCTGCGCCTCTATATCGGCGATGCCCGTGATCTGCTGGAACGGCTGCCGGACGCGGTGCTCGACGGCATCTTCATCCTCTTTCCCGACCCCTGGCCGAAGCGCCGCCACCACAAGCGCCGGCTGATCCAGCGGGAGACCCTGGACCTGCTGGCGCGGATCCTGAAGGACGGCGGCGAGTTGCGCTTCGCCACCGACGATGCCGGCTATCTCGCCTGGGCGCTGGAGCGGCTGAGCGACCATCCGGCCTTTGCCTGGCAGGTCGCCGGCCCGGGCGACTGGCGCCGGCGGCCCGCCGGCTGGCCGGCGACCCGCTATGAGGAAAAGGCGCTGCGCGCCGGGCGGCGCGCCGCCTACCTGCGGTTCCGGCGTCGGCCGAGATCAACCTGAATCCTGGGAAAGAATCTCGACGACAGCCGGCGCCCCTCCGGGGCCGCCTCGCCCGCCTCCCGCGGCAGGAGAAATCCCTTGCAGGCTGCGGGTTACGGGCGTACAGTCCGGCGCAGTCAAGGTGGCGATGTCACGTACCAGATATCGCCGGGCTACCGAGCGGTGGGCCTCTGGCCCGCCTTTTTTATTATCGCAATCTTGAGAGCGGAGGGTGGGGTGTCCCAGGCCTTGGAAAGGGCTTCATCGGGGCTGGCCGAAACCGGCGGTCGCAAGACCAGCGAGGGCAGGGCGGCGGACGTCGAGCGCCTGATCACGCCGGCGGTCGAGGCCATGGGCTACGATATCGTGCGTGTCCTGCTGTCCGGCGGCGACCGCCTGCGGCTGCAGATCATGGCCGAGCGGCGCGCCGACGGCGGCATGAACGTCGACGACTGCGCCGAGGTCAGCCGCGCCGTGGCGGCGATCCTCGACGTTGAGGACCCGATCGACAGCGCCTACACCCTGGAGGTCAGCTCACCGGGACTCGATCGGCCGCTGACCCGTCTCGCCGACTTCGAGCGTTTCGCCGGCTTCGAGGCGCGGGTCGAGATGCAGCTGCCGGTCGACGGGCGCCGCCGCTTCCGCGGCCGCCTGCGCGGTCTCGAGGGCGAGAACATCCTGCTGGCCTGCGAGGAGGGTGATGTCGCCCTGCCCTTCGCCGACATGCTGAAGGCCAAGCTGGTGCTAACCGACGACCTGATCGCCGCCAGCCGGCCGGCCGGCAAGGATCAAGACGCTCAGGACTAACGACGAGAATACTTGGGAACGAGACGAGCTATGGATACCAGCGCTCTTGCACGAACCGAACTTCTCCAGGTCGCCGATGCGGTGGCGCGCGAGAAGTCGATCGAGCGTGACGAAGTTCTAGAGGCGATGGAGCAGGCCATTTCCAAGGCCGGGCGCGCCAAGTACGGCCACGAGCACGACATCCGTGCCGAGATCGACCGCAAGTCCGGCGAGGTGCGCCTGCGCCGCTACCGCGAGGTCACCGACGAGGTCGAGAACGAGTTCACCCAGATCCTGACCAAGGACGCGCAGGCACGCAAGGAAGGCGTCGGCCCCGGTGACTTCATCATCGAGGATCTGCCGCCCATCGACCTCGGCCGCATCGCCGCGCAGACCGCCAAGCAGGTCATCGTGCAGAAGGTGCGCGAGGCCGAGCGCAAGCGCCAGCACGAGGAATACAAGGATCGCGTCGGCGAGGTCGTCAACGGCATCGTCAAGCGCAACGAGTTCGGCAACGTGACGGTCGACCTGGGCCGCGCCGAGGCGCTGATGCGCCGCGACGAGTCTCTGCCGCGGGAATCCTTCCGCACCGGCGACCGGGTGCGCGCCTATATCTACGACGTGCGCGAGGAGCCGCGCGGCCCGCAGATCTTCCTGTCGCGCAGCCATCCGCAGTTCATGGCCAAGCTGTTCGCCCAGGAAGTGCCGGAGATCTACGACGGCATCATCGAGCTCAAGGCCGTGGCCCGTGATCCCGGCAGCCGCGCCAAGATCGCCGTCATCTCCTACGACAGCTCGATCGATCCGGTGGGCGCCTGCGTGGGCATGCGCGGCAGCCGCGTGCAGGCGGTTGTCAGCGAGCTGCAGGGCGAGAAGATCGACATCATCCCCTGGTCGGAGGATACGGCGACCTTCGTGGTCAACGCCCTGGCCCCGGCCGAGGTCTCCAAGGTCGTGCTCGACGAGGACGCCCACCGCATCGAGGTGGTGGTGCCCGACGACCAGCTGTCGCTGGCCATCGGCCGGCGCGGCCAGAACGTGCGCCTGGCCTCGATCCTGACCGGCTGGGACATCGACATCATGACCGAGGAGACGGAATCCCGTCGCCGCCAGGAGGAATTCCGCGCCCGTTCGCAGATGTTCATCGATGCCCTTGATGTCGACGACGTCATCGCCCATCTGCTGGTTACTGAAGGCTTCACGGCTTTGGAGCAGGTCGCCTTCGTCCCGGTCGAGGAACTGGCGCAGATCGAAGGCTTCGACGAGGAAGTCGCCGAAGAGCTGCGCGCCCGCGCCCGCGCCCACCTCGAAGAGATGGACCGCTTCAACGAAGAGCGCCGCCGCGAGCTGGGCGTCGCCGACGAACTCGGCGAGATCGAGGGCGTCACCCCCGCCATGCTGGTCACCCTGGGCGAGCTGGGCGTGAAGACCTTGGACGACCTGGCCGATCTGGCCGCTGACGAGCTGCGCTTCGCCTGCTCCAGCCTGCGTGGCGAGCACAGCCTGGAGGACATGGCCTCGATGGGTGACGCCGAGGTCGACGGCATCCTGCAGGGCAGCCCGATGACCCAGGAAGAGGCCAATGCCATCATCATGGCCGCCCGCGCCCACTGGTTCGACGACGAGCCCGAGGCCGAGGCGGCAGCCGCCGAGGACACGGGCGAAGCCGCGGCGGAGACGGATTGACAGACTGACGGAGCGGCAAGCTGAAGGGCATGACAGCAAGCATGGCGCAGCGCCACGGGGACGGCACGACCGCCGCCGGGCAGCAGGCGGACCGCCGCCGGCACAAGGCCGGCGCGGGGGCCGTCGTGCCCGAGCGCCGCTGCCTGGCCAGCGGCCGGGTGCTGCCCAAGGCCCAGCTGCTGCGCTTCGTCCTCGATCCCGAGGGCGTAGTGGTGCCCGATCTGGCCGAACGCCTGCCGGGGCGGGGTTTGTGGTTGCAGCCGCGCCGCGATATGATGGAGAAGGCCTGCGCCCGCAACCTCTTCGCCAAGGCGGCAAAGAGGCAGGTGCGCGTGTCTGCCGATCTGCCGCGACAGGTCGAGCTGCTGGTGTTCAGGCGCTGCCTCGACCTGCTGGGGCTGGCGCGCCGCGCCGGCGCGGTGTCGGTCGGGTTCGAGAAGGTGAAGTCCGCCCTGCGCGCCGGCGAGGTCGGCCTGTTGCTGCAGGCCGCGGACGCCGCCGAGGACGGCCGGCGCAAGATCCAGGCCCTGGCCCGCGCGACGGGGCCGGCTGTGCCGCAGACCCAGTTCTGCGGGGCGGCGGAGCTGGGCGCGGCGGTAGGCCGAGAGGCCGCGGTGCATGTCGCGGTCGCGCCCGGCCGCTTTGCCGAGAGTTTGAAGCGAGAGGTTCAGCGCCTGGCGGATCTGCGAGGCGCGGCGGATCAAGGAAACGGGGTTGTGCGCCCAACCGAAGGTGAGCGCTAGAGGATATGACGACGAGCAAGGAAACAGAAGCCAAGCGGCCGTTGAAGCTGAACCGACCGGGGAAGCTGCAACTGAAGAAGACGGTCGAAACCGGCCAGGTGCGTCAAAGCTTCAGTCACGGCCGCTCCAAGGCCGTGACGGTCGAGGTCAAGCGCAGCCGAACCTTCGAGCGCGGCACTTCCGGCCGCATGAAGGAAGTGACCGAGGCGACGGCGGAAGCCGAGAAGGCCCTGGCCGAGACGCCGGCGCCGGCCCCTGAGGTCACGGAGACCGAGGACAAGGGCCTCAAGCGGCACCTCTCCGCCGAGGAGCGCGCCAGCCGCGCCCGCGCGCTGGAGGTCGCCCGCGAGGAGGAGGCTGCCCGCAAGGAGCGCGAGGCCGAGGAAGCCAAGCGCCGCGCCGAGCAGGCCAAGCGCGCGGCCGAGGAACGCGTCCGCCGCGAGGCCGAGGAGGAAGCGGCCCGCCAGGCGGCGGCCGAAGACGCGGCGCGCCAGGCCGAAGCCGCAGCCCAGACGACTGCGGTTGAAGAGGCGCCGGCCCCGGCGCCACAGTCCGAGGCGCCGAAGGAGCGCACGCGCCCTGCGGCCAAGCCCGCGGCCCGCAAGGTCGAAAAGGACGAGGAAGAGGAGGAGGCGCCGACCCGCGCCAAGGCCCGCAAGGGCCCGCCCGCCGCGCCCAAGGCCCCGGCCCGCAGCCGCGGCGAGCCGCGCCGCCGCGCCGGCAAGCTGACCATCAACCAGGCGCTCGACGGCCAGGAAGGACGCCAGCGCTCGCTGGCCGCCATGAAGCGTCAGCGCGAAAAGCAGATGCGCGCGGCCAGCGGCCAGCAGCCGCACCAGCCGCCGCAGAAGGTGGTTCGCGAGGTGGTCGTGCCCGAGATCCTCACCGTGCAGGAGCTCGCCAACCGCATGGCGGCGCGCGGAGCCGAGGTGGTGAAGGCGCTGATGAAGCTCGGCGTCATGGCCACGATCAACCAGTCGATCGACGCCGACACCGCCGAGCTGGTGGTCGAGGAGTTCGGCCACAAGGTCAAGCGCGTCTCCGCCGCCGATGTGGAACTCGGCATGCGCGGCGCCGAAGACAGCCCCGAGGCCCTCAAGTCGCGGCCGCCGGTGGTCACCATCATGGGCCACGTCGACCACGGCAAGACTTCGTTGCTCGACGCCCTGCGCGAGACCGACGTGGTCTCCGGCGAGGCCGGTGGCATCACCCAGCACATCGGTGCCTATCAGGTGCGCCTCGCCTCGGGCGACCGCATCACCTTCATCGACACGCCGGGCCACGCCGCCTTTACCGAGATGCGCTCGCGCGGCGCCGACGTCACCGACATCGTCGTGCTGGTGGTGGCGGCCGACGACGGCATCAAGGAGCAGACGGTCGAGGCGATCAACCACGCCAAGGCCGCGCAGGTGCCGATCATCGTCGCGATCAACAAGATCGACAAGCCGGGCGCCGATCCGGCGCGCGTCAAGCAGGAGCTGCTGCAGCACGAGCTGATCACCGAAGACCTGGGCGGCGATATCCTCGCCATCGAGGTTTCGGCGCTGAAGAAGACCGGCCTGGACAAGCTCGAGGAAGCGATCCTGCTGCAGGCCGAGCTGCTGGAGCTGAAGGCCAATCCGGTGCGCCCTGCCGAGGGCGTCATCATCGAGGCCAAGCTGGAGCGCGGCCGCGGTTCCGTAGCCACGGTTCTGGTGCAGCGCGGCACCCTCAAGGTGGGCGACGTCTTCGTCGCCGGCACCGAGTGGGGCCGTGTGCGCGCCCTGGTCAACGAGCGCGACGAGCAGGTACAGGAAGCCGGGCCGGCGACGCCGGTCGAGGTGCTGGGCCTCAACGGCACGCCGTCGGCCGGTGACGACTTCACGGTGATGGAGGACGAGAGCCGCGCCCGCGAGATCGCCGACTATCGCCAGCGCAGCAAGCGCGAGAAGGAGATCGCCGCGACCGGCCGCGGCACGCTCGAGCAGATGATGAACCGCATCAAGGAGGGCGAGGCCAGCGAGCTGCCGGTCGTCGTCAAGTCCGACGTGCACGGCTCCATGGAAGCCATCATCAACTCGCTGGACAAGCTGGCCACCGACGAGGTCAAGGTGCGCGTGCTGCACAGCGGCGTCGGCGGCATCAACGAGTCCGACGTCACCCTGGCCGGCGCCACCGGCGCGATGATCATCGCCTTCAACGTGCGCGCCAATCCGCAGGCGCGCCAGATGGCCCGGCGCGACGGCGTCGACATCCGCTACTACTCGATCATCTACAACGTGGTCGACGACGTGAAGGCGGCGTTGAGCGGCCTGCTGTCGCCGACACAGCAGGAGAACTTCCTGGGTTACGCGGAGATCCGCCAAGTGTTCTCCACCTCAAAGGCCGGCAAGGTCGCCGGCTGCATGGTCACCGAGGGCCAGGTCAAGCGCGGCGCCAAGGTGCGGCTGCTGCGCGACAACGTGGTCATTCACGACGGCACCCTGAAGACGCTGCGGCGCTTCAAGGACGAGGTGAAGGAAGTCAAGGAAGGCTACGAGTGCGGCATGGCCTTCGAGAACTACAGCGACATCCAGGAAGGCGACCAGATCGAGTGCTACGAGATCGAAGAGGTCGCCCGGGAGCTCTGAGCCTGACGGCGGCCCGCGGGCGGCGGCGGCAGTAAGCTGCCACCCGCCCGCCCTGCCGCCGGGAGGGCCCGTGCCGGAATCCAAGTGATGGCTCAATCGCGAAACGCCAAGGGGCGCGCCAAGGCATCCGGCCAGCGGTCGGGCCAGCAGCGCAGCCAGCGCCAGCTGCGCATCGGCGAGGAATTGCGCCATGCCCTGGCGCGGGTGCTGGCGCGCGGTGAGCTGCGCGACCCGCAGCTGGCCGAGGTCAACCTGACGGTCACCGAGGTGCGGGTCAGCCCGGACCTGAAGAACGCCACCGCCTTCGTGGTGCCGCTGGGTGGCGGCGAGCTGGATCGGATCATCGCCGCGCTGAACCATGCCGCCAGCTTCCTGCGCGGCCAGCTCGGTCACGAGGTGCAGCTGCGTTTCACGCCGCGGCTGTCCTTTCAGGCCGACCACTCCTTCGACGAGGCGGCGCACATCAACGAGATCCTGCATCACCCCCGGGTGATGCGCGACGTCGAGGCGCCGGGCGACGAGGACGGCGAAGGCGATCCCGATGGCCGCTGACGCGACTCCGAAACCCGCGGGCGGCCCCAGGAAGGGCCAGGCGGTCAACGGCTGGCTGGTGATCGACAAGCCGCTCGGCCTGACCTCGACCCAGGTGGTCGGCCGGGTGCGCCGCATCCTGAAGCCGCGCAAGGTCGGCCACGGTGGCACCCTGGATCCGCTGGCCAGCGGCCTGCTGCCGATCGCCCTGGGGGAGGCGACCAAGACCGTTTCCTACGTCATGGACGGGCGCAAGAGCTATCGCTTCACGCTGCGCTGGGGCCAGGCGACGGAGACCGACGACGCCGAGGGCAAGGTCATCGAGACGCACGCGCACCGCCCGGAGCGGGCGGAAATCCTCGCCGTGCTGCACCGCTTCACCGGCGAGATCGAGCAGATCCCGCCGCTCTACTCGGCCATCAAGGTCGGCGGCCAGCGGGCCTACGACCTGGCGCGCGCCCAGGCCGACTTCCAGCTCAAGCCGCGCAAGGTCACGGTGCATGCCATCACCCTGGAAGACATGCCGGACCGCGATCACGCGGTCTTCGAGGTGCACTGCGGCAAGGGGACCTACATGCGCTCCCTGGCGCGCGACCTGGGGCGCGCGACCGGTACGGTGGCCCACATCGTGGAGCTGCGCAGATTAACCGTAGGCCCGTTTACCGAGGCCGACGCGATTTCGCTGGATTCCTTGGAATCTATGGGGCATAGTCCCGCCGCCTTGGAGCAGGTGCTCCCGGTTGAGACTGCGCTGGACGACATCCCGGCGCTGGCTCTTTCCGAGACCGAGGCGAACCGCCTGCGTTGCGGGCAGGCCGTGTCCATGGTGGCACGCGCCAACCGCGATCGCATCAGCGAGCTCAGCAACGGATCCATCGTCTTTACCACAGCCGGCGGCAAGCCGGTGGCGTTGGCCCGTTACGAGGCAGGCGACATTCACCCGGTCCGGGTTCTGAACCTTTAGTTTGATGGAGAAAAATCGATGTCGATCACTGCCGAGCGCAAGACTGCGCTGGTCGAAGAGTATGGCACCCACCAGGGTGACACCGGCTCGCCGGAGGTCCAGGTCGCGATTCTGACCGAGCGGATCACCAATCTCACCGAGCATCTCAAGACCCACAACAAGGATTTCCACTCGCGTCGCGGCCTGCTGGTCAT
This sequence comes from Kiloniellaceae bacterium, assembly GCA_041565695.1. GTDB lineage: Bacteria > Pseudomonadota > Alphaproteobacteria > Kiloniellales > Kiloniellaceae > Pelagibius. The sequence continues at coordinate 24,668 of JBFGUI010000015.1, forward strand.
GGTCGGCCAGCGTCGGCGCCTGCTGGACTACGTGAAGCGCAAGGACAAGTCGCGTTACGACGGTTTGATCCAGCGCCTTGGCCTGCGCCGCTAGGGGCGGGGCCGGAAATGGCCGTGCTGGGGCGCCGCTTCTGCCGTCTTGGGCAGGGACGGCGCAGCCCAGGCGGACGAATGAACGGAATGAACGTAAGTGACATCGTGACAACGCCGGCACGATGGTCTTTTGAGGGCCGGGCCGACGTAAGGGGCGTCCAGGGGACCATCCCCCGGGGCGGGCGCCCCTTGCGCGGGTCCGGCGCTTTGCTATCTGGCAAATACCGACCGGCGTAAGGTTGGAAGGACCTGAAGGAATGTTTGAAATCCACAAGCAAGAAATCGAGTGGGGCGGCCGCAAGCTGACCCTGGAAACCGGCCGCATCGCCCGCCAGGCCAACGGCGCCGTGCTGGCGAGCTATGGTGACACGGTGGTGCTCTGCACCGCCGTCGGCGAGTCCTCGCCGCGCCCGGGCATGGACTTCTTCCCGCTCACCGTGAACTATCAGGAGAAGACCTTCGCCGCGGGCAAGATCCCCGGCGGCTTCTTCAAGCGCGAGGGCCGGCCCTCGGAGAAGGAGACCCTGGTCTCGCGTCTCATCGACCGGCCGATCCGGCCGCTCTTCGCCAAGGGCTACAAGAACGAGACCCAGGTGATCTGCACCGTGCTGAGCCACGACATGGAGAACGATCCCGACATCGTCGCCATGGTCGGCGCCTCGGCCGCGCTCACCATCTCCGGCCTGCCGTTCCTGGGTCCCATCGGTGGCGCCCGCGTCGGCTACAAGGACGGCAACTACATCCTCACTCCGCTGATGGACGAGATGGAGGATTCCGCTCTCGACCTGGTCCTGGCCGGCACCCGCGAAGGCGTGCTTATGGTCGAATCGGAGGCCCACGAACTCTCCGAGGAGGTCATGCTGGGCGCCGTGGCCTTCGGTCACGAGCAGATGGGCCCGGTCATCGACGCCATCATCGCCCTGGCCGAGCGCTGCGCCAAGGAGCCGATGAACATCGCACCGCCCGCGCCGGAAGTCGAAGAGGTCAAGAACAAGCTGGTCTCCGGCGGCATCATGGACAAGCTTACCGAAGCCTATACCGAGGTCGACAAGCTCGCTCGTCAGACCAAGGTGGCCGCGGTGCGCGAGGCCGCCGTGGCGGACTTCAGCGACGAGGAAAAGGAAATTGCTTCCGGCCTGTTCAAGTCGCTGGAGGCCGACGTCGTGCGGGGCAACATCCTGAAGGGGACCAAGCGCATCGACGGCCGCAGCACCACCGACATCCGCCCGATCGTGGCGCAGGTCGGCGTTCTGCCGCTGACCCACGGCTCGGCGCTGTTCACCCGCGGCGAGACCCAGGCGCTGGTCACCACCACGCTGGGCACCGGCCAGGACGAGCAGATCATCGATTCCCTGGAAGGCAGCTACCGCGAACACTTCATGCTGCACTACAACTTCCCGCCCTACTCGGTGGGCGAGTGCAGCTTCCGCCTGGCCCCGGGACGCCGCGAAATCGGCCACGGCAAGCTGGCCTGGCGCGCCCTGCGCCCGCTGCTGCCCAGCAAGGAGGACTTCCCCTACACCATCCGCGTGGTGTCCGAAATCACCGAGTCCAACGGCTCGTCTTCCATGGCCACGGTCTGCGGCTCCTCGCTGTCGCTGATGGATGCCGGCGTTCCGCTGGCCCAGCCGGTGGCGGGCATCGCCATGGGCCTGATCAAGGAAGGCGACGACTACGCCGTGCTGTCGGACATCCTCGGTGACGAGGACCATCTCGGCGACATGGACTTCAAGGTCGCCGGCACCGAGAACGGCATCACCTCGCTGCAGATGGACATCAAGATCACCTCGATCACCAAGGAGATCATGGAAGTCGCGCTCAATCAGGCCAAGGACGGACGGATGCACATCCTCGGCGAGATGAGCAAGGCCCTGACCGCAGCGCGCGAAGGCGTGTCGGAGAATGCGCCGCGCATCACCGTGATCACCATCCCGAAGGACAAGATCCGCGACGTGATCGGTACCGGCGGCAAGGTGATCCGCGAGATCTGCGAGGAGACCGGCGCCAAGATCGACATCGAGGACGACGGCACCGTCAAGGTGGCGGCCGTCGACCAGACCCAGGCCCAGGCGGCGCTCGACTGGATCAAGTCGATCGTGGCCGAGCCGGAGATCGGCGTGATCTACGACGGCAAGGTGGTGAAGGTAGTCGACTTCGGCGCCTTCGTGAACTTCCTCGGCCCGCGCGACGGCCTGGTGCACATCAGCGAGCTGGCGCCGGAGCGCGTCGCCACGGTCACCGACGTGGTCAAGGAAGGCGACGTGGTGAAGGTGAAGTGCATCGGCATGGACCGCGGCAAGGTGAAGCTGTCCATGAAGCGCGTCAACCAGGAGACCGGCGAGGACCTGGAGGCCAAGGCCAGCTGAGCCGCTCCAGGCAGCCGTCTCAGAACAAAGCCGGTGGCGAGGTTTCCGTGACCTCTCCGCCGGCTTTTTCTTTGCAGCTGCCCCCGCTTTCCCTGCCCCGCGTCATGGGGCACCGTGGCGCCAAGGCACTGGCGCCGGAAAACACCCTCGCATCGATGCAGGCGGCGGCGCAGGCTGGCGCCACCTGGGTCGAGTTCGACGTCATGCTGACCGGCGACGGTGAGCCCGTGCTGTTCCACGACGAGACCCTGCAGCGCACCACCGGTGTGGCCGGCGAAATGGCCCGGACACCTGCCGCGGTTGTGCGCGGGCTGGATGCCACGCGGCATTTCACGCAGAAATACTCCCGCCGCGCCGGCCGGCGTTTTCACGGCCGGCCAGAGTGCCGGGTGCCGACGCTGGAGGAGACCGTGGCCTGCCTGCTTGAGCTCGGCCTCACCCCCAACGTGGAGATCAAGCCGACCGAGGGGCTCGCCGCCGAGACGGCGGAGGTGGCGCTGAGCCGGCTCCTGCAGCTCTGGCCCAAGGACCGCCTGCCGCCGCTGGTCAGCAGCTTCGAGCGCGACTCCGTGGCGGCGGCCCGGCGCGTCGCGCCGCACTGGCCGCGCGGCCTGCTGGCGGAGGACTTCCCGGCCGACTGGCGCCGGGCCATGGCCGAGCTCGCCTGCGCTTCCATGCACATGTACTGGCGCCGCACTCGCCGGGCCGACGTCGAGGCGGTGAAGGCGGCAGGTTACGCCTTCGCGGTCTATACGGTGAACGGGGTGCGCGCCGGCCGGCGGCTGCTCGACAAGGGCGTCGACTGCCTGATCACCGACCGGCCGGACCTGCTGATTTCCGCGCTGAGCGGATAGCAGCTCAGTCGTCGGGGCGCGACA
>JBFGUI010000016.1:0-27998 GCA_041565695.1 Kiloniellaceae bacterium
AGACGCGCTCGCCGAGGCCCTGCGGCAGGGCCGGCCGGGCCAGCGGCAGGCGCGCCACCAGCAGCGCCAGCACCAGGAAGACCGCGGCGAAGAGCGCCGGCATGGCGTCGGCGCCGAGGCCCTGCAGCACGGCGCCGCCGGCCAGCGGCCCGAAGGTGCCGCCGATGCCGTAGGCCAGCGCGAAGCAGGCGCTGCCGGCGACCAGCAGGCCGCCGCGGAAGTGCTCGCCGAGCACCGTGAGGGCCCCGGTATAGAGCGCGAAGGAGACGCCGCCGAGCACCACCAGCAGCGGCCAGAGCAGCAGCGGCAGGTCGAGCGACCAGGGCAGCAGCGCCGAGCCGGCGGCGGCGGCGAGCGCGCAGCCGGCGATCACCGCGGCGCGGCGGCAGCGGTCGAGCAGCCAGCCCACCGGGTACTGCGCCAGCACCATGCCGGCCAGCATGGCCGAGAGCGCCGCCGAGCCGGTGTCTGCGGAAAACCCGGAGCGGATCATGTAGACCGGGATCAGGGTCATCACCGCGGCGTCGAAGAAGGCGAAGACCAGCACCACGCCGGTGAGCAGCGCGCCGACCTTGAGGAACTGCACCACCCCGGCGAGGTTCATACCGCCTAGCTCGGCCGCGCGGCGCCGCCGCAGCGGCAGGATCACCAGGATCGAGGCGGCGATGATCGCCGCGCAGAGGATGAAGGGCAGGAGCCCGGTGCCGCCGAGGACCACCAGCAGCAGCGGGCCGAGGGCGAAGCCGCCGGCCATGACCGTGGCGTAGACGCCGATCACCCGGCCGCGGATGGGCTCGGCGGTCACCGCGTTGAGCCAGGCCTCGGAGACCACGAAGATGGCGTTGAGGCAGAAGCCGAGGGCGACGCGCAGCAGCGGCCAGACGATGAGGGGGTCGGTGAAGGGCAGGGCGAGCAGGCAGGCCGCCGCGCCGGCCAGCCCCAGCACCACCACCGCGAAGGCGCCGATGCCGTCGAGCAGCCGCGGCAGGCAGAACACGGCGAGGATCACGCCGATGCAGGTGGTCGCCGCGTTGAAGCCGATCATGAAGTCGCTGAAGCCGGCCTCGGCCATCATCAGCGACAGGAGCGGATAGGTCAGGCCGAGCGCCAGGCCGAACACGCCGATGCAGGTGATCAGCGCCGTGACGCTGGCCCAGTCGGTCGCTCTCGGCTCCGTCGGACGTTGTTCGAGGGTCTCCGTCATGGCCGCGACCATGCCACGGAAAACGGCTCCCCCGATATCCGTTTCGGGGCAGAGCAGCTATGCGTTTGGGGCAGCGGAGCGATCAGGAAGCTGAAAGGGAAAGGGGTTTCAGATCCTGCGGTCCGGGCGGACGACCGTTGCGGAGGCGGAAGTGCCAGTAGATGAAAACTAGCTGAAGCTGTCTTACGAGCAGCAGTGAGCAAACTAGAATCAGGATCCACAGCAAGAGGTTGGGTCCCAGGCCACGAAGAGACAGCACATAGCAGCCAACGACAATCAGCAAGTAATACAGCGTCCTAATATGCGGCGCCTGCGGTTTTACCAGGCCGGAAGCCAGAACGCGGAGCGCCCTTTCATTGAGATACCTGAAGCGCCCGACTCTCGGGACGTCGTCGAACGGCTCGGCAAAGCGCATGGCGCTGTTCTGCATCAATTGCAGGATGGTGAAGGTGGCGACGGCCACGGCGGCGATTGCCGCGATGGGCAGCCAAGCCGAACTATTGCCAGCCAGAAGATCATCTACGCCGAAGCTTCCATAGGTGAAACAGATGAAGGTGATCGCAACGATCGCAAACCAGATAAGCAGCATGCTGACGATACTGCGTCGCTTGCCTTCAGGGCCCAGAATGCAGGTGTCCAATCCCGCACGGTAGCGCTCGAAGCGCCACTCCGGCAGGTGATAGCCAATCCCGGGAAAGCCGTTGGGAAAGACAATACCGCCGCTTTCGCGTAAGGGAATCGTAGTGCCGCAGAGGACCAGCTGCAGCCATGCTTCCTGAAGCGAGGGTTTCTTTGACCTTTCTGTAGTCTCGCTCATCGCGGCGCCATGTCGTCGACAGCCGATCGCCAGCCCAGGCGGCTCGGGAGGTAGACGAAGAGAAAGGCGAGGGCAATGAGGCCTTCGAGGGCGGCGAAGCCCAAGAAGACTGCGGTGACAGTTTCGATGATCGCATCCATCTCTCGCTCGTCAGAGGCATTCCAGGCGAAAAGCAGCGGAACGCAAATGCGGTAGACCCGCTGCCAGAACGCGCTCAAGGAACGTCGCCTGGCATCCAGCCGGGCCACCAGTGGCCACTGCTTCAGGAAAGGAACTGGACGGGCGTCGGGGCAAGTTCTGTAAAACCATCCAGGCGTCCGGAGGGAACCATACAGCAGGGCAGCGAAGTAAAGGAGGCAGGTGGCTATGAAGAACGGCGCCATCGTCAGTCCGGCTTCCTTCGTCGCCCATACCGCGACGATGCCGAATGCGATAGGCCCGACTCAGGCGGCCAGGGTCTTCAGGTCTTTCAGGCGCGAGTCTCTTTTCGCCTCGAGCTGCTCCAGGTGGTGCCGCTCGCCTTGGACGGTGCAATAGCGGATGAATTCCCACTCATCGAGGTAGAAGGCGCGCCCGAAGGCTCCCTGCGGAAAGGCCACCCCGCCGCCGTTTCTCATCGGCAGGGCGTCTTCCCGCAGGAAGGCCTTGCCTGCCGGTGCCGCGCTGTCGGCCGCTGTGCTTTCCTCCGTGCTCAAACCCCCGGTCGCTCCGCCTGCCTGGTGTTGCGCGCGGGAGTTTAGCGGCATTCCGGCCGCTCGGGGAAGGCGTTAGGATCGGCCATGGCCAACAATTCTCCGCCCCGGCTCGGTGTGCTCATGCTGAAGACCGCCTTTCCCCGGCCAAGCGGCGACGTCGGCAATCCGGCGACCTGGCCCTGCCCGACGCTCTATAAGGTTGTCGAACCGGCCTCGGTCGGCGCCGTGGTGACCGAGGAAGCGCTGCCGGCGGCCCTGGTCGCGGCCTTCGTCGCCGCCGGGCGGGAGCTGGTCGCCGAAGGCGCGAGCCTCATCACCACCTCCTGCGGCTTCCTGGTGACGGCCCAGGCCGCCCTCGAAGCGGCGCTGCCGCTGCCGGTGGTGACCTCCGCCCTGCTGCAGATCCCGGCGCTCCAGGCCGGTCTCCCTGCCGGCAAGCGCGTCGGCGTGATCACCTTCGATGCGCGGCGTCTCGGGCTCCGGCACCTGGCCGCCGCCGGCGCGCCGGCGGACACGCCGGTGATCGGACTGGAAGCAGGCCGGGAGCTGCACCGGGTCATCGCCGGCGACCTGCCGGCGCTCGACGCGGCGGCGGCCGAGGCTGACGTGCTTGCCGCCGGGCGGGCGCTGCGGGCCGCGGCCCCGGATCTCGGCGCCGTGGTGCTGGAATGCACCAACCTGCCGCCCTACCGCGCCGCCCTGGCCGCCGACCTCGGGCTGCCGGTGCAAGATCTCGTCACCTGCCTCTCGCCGCGCCTCGGGGATGCGAAGGGTTCAGAATGAAAACGTTGATAATTTATCGATAAAATATGATCATGGCGCGTCAGTTGCCTGCCGCAAGCCGCGGCGTCTAAAGTTCGGCACTTGCCTTGCCGCCCCGCCACGGCGCCAAATGCAGGTTCTGGCCAGGGAAAACGCAAGCGGGCGGGAACGCCCGGCCGAAGGCCAAACAGGGAGACCAATCAATGAAGACTTTTGCCAAGCCCCTCGCAGGGATCGCTTCGGCCGTCGCGCTGGGCCTCGTGTCCACTGCGGCTCTGGCGGCCGAGAAGTGGGACATGCCGCTGGCCTATGCCGCCAGCAACTACCATTCGGAAAACGCGGCCGCCTTCGCCGCGGAGGTCACCAAGGCCTCCGGCGGTGAGCTGGAGATCGTCGCCCATCCCGGCGGCTCGCTCTACGGCGGCGGCGAGATCTACCGCGCCGTGCGTACCGGCCAGGCGCCGATCGGCGAGCGCCTGATCTCCGCCCTCGGCAACGAGGATCCGCTGTTCGAGATCGACGCCCTGCCGTTCCTGGCGACCTCCTTCGACGACTCCTGGAAGCTCTACCAGGCCTCCAAGCCGCAGCTCGAGAAGACCCTCGACGCGGCCGGCCTGAAGCTGCTCTACGCCGTGCCCTGGCCGCCGCAGGGTCTCTACAACAAGACGCCGGTCAGCGCGGCCGCCGACATGAAGGGCGTGAAGTTCCGCGCCTACAACGCCGCCACCTCGCGCCTCGCCGAGCTGATGGGCGCGGTGCCGACCAAGATCGAGGCGGCCGAACTGACCCAGGCCTTCGCGACCGGCGTCGCCGACTCCATGATCTCCTCCGGCTCGACCGGCTACGACCGCAAGATCTGGGAGCACGTGAAGTACTGGTACGACGTGCAGGCCTGGCTGCCCAAGAACATGGTCATCGTCAACAAGGCGGCCTGGGAAGCGCTCGACGGCAAGCTGCAGCAGATCGTGCTCGACGCTGCCGCCAAGTACGAGCAGGCCGGCTGGGACAAGGCGCGCGAGCTGTCCGACTGGTACAAGGACCAGCTGGCCGCCAACGGCATGGTGGTGGAGCCGCCGAGCGACAAGCTGAAGGCCGACTTCGAGGCCATCGGCGCCACCATGACCAAGGAATGGCTGGAAAAGGCCGGCGCCGACGGCAAGGCCGTGATCGACGCCTACAAGGCAATGTAAGACTCCTGAGAGCGGCAGCCGGCGGACTGGCGCCGGCTGCCGTTTCTCACCGGGTCGCGCATCGATCGAGGGGGATCAGCGATGCGTCGGGCGCTCGACGGGCTCTATCTCGCCGCCGGGGCACTGGCCGCCCTCGGCCTCATCGCCATCGCGGTGCTGGTGCTGCTGTCCATCATCACCCGTCTCATGGGCGTCTTCGTGCCGGGCCTGACGGTCTACGCCGGCTACGCCATGGCGGCCTCCTCCTTCCTGGCGCTGGCCTACACCTTCGGCAAGGGCGGGCATATCCGCGTCGCCCTCTTCATCGAGAAATTCTCCGGCCCGCGCCGCCGCGCGGCCGAGCTCTGGTGCCTCGCCGTCGGCACCTTCCTGGCCGGCTACCTCGCCTGGTTCTCGGTCAAGATGGTGCGGGTCTCGCACCTGCTGGGCGACGTCAGCGAGGGCGCCGACGCGACGCCCCTGTGGATCCCGCAGATCGGCATGGCCGTCGGGTCCGTGCTGCTCGCCCTGGCGCTGGCCGACCGCCTGGTCTCGGTGGCGCTGGGCGCGCCCATCGCGGCGCGCAAGGCCGCGCCGGAGGACCCCAAGCACCCTGAAGACATCGTCGGCGAGTAGCGGAGCTCCCCCGAGATGGAAAACCTGCTGCTCACCGTCATCTTCCTCGCCGTGCTGTTCTTCCTGCTGGGCAGCGGCGTCTGGGTCGGCCTCTCGCTGCTCGGCGTCGCCCTGGTCGGCATGGAGCTCTTCACCAGCCGGCCCTCCGGCGACGCCATGGCGACGACGATCTGGAGCGCCTCGTCGTCGTGGACCCTGACCGCCCTGCCGCTGTTCATCTGGATGGGCGAGATCCTGTTCCGAACGCGGCTCTCGGAAGATCTCTTCAAGGGGCTCTCGCCCTGGCTCGGCGGGCTGCCGGGGCGCCTGCTGCACGTCAACGTCGCCGGCTGTGCGCTCTTCGCAGCGATCTCCGGATCGTCGGCCGCCACCGTGGCCACGGTCGGCAAGATGTCGATCCCCGAGCTGCGCCGCCGCGGCTATCCGGAATCCATGATCATCGGCACCCTGGCCGGCGCCGGCACCCTCGGCCTGCTGATCCCGCCCTCGATCATCCTCATCGTCTACGGCGTCACGGTGAACGAATCGATCGCCGGCCTGTTCATGGCCGGGGTCTTCCCGGGCATCATGCTGGCGCTGCTGTTCATGGCCTACATCGTGCTGCGCGCGCTGGCGCGGCCGGAGGCCATGCCGCCGCGCGATCTCGCCAGCAGCTTTCTGCAGAAAGTGCGCGACTCCTTTTCCCTCGTGCCGGTGATCCTGCTGATCCTCGCGGTGCTGGGCTCGATCTACACCGGCATCGCCACGGCGACCGAGGCGGCGGTGCTCGGCGTGGTCGGCGCGCTGGTCATCTCCCTGTTCCAGAAGTCGCTCACCAAGGACTCCTTCATCGAGAGCCTGATGGGCGCGACCCGAACCTCCTGCATGATCGCCCTCATCCTGGCCGGCGCCGACTTCCTGTCGCTGGCCATGGGCTTCACCGGCCTGCCGCGCAACCTGGCGGCCTGGATCGGCTCGCTGGAGCTGACGCCGCTGGCGCTGATCGCCGCGCTGACGGTGTTCTACATCATCCTCGGCTGCTTCCTCGACGGCATCTCCGCCGTGGTGCTGACCATGGCGGTGGTCGAGCCCATGGTGCGCCAGGCCGGCATCGACATGCTGTGGTTCGGCATCTTCCTGGTCATCGTCGTGGAGATGGCCCAGATCACCCCGCCGGTCGGCTTCAACCTCTTCGTGCTGCAGGGCATGACCCATCACGAGATTCCATTCATCGCCAGGGCCGCGCTGCCGATGTTCGCCATCATGGTGCTGGCCGTGGTGCTGGTGGTGGCCTTCCCGGAGATCGCCACCTGGCTGCCGGCACAGATGCGCGGCAGCGCCTAGGACGCCTTCTCCCCCTGGGTTTTGTGGACTTTCCGGGCATTGCGCCGGGCCCGGCACGGTCTGCTATAGTGGTCCGCCCAGTTTAGGAAGGACGTCATGGCCGAACCCGCGCAGGAAGCACGCAGCCCGCAAAAAGACCCGCTGATCGAGGCGCTGCGCGCCCTCCTGGGCGAGCGCCTCTCGACGGCGCCGGCGGTGCGCGAGCACCACGGCAAGGACGCCTCCTACCACGCCGTCGAGGCGCCGGACGCGGTGGCCTTCGCCGAGACCACCGAGGAGGTCGCGGCCATCGTCAAGCTCTGCGCCGCGCACAAGCGCCCGGTCATTGCCTTCGGCACCGGCACCTCGCTGGAGGGCCATGTCCAGGCGGCCCACGGCGGCATCTGTATCGACCTCTCCGCCATGACCGAGATCCTCGAGGTCAACGAGGCCGATCTCGACTGCCGCGTGCAGGCCGGGGTGACCCGCAAGGCGCTCAACACCTACCTGCGCGACACCGGCCTGTTCTTCCCAATCGACCCGGGCGCCGACGCCTCCCTCGGCGGCATGGCGGCGACCTCGGCCTCCGGCACCAACGCGGTGCGCTACGGCACCATGCGTGAGAACGTCATGGGCCTTACGGTGGTGCTGGCCGACGGCCGGGTAATCCGCACCGGCGGGCGGGCGCGCAAGTCGGCGGCTGGCTACGACCTGACCCGACTCTTCGTCGGCTCCGAGGGGACGCTGGGCATCATCACCGAGATACAGCTGCGGCTCTACGGCATTCCCGAGGCGGTGACCGCGGCGGTGTGCTCCTTCGACACCCTGGCCGGCGCCGTCGACACGGTGATCCTGACCATTCAGTCGGGCATTCCTGTCGCCCGCATCGAACTGCTCGACGAGCTGCAGGTCAAGGCCATCAACGCCTATTCGAAGCTCGATTACCCGGTGAAGCCGACGCTGTTCTTCGAGTTCCACGGCACCGAGGCCTGGGCCAAGGAGCAGGCGGAAATGGTCGGCGAGATCGCCCGCGACTACGGCGGCTCGAACTTTGAATGGGCGATCCGCCAGGAGGACCGCAACAAACTCTGGCAGGCGCGCCACGACGCCTACTTCGCCAACCTGGCGCTGCGGCCCGGCGCCAAGGGCTGGGCGACCGACGTCTGCGTGCCGATCTCCCGCCTTGCCGAATGCATCCTGGAGACCCGCAGGGACATCGACGAGACCGGCGTCCTCGCGCCCATCGTCGGCCATGTCGGCGACGGCAACTTCCACCTCACCTTCCTGGTCGACCCCGATGATCCGGAGGAGATGGCCAAGACCGAAGGCGTCAACGAGCGCATGGTGATGCGCGCCCTTGCCATGGGCGGTACCTGCACCGGCGAGCACGGTGTCGGCACCGGCAAGATGCGCTTCCTGCAGGCCGAGCACGGCGAGGCGCTGGCGGTCATGCGCCAGGTGAAGCTGGCGCTCGATCCCGACAACATCATGAACCCGGGCAAGATCCTGACGGTCTGACCGTCACCCACTTGCGCGACAATTCTGCCGCTTGCAGCGGGCCGGCGCGCCACGCAAACTTCGCGCGGTCATGACCGAAGCTGCCTCTTCCACCCCGGCCGAACAGCTGCCCGCCCCGCGCGCCGCCTGGCATGCCCTGTCCGGCGATGAGGCGCTGCGCCTGCTGGAGGCTGGCGGCGAGGGCCTCTCCGCGGCGGAGGCCGGGGCGCGCCTGGCGCGCTACGGCGCCAACCGCCTGCCGCGGCGCGAGACCACGCCGGCCTGGCTGGTCTACCTGCGCCAGTTCAAGTCGCCGCTGGTCTACCTGCTGTTCGCCGCCACCGTGGTTTCGCTGGGCGTCGGCGAGTGGAGCGATGCCGCCTTCATCTTCGTGGTGCTGCAGGTCAACGCCGTGATCGGCGGATTCCAGGAGTGGAAGGCCGAGCACAGCGCCGCGGCGCTCGACCGCATGCTGCAGGCCACCGCCATCGTGCTGCGCGACGGCCTGCCGCAGCGCATCGACACGGCCGAGCTGGTGCCCGGGGACCTGGTGCGGCTGGAGTCCGGCACCGCCGTCCCGGCCGACCTGCGCCTCTTAAGCCAGCAGGAGCTCTCGGTCGACGAATCCCTGCTGACCGGCGAATCCCTGCCGGTCGCCAAGGACGCCGCGGCGGTGCTGCACGAGGCCGTGCCGATGGCCGATCGCAGCAACCTGCTCTACGCCGGCACCACCGTGCTGACCGGGCGGGCCCAGGCGCTGGTGGTCGCGACAGCGGCGCGCACGCAGATCGGCCGCATCGCCTCCGCTCTGGCAGCGCCGGACCAGGCGTTGCCGCCGCTGATCGGCCGGCTCGAGCAGTTCAGCCGCTGGATCGGCATCGCCACCCTGATGGCCATCGCCGTGCTGGCGGCGGTGCAGCTCGCCCAGGGCCTCTCGCTGCTCACCGTCTTCCTGGTCGCGGTGGCGCTGGCGGTGGCGGCCATTCCCGAGGGCCTGCCGGTGGCGATCACCGTCGCCCTGGCCATCGCCACCTCGCGCATGGCGCGGCGCAACGTCATCGTGCGGGCGCTGCCGGCCGTCGAGGGTCTCGGCGCCTGCACGCTGGTCGCCAGCGACAAGACCGGCACGCTCACCTGCAACGAGCTGACCGTGAAGCAGGTGCTGCTGTTCGACGACGCCGGGCCAGCGACGCGTGGCGAGGTCGGCGGCCAGGGCTACCGTCCCGAGGGCAGCGTCACCGTCGACGGGCGGGCGCCGGGCCGGCAGGAACTGGCCGGCTTCACCGAGCTGGCCCGCAGCGCCGCGCTGTGCAACGAGGCCGAGCTGCAGGTCTCGGCGGACTCGGAGAGCCATCTCGGCGATACCGTCGACGTCGCCTTTCTGGTGCTGGCCCGCAAGCTGGGCATCGATCCCGTGGCGGCGAAGCGCCGGCACGCCCAGCTCAACATCATTCCCTACGAGCCGCAGCGTCGCTACGGCGCCGCCTTCGTCGCCGCCTATGCCACCGCGCAGGACACGGCCGCGCCGCCGCGGGTGACGGTGCACGTGAAGGGTGCCCTGGAAGTCCTGCTGCCGATGTGCGACGGCGTCGACCGGGCAAGCGCGCTGGAGGCCGGCGAGGCCATGGCGGCCGAGGGCTACCGGGTGCTGGCCGTTGCCAGCGGCGTGGTCTCGCAGGAGGCGGCGCAGAAGGCCGCGCCGGACTCGCTGCGCTACCTGCGCCTGCTCGGCCTCGTCGGGCTGATGGACCCGGTCCGCCCGGAGGTGCCGGCGGCGGTGGACCGCTGCCGCTCCGCCGGCGTCGAGGTGGTCATGGTGACCGGCGATCACCCGGAGACCGCGCGCACCATCGCCAACCAGCTCGGCATCGGGCAGGGAGCGCCGCGGGTGGTCAGCGGCCGCGCGCTGGCCGCGGCCGCCGACGATGACGCCGCCTTCGCCGCCCTGGTCGAGGGCACCGACGTCTTCGCCCGGGTCGAGCCGACGCAGAAGCTGCAGATCGTGCGCTGCCTGCAGCGCGCCGGGCATCTGGTGGCGGTGACCGGCGACGGGGTCAACGATGCCCCGGCCCTGGCGGCCGCCGACATCGGCGTGGCCATGGGCAAGGACGGCACCGACGTGGCGCGCGGCGCCGCCGACCTGATCCTCGCCGACGACAACTTCGCTTCCATCGTCGCCGGCATCGAGGAAGGCCGGGTCGCCTACGACAACGTGCGCAAGCTGATCTATCTGCTGGTCGCCACCGGGCTGGGCGAGATCGTGCTGTTCCTGCTTTCCATCGTCGCCGGCCTGCCGCTGCCGCTCTTCGCTGTGCAGCTGCTGTGGCTGAACCTCGTGACCAACGGCATCCAGGACGTCGCCCTGGCCTTCGAGAAGGGCGAGCCCGGCGTGCTGGAGCGCCGGCCGCGGCCGCGTGAGGAGCCGCTTTTCGACCGCCGCATGATCGGCCAGGTACTGACCGCCGGCGGTTACATGGGGGTCTGCGCCTTCGCGTTCTACTACTGGGCGCTGGACGCCGGCCTGCCGGAGGAGCGTGCCCGCAACCTGCTGCTGCTGCTGATGGTGCTCTTCGAGAACGTGCACGCGCTCAATGCCCGCTCCGAAAGCCGCTCGGCCTTCGCCGTGCCGTTCGGCGCCAACCCCTTCCTGATCCTGGCGATTCTCGGCGCGCAGGGTTTCCATGTGGCGGCCATGTACCTGCCCGGGCTGAAGGATGTCCTATCGCTGCAGCCGATCAGCCTTGAGGACTGGCTGCTGGTGGCGGTCCTCGCCCTGTCGTTGCTATTAGTCATGGAGCTGCGCAAGGCCTGGTTGCGCCGCAACGAGACGAAAGGTGATCCCGGCCGCACCTGAGCGGAGCTCTGACGGAGCCTGTCCGCGGCGCGGTCGCAGAGCGGCCCCAGCGGACTACGCCGGATCGTCCTTGCGGGGCTCCGGACCGGGCTTGGTGTTGCTGGCCTCGCCGCGCTCCGCCAGCGTCCGGCTGCGTTCCTTCCGCTTGGCCTCTTCCTGCTGGCGCCGCCTTTGTGCGGCGCGGTAGGCGTCCAGATCGACGATTTCACCCATTGGAACTGTCGCTCGCCGGCATGGTTGCTCTTTCGGTCAAGGCACGTCCACTCTGGTACCTTCGTGCTTGCCCCGCTGTCACCCGACACCAGATGTATCTCCGGTGCTCCGGCCATGGTCCGCTGCCGACCGCATCCGGGCGCAGGCTGTCAACCGCCGCGCAGTTCTCTGCAGGATGCGCCTTCCGCTTTGCCGGAGTCACCCGATTAAAGTAGCTTAGCGCAATTGGACCCGGTTGCAATGTCTCGCAGGTCGATCCCGGCGAGAAGACTCTAAGGAACAAGCGTGAAAAAGGTACTCCTCGCTGTCGTCATTCTGATCGTCGTGGCGGCGGGTGCCCTGCTGGTCCTGCCCAGCTTCTGGGACTGGAACAGCGAGAAGGGCCGCATGGCCGCCCTGGTCAAGAAGCACACCGGCCGGGATCTGCAGATCGCCGGCGAAGTCAGCCTGCGTCTTCTGCCGGCGCCGGCTTTTGCCGCGCGTGGCGTCACGCTGGCCAATATCGAAGGCGGCTCCGACGCCGCCATGATCCAGCTGGAGGAGCTGCAGGTCCGTGTCGCCCTGATGCCCCTGCTGCGCGGCTCGGTGCGGGTCGAGAGCGTCACCCTGGTGCAGCCCGAGGTCCTGCTCGAAATCCTGCCCGACGGCCGGGCGAACTGGGAGCTTGCCACCGCGCCCCAACCCCAGTCCCCGGGTGCGGCGGCTCCCGAAGCCACGCCGGCGGAGGAAGATGTCGGCGGTGACGACTCGTTTCGCGTCGACAGCTTCATCATCGAGGACGGAACGGTGCGATTCCGTGATGCGGTGAACGGTCGCACGGAAGTGATCAACGACCTCAATGCCGAACTGGGCGCCGAGTCGCTGATCGGCCCCTTTGTCGCCACCGGCAAGGCGATCTATCAGGAGGTGCCGGTCGAGTTCGACTTCAATCTCGATCGCCTGGTGGAAAACGGCGCAACGGCGCTGTCCCTCTCGCTCGGGCTGCCGCGCGCCAAGGCGAACGGCCAGTTCCTCGGCGCCCTGTCCCGTCACAAGGATCTGCGCACCCTGCGAGGCCGCCTGCAGGCCCGGGGTGAAGACCTCGCCGCGCTGATCCGCGGGCTGCCGCTGGCGGAAAAGACCGGCGCGCTGCCCGCGCAGCTCGCCCAGCCCTTCGACCTGAGTGCCGAGATCACCGGCAGCGAAAGCGAGGCGGCGGCGGACGCCGTGGTACTGCGTCTCGGCCCGCTGTCACTCGACGGCAAAGTGGCCGCCCGCTTCGGCGCGGTTCCCGACATCGCCGTCGAACTCACCACCAAGAGCCTCGACCTCGACAAACTGCTGGCATCCGGAGCGCCGCCGGCAAATCCGGCTGAAAGCGAGCGCACGCAGGGCACGGAAGCGCCGCCGGCGGCGCAGCTGGCCCCGCCGCCCGCCGCGGCGTCCGCTGCGCCCGAGCTGCCGCGCGGCGTGACGGCCTCGGTGAGCCTGGCCGCCGATGCGCTGCTCTATCGTGGCCAGACGGTGCGCCAGCTGCGGGCCGCCGCGCGCCTCGCCGACGGCCGGCTGACCCTTGAGGAAGCCTCCGCCCAGCTGCCGGGCAGCTCCGATGTTTCGCTCGCCGGCAAGCTCAGTCCGGCCGCCTCCGGGCTGCGCTTCGACGGCACCGTCGAGGCCGGCTCGGACAACCTGCGCGGCCTGCTGCAGTGGCTCAGCATCGATCTTCCGGCGGTCTCGCCCGACCGGCTGCGCCGCCTGGCGTTCAAGACCGGGATCGAGGCCCAGAGCGATCAGGTGACGCTGCGCAACATCGACCTGCAGCTCGACGTCAGCCGTCTCACCGGCGGCATCGCCGTCGCCCTGCGCGACCGGCCCGGCCTCGGCATCGGCGTGACCCTGGACCGCATCAACCTCGATGCCTACCTGCCGGACGCCGCCGCGGCCGCGCCGGCGCAAGCGGCGCCGCAGGCGGCCCCGGCGCCCGGTGCGCCGCCGCAGGGCGCGCCGGCGGCGGCGCAACCGCCTGCCGGCCTGGCGGTCCTCGGCAGTTTCGACGCCAACTTCGACATCAAGGTCGGTCAGCTGACCTACCGCGGGCTGCCGCTCAACGGGCTGCGGCTGGATGCCACCCTGCAGCGCGGCGGGCTGGTGGTGCGGGACTTCTCGCTGGACGACCTCGCCGGCAGCCGCGGACGCTTTGCCGGCAGCCTCGCCAACGTCGACCGCGAGCCCTCGGTCGACGGCTCGCTGGACGTCTCCGTGGCGGCGCTGTCCCGCCTCACCAAGCTGCTTGGCCTCGCCGATGTCGGCCAGCTGCCGCTGGAGTCCTTCACGCTGTCGGGCGCGGTCAACGGCAACCGGCAGGAAGTGCGCTTCGACCAGCGGCTGGTGGCCCTGAACGGCAGCCTCGAGGCCGCCGGCAGGGCCGACCTGAAGCCCGGTGCGCCGGCAATCGATGCCGCCCTGCGGCTCGACCACCCGGATCTCAGCGTGCTGCTGGGTGAGCTGGCGCGCGATGCGGCGGTGCCGGCCGGCCTCGGCCCGGTGGCGCTGGAAGGCCGTCTCGTAGGCTCGCCGGCGCAGATCGATCTCTCCGGCCTGCAGGGCGAGGTCGCCGGCGTGAAGCTGCTGGCCGGGCAGCTCGGCGTGGCGCTCGGTGGCGCGCGGCCGAAGATCACCGCCGATCTCACCACGGGAGCCCTGCCGCTGGCGGTGCTGGCCGCGCCGGCGGCGGCCGGCAAGACGGCGGGCAAGAAGACGACCGCAAAGGACGGCGCCGCGGACGGCGGCGGCACGGCGCGCCCAGCCGGCCGCGAGCGCTGGTCGAACAAGCCGATCGACGTTGCGGCCCTGCGCGGCGTCGATGCCGACGTGAAGCTGCACGCCGCGGAGATCCTGATCGACAAGCTGCGCCTTTCCAAGGCGGAGGTCGAGGCCGTGCTGGCCGGCGGGATTCTGGACCTGAAGCGCTTCGATGGACAGACCTACGGCGGCAGGCTGTCGCTCACCGGCCGCGCCGATGCGCGCGAGACGGCACGCGGCGGGCTGGAGGTCGCCGCGGCGGTCAGCGCGACGAACGTCGAGATGAAGGAACTGCTGCGCGACCTCGCCGAAACCGACCGCTTCTCCGGACCGCTGTCGCTGCAGGGCAACCTCACCAGCCAGGGCCTCAGCGAGGCGGCGCTGGTTTCCGCGCTGGCCGGCAGCGGCAGGCTCGACGGCACGCTCACCGTGGCAACCAAGGTCGAAGAGCAGGGCGCCGCGATCGTCCTCAATCTGCTGGGCCAGAAGGTGAAGGAGGTGCGCGGCGTCACCGACAGCACCACCGTCCTGTTCAGTTCCTTCGCCGGCGCCCCTTCCAAGGTCGACGGCACCTTCGTCATCGAGCAGGGCGTGCTGCGCAGCGACGATCTGAAGATCCGCGGCCGCGATGCGGTGGCACTGACCGCGGGCAATGCGAACCTGCCGGCCTGGCGCATGGAAAGCCGCACCGACGTGTTCCGCGACGCCGATCCGAACAATGCCTATCTGACGGCGGTGCTGCGCGGTCCCCTGGACTCGCCTGACGTCGGCATCAGCGGACAGCCCTTCCAGCGGCGCGAGGAGACGGCGCCCAAGGCGGTCGAGATTCCCGGAACGACGCCGGAGCCGCAGCCGCTGCAGGAGCAGCCCGGCACCGCGCCGCCCGAGCCGGAGGAACTGCTGCGCGAGGGCATCAAGTCCCTGCTGAAGGGTCTGGGGGGCTGACCGCGCCGCCCGCCGCCGCGCGGAAGTGCTTCAGCAGGTAGACCCTGACCGCGCTGGACAGATTGGTGCCGCGGTCGCGGTCGATCTCCTCGATCAGCGCATTGATCGACAGCCCGCGCCCGGCGGCCACCTCCTTCAGCGCATCCCAGAACACGCCTTCCAGCGACAGCGAGGTGCTGTGACCGGCGATCTTGATCGAGCGCTTGCGGATGCCTTCGCCGGGCGCCGGGGACATGCCCGCCGCCTCGGCGACCTGATCTGGCGCCGGCTGTTCCGTCATGATCCGCTGCTACTTCCTGGCGCGCGGACCGAGCATGCTTTCGGGCCGCACCCACTCTTCGAACTGCGCGTCGGTCAGCAGGTCGAGGGCGATCGCCGCATCCTTGAGGGTCGTGTTCTCGGCATAGGCCTTCTTGGCGATCTTGGCGGCGTTGTCGTAGCCGACATGCGGATTGAGCGCGGTCACCAGCATCAGCGACTGGCGCATCAGGGTGGCGATGCGCTCTTCGTCGGCCTCGATGCCTTCAATGCAGTTGCTGCGGAAGGAATCGCAGGCATCGCCGATCAGCTGCGCCGACTGCAGCAGCGAATAGATCAGCACCGGCTTGAAAACGTTGAGCTCGAAATGCCCGTTGGAGCCGGCCACGGTGCAGGTGGTGTGGTTGCCCATCACCTGGGCGCAGACCATGGTCATGGCCTCGGTCTGGGTCGGATTGACCTTGCCCGGCATGATGGAGGAGCCCGGCTCGTTGGCCGGCAGGCGCAGCTCGCCGAGGCCGCAGCGCGGGCCGGAACCGAGCAGGCGGATGTCGTTGGCGATCTTCATCAGCGAGCAGGCGATGGTGTTGAGCGCGCCCGAGGCTTCGACGACGGCGTCGTGGGCGGCCAGGGCCTCGAACTTGTTCTCCGCCGTCTTGAAGGGCAGCTGCGTGATCTTGGCGACCTCGGCGGCGAAGGCCTCGGCGAAGCCCTCGACGGCGTTCAAGCCCGTACCGACGGCGGTGCCGCCCTGGGCGAGCTGCAGCAGGCGCTCGGTGGCGCCCTCCAGGCGCTTGATGCCGTAGGCCACCTGGGTGGCGTAGCCGGAGAATTCCTGGCCCAGGGTAAGCGGCGTGGCGTCCATCAGGTGGGTGCGGCCGATCTTGATGATCGATTCGAAGACCTTTGCCTTGGCGTCGAGGGCGGCGTGCAGGTGGCCGAGCGCCGGGATGGTCTCGCCGACGATCTTCTGCACCGCGGCGATGTGCATCACCGTGGGGAAGGTGTCGTTCGACGACTGGCCCATGTTGCAGTGGTCGTTGGGGTGCACCGGCTCCTTGCCCCCCTTCTTGCCGCTCAGGATCTCGTTGGCGCGCCCGGCGATGACCTCGTTGGCGTTCATGTTGGTCTGGGTGCCGGAGCCGGTCTGCCAGACAACCAGGGGGAAGTGGTCCATCAGCTTGCCGTCGGCGACTTCCTGCGCCGCTTGGCAGATCGCCTCGGCCAGCTTCGCGTCCAAGACGCCGAGCGCCTTGTTGGTGCGCGCCGCCGCCAGCTTCTGAATGCCCAGCGCCTTGACCAGGGCGGGCGGCATCTTCTCGCCGCCGATCTTGAAGTTGGCCAGCGACCGCTGGGTCTGGGCCCCCCAGTAGCGGTCGGCCGGCACGGCGATCTCGCCCATGGAATCGGTTTCGATGCGGGTGGCGGTCTCGGCGGGGGAGGCTGGGGACATGTGATGCGGGTCCTGGCAGTTGCGGCGGGGCCGGGCGGTTCGGCCTCTGCGGTGGTCGGGCGGGAGTGTAGGCGGACGGGCCGGTCCAGCCAAGACCCAGGCAAGTCCGGGAAGGGCTTGCTCAGGCCGTCCTGGTCTGTGCTTCGCCCTTGGCCCTCTTGCGGACGACCGTGCGGCGGGCCGCCGCCAGCGCGCGTTCGCCCCAGGGCCGCATCGCCTCTCGGGAACGCAGGCTTCCTTCCGGAGCGCGCCGGTAGGAAAGCGCCACCAATCCGTTGCGGCCACGATAGGTAAAGGGCTCGGATCCGGCTGCCTCGAAGTGCCCGAGGCTCTTCTGGTCCACCTTGAGATACAGCTGGTCGTGCGCAATCAAGGCGAACATCACGCCGTCGCAATAGAGTCCCCAGCCGCCGAACATGGCGCGCGGCACAACCGGGCCGAGCGGCGCCAGCAGGAGAACACAGCGTCTGACGAAATCAGGCTGTTTGACGCCTGCGGCGCCGGACTTGCCGCGCTTCATTCCGGAACGGCCGCTTCCAGTGCGCGGGCGTCGCTCTGCCCGGCGCGGCGGGCGCGGTCGGCCACCACGAAGTCGTGCAGGGTCTTGCCGCGCTCCTCGGCGAAGCGCTCCTCCAGCAGCGTCATGCGCTCCATGCGGTCGAGCCGGAAGGCACGAAAGTCGTCGCGCAGCTCGCACCAGGCGATGAGCAGCCAGACCGGCCCGTAGAAGGCCAGCGCCAGCGGCCGCACCTTGCGCTCGCTGGCCCGGCCCTCGGCGTTGCAGTAGTGGAAGTGCAGCTTGCGCCGGCTGCGCAGGGCCGCGCGGATGGCCCCGGCATCGACGCTCAGGGGTGCGGCGCGGTGGTCGGCCGGGGCGGAGAGCGGCGTGCGCGAGACCTGGTCGCGCAGGCCCTGCGGCAGCACCGCCTCGACTTTGGCCACCACGTCCCCGGCGGCCTTGGCCAGCGCCGGATCGGCCCAGGACTCGATGATACGGGCGCCGAGCACCAGGGCCTCGATCTCCTCCTCGGTGAACATCAGCGGCGGCAGGTCGTAGCCGCGCTGCAGCACGTAGCCGACCCCGGCCTCGCCCTCGATCGGCACGCCCGAGGCGGCGAGATCGCGGATGTCGCGGTAGATGGTCCGCTCGGAAACCTCGAGCGTTTCGGCCAGCTGCCGCGCCGTCACCAGCTTCTGGCGCCTAAGTTCTTGAACTATCTGAAAAAGTCTGTCCGCACGGCGCATGCTGCCTTCCTCCTGACAGGCAGCCTAACAGAACCATACTGACAGCATGATGTCAGGAGGGTTCTGCTACACCCGGTGGCATTCAACGGATGCGACAGGAGACCCCCGCCATGAGCCCCGGCCCGATCCTCGGCAGCATGAACCACCTGGGCATCACCGTCAGCGACCTTGCCGGCGCGACGGCACGCTTTTACGCCCCGGTGCTGGATTTCCTCGGCTACCGCGAGGTCGAACGCAGCCCGGAGATGTCGCTCTGGGCGGCGCCGCCGGGCTTCGCCGTCAACCTGTGGCAGGCGCGCCCGGAGCATCGGCACCGGCAGGCGGAGCGCTATGCCCCGGGCTTCCACCACTTCGCCTTCAACGCCGACAGCCGCGAACGGGTCGACCGTTGCCACGAGCTGCTGCGTCGCGAGGGCATCGAAGTGCTCGATCCCCCGGCCGTCTACGACTACCTGCCGGGCTACTACGCCTTGTTCTTCGCCGATCCCGACGGTTTGAAGTTCGAGCTGGTGCACATCCCGCCGGAGGCGCTGGCCGCCGCCATGGCCTAGAGCGCGCGGAAGAAGGCATCGAGCGCCGCGACGGCCTCGTCCCAGTTCTGCTCGGCGCTGCGCCCGCTGGCCTTGCGCGGCTTGAGGTCGTGGTCGCCGTCCGCGGCCCAGTGCAGGCGGATGGTGGCGGCCAGGTCGTAGCCGGCGACCTCCTCGGCTCTGCCCAGGGCATCGCGCGTCCCCTGGCAGATCAGGCAGGGGGTCCTGAGCGCCGCCAGGTGTTCGCTGCGCAGCCGCTCGGGCTTGCCGGCCGGGTGAAAGGGGTAGCCGAGGCAGGCGAGGCCGCGCACGCCTGCCTCGTCGGCGACGAGGCTGGCCATGCGCCCGCCCATGGACTTGCCGCCGATGACCAGGCGGTCCGGCCCGAAATGGCCGATCATCGCCCGCCAGGTCGCCAGCAGCACCGGCTGGCGGTCCGGCGGCGGGCGCCGGTCCTCGCGGCGGCGCCGGGCCATGTAGGGGAACTCGAAGCGGGCGACGCGCCAGCCCCGGTCGGCGAGGGCCGTGGCGAAGAAGCTCATGAAGGGCGTGTCCATGGGTGCCCCGGCGCCGTGGGCGAAGGCGAAGGTGAGGGGCGCGTCGGCGGGCCCGTCGATGAGGAATTGAGGCAGCTCGGGCGGCGTGTTCATGGCGGCGTCGTGAAGCGGGCCGGGCGGGGCGGCAGGGATCGGCCCGGCGATAACGCTCCCTTAACCAAGGAGCGGGATGATAGGGCGGTCCAGAGGGTTATCCCACAGGCTGTGAGCCTGCGACAGCCCCGCAGATCAAGGAGCAGGCTATGGACGATATCCGCCACCGCGACCTCAGCGACATTCCCGAGTCGGAAATGACTCTGGAAGAGCGCAAGGAACTGAAGCGGCGGTTCGAGGAGTTCGTCGGTCTGATGCGCCGTCCCTCGGTGGCCGGCAGCATCGGCAAGCCGTCCAGTCAGAAGTCCACCCGGCGCTGGGACCCCGCCACCATGGGCAAGCGCCACTAGGCGCAGCCTTCTGCCGGCGCCAGGCGCCGGTCCGATTTCCCGTTTCCTAAGTGCAGATGGCCGCTTCGCCCAGCGGGCGGCGGTTCACTTCTTGCGGAAGGCGTCCAGGGTGACGATCTTCTCGCCGTCTTCGCGCTTCTCGTTCTCGGCGGCCTTCTCTTCGCCCTTTTCGGCAGGCTCGGGGCTTTGTTCGCCCGCCGGCGGCTCGAACAGCGCCGCGCTTTCCGTCGGGCCGCTGGCGATCTCGCCGGACTCCACGTCGAACTGCAGGCCGAAGCGCACCGAGGGGTCGGCGAAGGCCGTCACCGCGGCAAAGGGCACCACCAGGCGGTGCGGCACATCGGAGAAGCTGAGGGTGACGCAGAACTGCTGCTCGTCGACCTCCAGGCCCCAGAACTGGTGCTGCAGGACGATGGTCATCTCGCCGGGGTAGCGCTCGCGCAGCGCAGCGGGGATCTCGGCCGCCGCGTGGTCGGTGCGGAAGGTGATGTAGAAGTGGTGGTTGCCGGGCAGGCCGTGCTCGGCCACATGGATCAGGGCTCGACGCACCACCGAGCGCAGCGCGTCCTCCACCATGCGGTCGTATCTGAGGCCGTCGTCCGACATTGACTCCCAAATTCCCGCCGCGCGCCGGTACCTGCCTTGAGGCCGGACCCCGCGGCTTTGCTCGTTCTTGCCCCCCGGTGGGGCGCTTGTGTTGCCCTACGCGCCCCGGTGGGGCGCTTCTGTTGCCAGGTGCGCCCCGAACCCCGCCTAAGCTTGTGAGAGCCTAGGGCTTAAATTTGGCCAACCTGACCGCATTAAGCGGCGAGGCGTGCCTCACTGTAGTTGTCGTTCGCAACTATAGTTTCGGCCCGATAACGGCGGTACCATGCCGGGCACCGAACCCATCTTTACCACGCGCGTCGATCCTGTTTCGCCCCCATGGGAACCCTCCGAAACACCAAAAAATCCGCTGGCTTGGAGGGGATTGGTGGAGGCGCCGGGTACTGCCCCCGGGTCCGCTACGCTTATTCCACAGGCCCGTTTAGCGCCATAGCCGGCGAACCGGCAGAGTTAATATAAGCACTTTAATTGGTTGATAAAAGGTCTAGGAGCCGTGCCTTTTCTGAACGCCGGGCCGGCCTGCGGGCGTCGATTCCCGGTCCCAGGCCAGGGCATCTGCGCTAAAATGGCCCGGCGACTCCGGGCAGGGCGGGCCAGGGCGCTCTGCCGGCCCCCCGCGCAGGCCGGTCGGCCGGCCCGAGACCAGACCGCAGACCGAGAAGGGACGACGTGAAGCAATACCTCGACCTCCTGCGCCAGGTGCGTGAGGAGGGCTGTTACAAGGGTGACCGCACCGGCACCGGTACCCAGAGCCTCTTCGGCTACCAGATGCGCTTCGACCTCGCCGAGGGCTTCCCGGTGCTGACCACCAAGAAGCTGCACCTGAAATCCATCATCCACGAGCTGCTGTGGTTCCTCAAAGGCGACACCAACATCGCCTATCTGAAGGAAAACGGCGTTCGCATCTGGGACGAATGGGCCGACGCGAACGGCGATCTGGGGCCGGTCTACGGGGCGCAGTGGCGCTCCTGGCCGGCGCCGGACGGGCGCCACATCGACCAGATCTCCCAGGTTCTGAAGCAGCTCAAGGAAACCCCGGACTCGCGGCGCATCATCGTCTGCGCCTGGAACGTGGCGGAGATCGAGCGCATGGCCCTGCCGCCCTGCCACTGCCTGTTCCAGTTCTACGTGGCCGAGGGGCGGCTTTCCTGCCAGCTCTACCAGCGCAGCGCCGATATCTTCCTGGGCGTGCCTTTCAATATCGCCTCTTACGCGCTGCTCACCTTGATGATCGCCCAGGTTTCGG
This sequence comes from Kiloniellaceae bacterium, assembly GCA_041565695.1. GTDB lineage: Bacteria > Pseudomonadota > Alphaproteobacteria > Kiloniellales > Kiloniellaceae > Pelagibius. The sequence continues at coordinate 21,214 of JBFGUI010000016.1, forward strand.
ACCTCGAGCCCGGCGAGTTCATCCACACCCTGGGCGATGCGCATCTCTACCTGAACCACCAGCAGCAGGCCGACATCCAGCTGCAGCGCGAACCGCTCCGCCTGCCGCAGATGAAGATCAATCCGGCGGTCCGCGACCTCTTCGCCTTCCGCTACGAGGACTTCGAACTGGTCGGCTACGAGGCCCATCCCCACATCGCCGCGCCGGTCGCCGTCTGAGCCATGGCGAAGGCCAGCGCAGCGGGCGTGCCGGTCGCCCTGATCCTGGCGCGCGCCGACAACGGCGTCATCGGGCGGGCCGGCGGGCTGCCCTGGCATCTCTCCGGCGATCTCAAGTTCTTTAAGGCCCAGACCCTCGGCAAGCCCGTGGTGATGGGCCGCAAGACCTACCAGTCCATCGGCCGGCCGCTGCCGGGCCGGCCCAATCTGGTGGTCACCCGCGATGCCGCCTTCCGGCCCGAGGGCGTCGAGGTCTTTGCGGCGGTCGATGCCGCCCTGGAGCGCGCCCAGGCACTGGCGGCGGAAAGCGGCGCCCAGGAGGTCATGGTGATCGGCGGCGGAGAGATCTATGCCCTGACCCTGCCGCTGGCCCGGCGCATCTACCTGACCGAGGTCCACGCCTGCCCGGAGGGCGACACCACCTTTCCCGACCTCGATCCCGCCGCGTGGCGGGAAACGCGCCGCGATCCGCCGGTTTCCGGCGGCGAAGGCCAGCCGGACTACAGCATCGTCGTCCTGGAGCGGGTCTGAGCCGACCCGGACGTGGCGCCGCGGCGGCCGCTCAGGCCTTCTGCCAGGCGCTGATGCGGAACAGCGGGAACAGCGGCAGAAAGAGCGGGTGGTAGATTCCGAAGACCTTGCGGAAGCCGTGCTCGCGGAGGAACTGCTCGACCTGCCAGGCGGCGTGGTAGTGGTCGTGCGGCTTCTTCTTGCCGAAGACCACGCGCAGCAGGCGGTAGGCCAGGTTCTCCGACGGCAGCGAGGTGTAGAGAATACCCTTGGCGCCCAGCCAGTGGCGGATGCGCGCGACCGGGAAGCTCAAGTCCTGGAAATGCTCCAGGACATCGGCGGCGATGATGGCGTCAAAGCGGCCGCCGCCGAAGTCGAACTCCTGGATGTTGGCGCGGGTGATCTGTACGTTGTCCAGCTCATAGGCCTCACGCATCTGCTCGGCCTGGGCCGTGTTCAGATCAATCAGATCGACGGAGCGGAAGCCGCTCGCCAGGCTGGGCATGAAGATGCCGCTGCCGCCGCCGAAGTCGAGACAGGCGCCGTCGGGCCTGGAGAAGCGTCGGATCAGCAACGTCAGCATCCACAGCCGGGCCCAGAAGAACTCGCGCAGCAGGGGGTTTGGCGCGCAGTAGACGTCGAGCGCGATATCGCTCGACTGCGTCTGGCGGTCGATCAGGCGTCGTAGCAGAGCAAGCGGCGGCTTGACGTATCGCATCATCTGGGGAAATCCGGGCGGCCGACGAAATGAGCAGCAGGGCTCGCAGCGCGAGCGGCCCAGGATTCTTGCCACTGCGCATTAACAAAGCGTGAAGCCCCGGCCGCCGGCCCGCGCGGCGGCGGCAAGTGGTCCTACCTGGCAGCTTGCCGACGCGGTCTCCCCCGCCCTAGACTTGCCGCTCAAGCAAGATCTGGATAACCGGAGAAAACAGAGGGGAGGTCCGGTATGGCGAAGGTGAGTTCATCCACGGAGCTGCCGGTTCCGGCGAAGACCGTCTGGGACGTCATCGGCAATTTCAACGCGCTGCCCGACTGGCATCCGGCGGTCGCGAAGAGCGAGATCAAGAAGGAGGACGGCAGCACCCTGCGCAAGCTGTCCCTCATGGGCGGCGGCACCATCGAGGAGAAGCTCGAGCAGATCAATGACAAGGAGCGTCTCTACACCTATTCGATCCTCTCCGGGCCCGTGCCGGTCAGCAACTACACGGCCACCCTGCGGGTGCGCGAGGGCAAGGACGGCAAGGGCTGCGTCGTCGAGTGGTCGAGCGAGTTCGACGCCAAGGGAGCGCCGGAAGGCGATGCCGTAGCGGCGATCAGCGGCATCTACGAGGCCGGCTTCGAGAACCTGAAAAGGATGTTCGGCGGCTGACGCCCGCTCAGTTGCCGCCCTTCAGCCCCGGCCAGTTGGCGTCGGCCTTGGCGATGTTGCCGGGAATGTCCCTCTCCCAGCGGCGCTGCACCGACTTCGAGTAGTTGAGGTAGAGCTTGTCGCCCTCGATGCGCCAGGCGTCGGGATCGGTGGAGGCGGTGTAGCCCTGGGAGACCGCCCAGGCACAGTAGCCGCCGTACTGCGGGGCATAGCGCCCCGGCGCGGCGGCGAAGGCGTCGCGGTTCTCGGCCGAGGCGAAGCGCCAGGTGGCGCCGGCAAAGCTGTGGGTGAACGCCTCCTTGCCGCGCACCGGCTTGCCTTCGGTGAAGTAGGCCACCGGATCGTAGCCCTCGATAGCCACGCCGTCGGTGGTGAAGAAGGGGTCAAGGGCCCGGGCCGGGGCCGTGGCCAGGAACCCGGCGGCGAGCAGACCCGCCGCCAGGACTGCCGCGCCGAGAATGCGCCGCGAGATTCGGCTGAACGCCATGGCTCTTGTCCTCCGTGCTTGCCGGTCCGCCAGAACATGACGCCGCCTGGGGCGCGGCGCAAATCAACGCCGGGTCACGAAGCCGCGAGGTGGCGGAAAGCCGCCGCGCCAGCGGCCTACTGCATGACGATCTTGGGCGCCTGGCGCGGGCCGCCGGCGCCGATCTGGGCCGAGACCTTGTCCCAGACCCGCTGGGCGATGGCGAGGAAGGCCTTGGCATTGGGCGCCTCGGGCTTGGAGACCGCGACCGGGCGGCCGCCATCGGAAGTCTCGCGGATCTCGATGTCGAGCGGGATCTCGCCGAGAAACTCCATGCCCAGACGATCGGCCTCGCGGCGCGCGCCGCCGTGGCTGAAGATGTGCGACTCATGGCCGCAGTTGGGGCAGACGAAGACGCTCATGTTCTCGATGATGCCGAGCACCGGAACGTCGACCTTGCGGAACATGTTGAGGCCCTTTCGGGCGTCCAGCAGGGCGATGTCCTGCGGCGTCGAGACGATGACCGCGCCGCTCAGCGGCACCTGCTGGGCCATGGTCAGCTGCGCATCGCCGGTGCCCGGCGGCATGTCGACCACCAGGATGTCGAGCTCGCCCCAGTTGACGTCGCGCAGCATCTGCTGCAGGGCGCTCTGTACCATGGGACCGCGCCAGATCATCGGCGTGTCCTCGGCCACCAGGAAGCCCATGGACATGCACTTGATGCCGTAGTTCTGCATGGGATCGAGGATCTTGCCGTCGGGCGAGGTCGGCCGGCCGCTGATTCCCAGCATGCGCGGCTGGGAGGGGCCGTAGATGTCGGCGTCGAGCACGCCGACCTTGAGGCCGAGCCGCGCCAGACTGAGCGCCAGGTTGGTGGCCACGGTGGACTTGCCGACGCCGCCCTTGCCGCTGGCCACGGCGACGATCGAGCGGATTCCGGGGATCATCGTCCCGCCCGGTCCGGCCGAGGGCTTGGCCGCGCCCTGGGCCGCCGGTCCGGCGGCAGCGCCCGCGCCAGTACCCTGGGACGCGCGCTCGGCGGTCAGCACCGCGGTGACGGAGGTCACGCCGTCCAGAGCGTAGACCGCCTTCTCGGCGGCCTTGCGCAGCGGTTCCATGGCGGCGCCCTGGCGCGGGTCCACCTCGATCGCGAAGCCGACGTTGCCGTCCTTGATGACGAGGCCGGAAACCATGCCGAGAGAGACGATATCCGTACCCTTCGCAGGGTCTTTGACGCCCCTCAGCGCTTGCATTACGCTGGCTTCGCTGATTCCACTCATCCTTGAAAACTCCCGGATCCTGCCGATATTCCCGCAGGAGGTAGCAGCCAGACTTGGCTAGAACAATAGCTCAGGCGTGATATAAGTCCGGCGCTCGAGGATTTCAGCTTCGAACCAGGCCCGCGAGGGTGGGAACACAGGGAACAGGGATAAGACAGTATGCCTTGGGAAAACAAAGGTGGCGGCGGCCCTTGGGGCGGCGGCGGAGGCTCCGGAGGTTCCGGCGGCGGCCCGTGGGGCCGCGGCGGCGGTGGCCAGGGCGGCGGCCCGCGCCCGCCCGACTTCGAGGACTTCATCAAGAAGGGCCAGGATCGTTTCCGCACCATCCTCCCGGGGGGCGCCGGTGGCTTCGGCAAGTCGGCCTATGTCCTCATCGCCCTGGTGCTGCTTGGCATCTGGCTGTTCACCGGGGTCTATCGGGTGCAGCCGGACCAGCAGGGCGTGGTGCTGCGGTTCGGCGAATGGGTCCAGACCAAGGAGCCGGGCCTGAACTGGCATCTGCCCTGGCCCATCGAGTCCGTGCTGACGCCCAGCGTCACCTCGGTCCAGCAGATCGACGTCGGTTTCCTCGCCGCCGGCAACGAACGGACCCGGGGCGCCCGCCGGGACGTCGAGGAAGAGAGCCTGATGCTGACCGGCGACCAGAACATCATCGATATCGACTTCAGCGTGCAGTGGAAGATCGCCGATGCCGGCCAGTACCTCTTCAACATCCGCGACCCCGACGCGACGGTGAAGATTGCCGCGGAGAGCGCGATGCGCGAGATCATCGGGCGTACCGACATCCAGCCGGCGCTGACCGAAGCCCGTGGTACCGTGGAGGCCGAGACCCGCAGCCTGCTGCAGGCCACCCTCAACGAGTACGAAGCCGGTATCGAGATCACCGAACTGGTGCTGCAGGACGTGCAGCCGCCGCGCGCGGTGATTGACGCCTTCAACGACGTTCTGCGCGCCCAGCAGGACCGCGACCGTCTGCGCAACGAGGCGGACAAGTATCGCAACGACATCCTGCCGCGTGCCCGCGGTGATGCGCTGCGCGTGGTGCAGGAAGTCGAGGCGTACAAGGAGCGGCTGGAGAACGAGGCTGAAGGTGAAGCCGAGCGCTTCCTCTCGGTCTATCGTGCTTACCAGCAGAATCCCGACGTCACCCGCCGGCGCATGTACCTGGAAACCCTGCAAGGGGTCCTCAGCGGCACCGACAAGGTGATCCTCGACCGTGAGGGGCAGGGCGGCGTGGTTCCCTATTTGCCCTTGAATGAACTGCGCGGTCGCTCCGGTGCGACCGGCAGCGGCAACTGAGGAGGGCGCCATGTCTAAATACAAGAACCTGATCATCGGCGTGGTCATTATTGTCCTCGCCATAGGCACCTTGATGTCGCTCTTCCCGGTGGATGAGCGCAAGCAGGCCATCGTGTTGCAGTTCGGCCAGCCCAAGCGGGTCATCGCCGAGCCGGGCCTGGCGTTCAAGTGGCCGTGGCAGGATGCGCAGTTCTATGAAAAGCGCGTCCTGAATTTGGATCCGCCGGCGGAGAACATCCTGCTGTCGGATCAGAAGCGCCTGATCGTCGACGTCTTCGCCCGTTACAAGATCACCGATCCGCTCCTGTTCTTCCAGACCGTGCGGACCGAGGGCGTTGCCCGTCAGCGACTGGGCGGCATCATCAACGGCCGTCTGCGAGAGGTGCTGGGCAACGAGACCCTCTCCGCCGTCCTGTCGGACGAGCGCACGCGTATTCTGCAGAGCATCCGCGAGAATGTGGACCGCGAGACCCAGCGATTCGGCATCGCGCTTGTCGACGTGCGTATCCGTCGCGCCGACCTGCCGGACGAGACCCGGGAATCGGTCTATGACCGCATGCGCTCAGAGCGTGAGCGCGAGGCCGCCGAGTTCAGGGCCCAAGGTTTTGAGCAGTCACAGCGCATCACCGCGGCGGCCGACCGCGAAGCGACGGTGATCGCGGCGGAAGCCAAGCGTGAGTCTGAGATCCTGCGCGGTCAGGGCGAGGGACGGCGCACGGAGATCCTCAACAACGCCTATGGGCAGGACCCGGATTTCTTCAACTTCTACCGCTCGATGCAGGCCTACAGCGCCTCTCTGGGGGCGGACAGCACTTTCATGGTACTGTCGCCGGACAGCGAGTTCTTCAGCTTCTTCAACCAGGCTCAGGAAGGGCGCGGCAACTAGGCGGGAACTGGGCGACGACGACCGCCTTCGGCATGACCGACTTCCTGACGGCCCTGGCCCTGGTGCTGGTGATCGAGGGCCTGTTCCTGGCGGTGTTTCCCCACCGTCTGCGCCAGATCCTGCTGATGCTGGAGGAGATGCCGCCGGAGAACCTCAGGATCGGCGGTGTCGCCGCCGCCGCTCTGGGTGTATTTCTGGTCTGGCTGCTGCGCGGATAGCCGGTGATGGCCTGGTCGAACTGCCGAAAACCCAGGATTTGTGCGACGTCGCCACAAATTCGCCTACTTCGTATCGCAGCTTGCAGGTGATACACTTTTTCTTGAGAGGGCCTTCAAACCCCGCTCCAATGGTTCCAGATTGCCAGGCATCGGCAGGATTTTCCGGCCGGCCGGCTGCGCCTTGGACAGGGCGCGGCGCGGCGGCCGGTTCGAGGGAGCGCCGCTCCAGGAACTGGCGCGAGCGGATCTCCAAGCGAGGGAGAGAACTGACAGTGACTCGAATTTCCGGATTGCAACCGCCCGCAACCAGACAGCAGCGGGCCGTGGCGCTGGCCGCGATGCGGCCGGGGCCGGCCCTGCGCTGGGCCCACGGCGCGGCCGTGGTCTTGCTGGGCCTCCTGGTCCTGGCCTGGGCCTCGGCGGTTCAGGCGCGTTCGGCGCCCGACTCCTTTGCGGACATGGTCGAAAAGCTGCTGCCGACGGTGGTCAACATCCAGACCAGCCAGACCCTCGAAGGCGGTCAGGCCGAGCAGTACGAG
>JBFGUI010000017.1:0-27823 GCA_041565695.1 Kiloniellaceae bacterium
CCACGCCGGCCTGCGCCAGGAGGCCGGCGGCGTGAAACTCTGCCAGTCGCCGGAGGCGGTGGGCGAGGCGGCCGGCGCCCTGCTCGGGCGCCGTCTGGTGACGCCGCAGACCGGGGCCAAGGGCAAGCTGGTCCATGCCGTCTATGTCGAGCAGGCCATCGCCTACGACCGCGAGATCTACTTGGCCGCCCTGGTCAACCGCTCGGTCGGCCGCGTCGCGCTGATCGCGGCGCGCGAAGGCGGCAACGACATCGAGGCGCGCCTCGCGGCGGCGCCGGAGAAGATGCTGTCGCTCGACGTCGACCCGGACAAGGGCGTCGAGGACGCCGCTGCCGGCAGGCTGGCCGCCGAGCTGGGGCTGGAAGGGGCGGTAGCCGATCAGGCGGTGGCCCTGATGAAGGCGATCTACGCCGCCTTCGTGGAGTTCGACGCCAGCCTCATCGAGATCAATCCCCTGGCGGTCACCACGGGCGGCAAGCTGCTGGCGCTCGACGTCAAGATGGTGCTGGACGACAACGCCCAGTTCCGTCATGCGGACCTGGCCGACCTGCGCGACCAGGAGGAGCTCGATCCGACGGAGCTCGAGGCGCGGGACTACAACCTCAACTACGTGCGGCTCGACGGCAACATCGGCGTCATGGTCAACGGCGCCGGCCTGGCGCTGGCGACGGTCGATCTGCTGAAGGAGCAGGGCGGCGAGCCGGCCGACTTCATGGACATCCGCCCGGAGGCGACCCGCGCCCAGGTGACCCACGGCTTCAAGCTGCTGCTGCGCAATCCGGAAGTGCGGGCCATCCTGGTCAACATCTACGGCGGCGGCATCCTGCGCTGCGATACCGTGGCCGAAGGCATCGCCGCGGCCTGCAAGGAAGAGGGGCTTAAAGTGCCGCTCATCGTGCGCGCCGCCGGCACCAACGGCGAGCTGGCGCGCAAGATCCTCATGTCCCAGGGCATCCCCGTGACCTTTGCGCAGACGCTGGGCCAGGCCACCGCCAAGGTGGTCGAGGTCGCCGGCAGGAAGGCGGCGTGATGGCGGTCCTCATCGACGGCGACACCAAGGTGATCTGCCAGGGCTTCACCGGCGCCCAGGCGACCTATCACATGGAGCGGGCCATCGCCTACGGCACCAAGGTCGTCGGCGGCGTGGTGCCCGGCAAGGGCGGCCGCGGGCACCTCGGCCTGCCGGTCTTCGACACCGTGGCCGAGGCGCGCGAGGCGACCGGGGCAACGGCCTCGGCGGTCTTCGTGCCGCCGCGCAATGCCGCCGATGCCCTGATCGAGGCGATCGATGCCGGCATCGAGCTGCTGGTCTGCGTCACCGAGCGCATCCCAGTGCTCGACATGGTGCGCGTGAAGCGCCGCCTGGAGGGTTCCGGGACGCGGCTGATCGGCCCCAATTCCCAGGGCATCATGATCCCGGGGCGCTGCAAGATCGGCGTCATGCCGGCCCACCTGGAGCGTCCCGGCAAGGTCGGTATCGCCTCGCGCTCGGCTTCGCTGACCTCGGAGGTGATCGAGCAGATCTCCAGCCAGCGGCTCGGCCAGTCGGCCTCCATCGGTATCGGCGGCGACCCGGTGCACGGCGTCGGCTTCGTCGACTGCCTGAAGCTGTTCTTCGAGGATCCCGACACCGAATGCGTGGTGCTGCTGGGCGAGATCGGTGGCAGCGACGAGGAGGAGGCCGCGGCCTTCCTCAAGCAGAACAAGGCGCCCAAGCCGGTGGTCGCCTATATCGCCGGGCTGCACGCGCCGACGGAACGGCGCATGGGCCATGCCGGCACGGTCAACGTCTTCGGCCAGGGCGATGCCGCGGCGAAAATCGAGGCGCTGCGCGCGGCCGGCGTGACCATTGCGCCGTCGGCCGCGGACATCGGCCTGACCGTGCGTCAGGCGGCACGGGCCTGAGGGTTCTCTCGGAGGGCTTTCGGACGACGTGCAAACAAGGAAGAAAGCGTCGGTCACGGCCAAGTGCCGTCGGCCGGTGGAGGTACAAGACGACGTAAGGCTTGCTGGGTAGCATCGGCTGGGATTTGGACTCACCGGCGAACGGCAGGGAGAAGCATGGAGCGGGCCTCGCAAGGGGCCGCAGGATCGGAGAACAGTCTATGCCAGAGGGAACGCCGCGCCCGTTCGAGCGGCAGATACATCCGGGCTCAGGGCGCCGCAAGGCACCGAAAACTCCCAAGGGTCGCCAGCTCGACCCGGATGCGCTGGCGGAAGTCCAGGCGCTGCTCGGCGATCGCCCGCGGCGCGCCGACCTGCTGATCGAGCACCTGCACCTGATTCAGGACAAGTATGGCCATCTCGCCGCGCGCCACCTGCGGGCGCTGTCCAGCGAGATGAAGCTGCCGATGGCGGCGGTCTATGAGGTGGCCTCCTTCTATGCGCATTTCGATATCGTGCTCGAGGGCGAGACCCCGCCGCCGCCGCTGACCATCCGGGTCTGCGATTCCATCACCTGCGAGATGATGGGCGCCCAGGACATCCTGAAGGCCCTGCCGCAGGAAGTCGGCGACAAGGTCCGCATCGTGGCCGCGCCCTGCATGGGACGCTGCGCCTCAGCTCCGGTGGCCGAGGTCGGCCATCGCCACATCGACAACGCGACGGTGCAAAACCTGGTCGCGGCGGCCGGCGGCGATCATCATCCCGAGATCCCCGCCTACAAGGACTTCGACGCCTACCAGGGCGAGGGCGGCTATCAGCTGCTGCGCGCCTGTCTGGCCGGCGAGCGCACCCCGGAGCAGCTCATCGAGGCGCTGTCTCATGCCGGGCTGCGCGGCCTGGGCGGTGCCGGCTTCCCGACCGGCAAGAAGTGGGAGATCGTGCGCGGCTATCCTGGTCCGCGGCTCATGTCGATCAACGGCGACGAGGGCGAGCCAGGCACCTTCAAGGACCGGCACTACCTGGAGAGCGACCCGCACCGTTTCCTCGAAGGCGCGCTGATCGCCGCCTGGGCGGTCGGCTGCGAGCGCTGCTACGTCTATATGCGCGACGAATACCCGGCGGTGCTGGAAATTCTGCGCCGTGAGATGACTAAGCTGGAGGCCGCGGGGCTTAGCAGGCACTGCCCGCTGGAACTGCGCCGCGGCGCCGGCGCCTACATCTGCGGCGAAGAGTCGGCGATGCTCGAATCCATCGAAGGCAAGCGCGGCCTGCCGCGCCACCGGCCGCCCTACATCGCCGAGGTCGGCCTGTTCGGCAAGCCGACCCTGAACCAGAACGTCGAGACCGTCTACTGGGTGCGCGACATCGTCGAGAAGGGCGCCGAGTGGTTCGCCTCGCACGGCCGCAACGGCGGCAAGGGCCTGCGCTCCTACTCCGTCTCGGGCCGCGTCAAGTCGCCGGGCGTGAAGCTCGCCCCGGCCGGCATCTCGGTGCAGGAGCTGATCGACGAGTTCTGCGACGGCATGGCCGAGGGCCATAGTTTTCGCGCCTACCTGCCGGGCGGAGCCTCCGGCGGCATCCTGCCGGCTTCCATGGGCGACCTGCCGCTGGAATTCGGCGCCCTCGACAAGTTCGGCTGCTTCGTCGGCTCGCACGCCGTGGTGATCCTTTCCGACAAGGACGACCTCAAGGCCGCGGCGCTCAACCTGATGCGCTTCTTCGAGGACGAATCCTGCGGCCAGTGCACGCCCTGCCGCAACGGCACCGAGAAGGCGGTGAAGCTGATGAGCGAAGAGACCTGGGACGTGCCGCTGCTGGAAGAGCTGTCGCAGGTCATGCGCGACGCCTCGATCTGCGGCCTCGGCCAGGCGGCGCCCAATCCCCTGTCGTGTATCCTCAAGTACTTCCCGGAGGAGTTCAAATGACCGGCGCAGCGAAACAGGACGTCGTTCGCTTCACCCTCGACGGTCAGGAGATCGAGGCGGCGCCGGACGAGACCATCTGGCAGGCCGCGGCGCGCCACGGCACCAGGATCCCGCACCTCTGTTATGCGCCGGAGCCCGGCTACCGGTCCGACGGCAACTGCCGCGCCTGCATGGTGGAGATCGAGGGCGAGCGGGTGCTGGCGGCCTCCTGCATCCGAACCCCGCGCGAGGGCATGGTCGTCAAGAGCGCCAGTGCGCGCGCCGAGAAGGCGCGGGCCATGGTCTTCGAACTGCTGGTCGCCGACCAGCCGAAGCGAGAGACCTCGCACGATCCGGAGAGCAAGTTCTGGAACTGGGCCTCGGACATCGGGGTCACCGAGAGCCGCTTCCCGCAGCGCGAGACCTGGGCGCCGGATACCAGCCATATCGCCATGGCGGTGAACCTGGACGCCTGCATCAACTGCAATCTCTGTGTGCGCGCCTGCCGCGAGGTCCAGGTCAACGACGTCATCGGCATGGCCTACCGCGGCCACGGCGCCAAGGTGATCTTCGACTTCGACGATCCCATGGGCCAGTCGACCTGCGTGGCCTGCGGCGAATGCGTGCAGGCCTGCCCGACCGGCGCCCTGATGGAAGCCAACCTGCTGGACGAGAAGGGCACCCGCGTCGCGTTCCCGGACCGCACGGTGGACACCCTCTGCCCCTACTGCGGCGTCGGCTGCCAGACCACGGTCCACGTCAAGAACGACAAGATCCTCTACATCGACGGGCGCGACGGGCCGGCCAACCAGAATCGCCTCTGCGTCAAGGGCCGCTTCGGCTGGGACTACATCTACAGCCCGCAGCGCCTGACCAAGCCGATGATCCGGCGTGAGGATGCGCCCAAGCGCTGGGACGACCAGGTCGATCCCATGAACCCCTGGACGCATTTCCGCGAGGCCACCTGGGAAGAGGCATTGGACAAGGCTGCGGCGGGGCTGAAGAAGGTCTACGAGGAAATGGGCCCCTCCGGCATGGCCGGCTTCGGCTCGGCCAAGGGCTCCAACGAGGAGGCCTATCTCTTTCAGAAGCTGATCCGCACGGCTTTTCACACCAACAACGTCGACCACTGCACCCGGCTGTGCCACGCCTCTTCCGTGGCGGCGCTGATGGAGGGCATCGGCTCGGGGGCCGTGACCGCACCCTTCACCGCGGCCAAGGACAGCGACTGCATGATCATCATCGGCGCGCGTCCGGGCCAGAACCATCCGGTTGCGGCGACCTTCCTGAAGAACGCCGCCAAGCGCGGCGCCAAGATCATCGTCATGGATCCGCGCGGCCAGCAGATGGACCGCTACGCCTACAAGCATCTCATGTTCAAGCCGGGCCAGGACGTGGCGCTGCTGAACGCGATGATCCATACCATCATCGAGGAAGGGCTGACCGACGAGCAGTACATCCAGGCCCACACGACGGGCTATGAGGAACTGAAGGAGACGGTGAAGGACTTCTCGCCGGAGAAGATGGCGGAGGTCTGCGGCATCGATGCCGCGACGATCCGCGACGTGGCCCGTACCTACGCCCGTTCCGAGCGCTCGATCATCTTCTGGGGCATGGGGATTTCGCAGCACGTGCACGGCACGGACAACTCGCGCTGCCTCATCGCCCTGACCATGATCACCGGCCATGTCGGGCGCCCCGGCACCGGCCTGCATCCGCTGCGCGGCCAGAACAACGTGCAGGGCGCCTCCGACGCCGGCCTCATTCCCATGGTCTATCCCGACTACAAGTCGGTGGAGCTGGCCGAAGTGCGCGAGCACTACGAGAAGTTCTGGGGCACCAAGCTCGATCCCAAGCGCGGCCTCACGGTGGTCGAGATCGTCGATGCCATCATCGACCGCAAGATCAAGGCCATGTACATCATGGGCGAGAACCCGGCGATGTCCGACCCCGACCAGTCCCATGCCCGCGAGGCCCTGGCCAAGCTGGAGCACCTGGTGGTGCAGGACATCTTCATGACCGAGACCGCCTGGCATGCCGACGTGATTCTGCCGGCCTCGGCCCATGCGGAGAAGTGGGGCAGCTTCACCAACACCAACCGAGAGGTGCAGATCGCGCGGCCGGTGGCGCCGCCGCCGGGCGAGGCGCGCCAGGACTGGGAGCTGATCCAGGAACTGGCCAAGCGTCTCGGCCTCGACTGGAACTACGGCCATCCCAAGGACGTCTTCACCGAGATGACCGAGGTCATGCCCTCGCTGACGAACATCACCTGGGACCGGCTGGTGCGCGAGGACGCGGTGACCTATCCGGTCGACGGCCCCGACGTGCCGGGCAACGAGATTCTCTTCGCCGAGGGCTTCCCGACCTCGGACGGTCGGGCGCACATCGTGCCGGCCAGGCTGGTGCCGCCCGCCGAACTGCCGGACGACGACTATCCGCTGGTGCTGACCACCGGGCGCATGCTGGAGCACTGGCACACCGGCGCCATGACCCGCCGCGCCACGGTGCTCGACAACCTGGAGCCGGAGGCGGTCGCCAGCCTGCATCCTCGCCAGCTCGGCGCCATGGGCCTGGCGCCGGGCGACATGGTCAAGGTGGCCACGCGGCGCGGCGAGATCGCGCTCAATGTCCGCGCCGACAGCGAGGTGCCGGAGGGCATGGTCTTCATTCCCTTCTGCTTCAACGAGGCGGCGGCCAACATGCTGACCAATCCGCAGCTCGATCCCTTCGGCAAGATCCCGGAGTTCAAGTTCTGCGCCGCCCGGGTCGAGAAGATCGAGGCCTACGCCGCGGCCGAGTAGGCCGCAGGAATCACCGGGACCTCCCGGCCTTCCTCCGGTTCGGTTCAGGCGCCAAAATGCGCTCGTGAACCGCCGGAGGGAGCGCTCCAGTCCTTCCGCGACCCGGTTCATCTGCCGGTCGACCAACGAAAAGCACGCTGAGACAAAGCTGCGTCATTTTCCGTGGTCCCCATTCAGTACTGCGATACGATCTTGTCGCTGCGATTGAATTCCGCTTAGATTCGGGTGGAATGCCGGCCGCGTCCAAGGTCGCGGCCGCTGCTGGGAAGGGAAGGTCTACATGAAGCGCCTGATCGTCGTTCTCCTCGTCGTTGTTTTTGGATTTCAATCACTTGTCATCGTGCCGGCTCAGGCAGCGATGATCTCGACTGCCGACATCGTTGCGGGCGACAGTTCGCTGGCGAGCGACCGTGACCGGCTCAACGCGCTGATCCAGCGGGAGGACGTCCGCGAGGAATTCCGGCGCCAGGGCGTCGACCCCGACGAAGCGGCGGCGCGCGTGGCGGCGCTGTCGGACGCGGAGGTGGCTGAGATTACCGCGCGTATCGACGAGCTGCCGGCGGGCCAGAGTGCGATAGCCGTCATCGTCGGCGCCGTCGTCCTGGTCTTCCTTGTGCTCTTGCTGACCGACCTGCTCTGCCTCACCAATGTCTTCAACTTCACCCGCTGTGCCCGCTGAGCACGGGAGCGGTGCAGCTCGATGGGCGCACGGCTGACGACACTGCTGCTGCTGTTTGTACTGGCGGGCTGCGCTGCGCCGCAGACGGCGCGCGTGGTGGAGGCCCCCGGCGATCTGCCGCGTCAGTCCCTCGTGGAATCGGTGCCCTTCTTCCCGCAGGAAGCCTACTACTGCGGGCCGGCGGCACTCGCCATGACGCTCACCTGGTCCGGGCTGTCCGAGACGCCGGACAAGCTGGTGAGCCAGGTCTATACGCCGGGCAGGGAAGGCACGCTGGCTCCCGACATCATCGCCGCGGCGCGGCGCAAGGGCCGGCTGGCGGTGGAGATCCGCGATCTCCGTACCCTGCTCACGGAACTCGCGGCGGGCAATCCCGTGCTGGTGTTCCAGAACCTCGCCCTCGACTGGTGGCCCCAGTGGCATTTCGCCGTGGCGGTCGGCTATGACCTCGACCGGCAAGTGCTGATCCTGCACTCGGGCACGACCGAGCGGCTGGTGACGCCGCTCGACGCTTTCGAGCGAACCTGGGCCCGTAGCGGCAACTGGGCGCTGCTGACCTTGCCGCCGGAGCGGCTGCCGAAGAGCGATCGGGTGGGGCCGGTGCTCATCGCCGCGGCCGGTCTGGAGCAGGCCCGGCGCTATGAGGCTGCGGCCAAGGCCTATGAGGCCGCGCTCCATCGCTGGCCGAAGGAGCCGGCTGTCTGGATGGGGCAGGGCAACACCTACTTCGCGCAGGGGCGGTTCCCGGCGGCGGAGAAATCCTTCCGGGCGGCCCTCGCGCTGGCCCCGGAACAGCCGGCGGCGTGGAACAATCTCGCCTATGCTCTCAGCCGGCAGGGTCGGCGGGCAGAAGCGATCGCGGCCGCCGCCAAGGCCGTCGCGCTGGGCGGTGAGGAGGCCGCGGTCTACCGCGAAACGCTGGAAGAGCTCTCCGCCTTGTAGCGGAGACAGCCTTAGACATCGCTGGCGAAGACGATGCGGTCGCGCCCGCCGGTTTTGGCCGCGTACATGGCCCTGTCGGCCTTCTGCAGCAGCTCTTCGCGGTTGTCCGCGTCGGCCGGGAAAAGGGCGATGCCAATCGAGGCGGCGATGGTAATCGGCGGATCGGCGTCTTCGACGGTGATCCTGAGGGCGTCGCGGATGCGCTCGGCGAAGTGCCGGATGCCATCGAGGCCGGTTTCCGGCTTCATGGCGGCGAGGACGGCGAACTCGTCACCGCCGAGGCGTGCCACGAAGTCGGTGTCGCGCACCGAGGCGGTAAGCTTGCGGGCGACGGCGCGCAGCAGCGCATCACCCTGGTCGTGGCCGAGGCCGTCGTTCACCGGCTTGAAGTTGTCCAGGTCGATAAAAAGCAGGGCCTTGCCGCTGCCGGTGCCGGCGGCGCAGCTCAGGCTGTGCTCGACGTGGTCGGAGAAGAAACGCCGGTTGGGCAGGGCGGTCAGCACGTCGTGCTTGGCCTGGAACTCGCTTTCCTGCCGGCTTTTCTCGATTTCCTTGTTCTGCACGGCCAGGTCTTCGGCCATGTGGACCATCTTCTCGGCTTGTTTCTCGATCATGGCCCGCTCCAGGTCGATATCCTCGAGGTAGCGGGCCATCTCCCGTTCCTTCTCCTCCAGGGCCTCGCGCGCGCAGGTCACCTCGGTGATGTCGGTGTAGGTCGTGATGAAGCCGCCCGAGCGGAGCGGACGGCCGGTGATCTCGAGGACGGTGCCGTCGGGGCGGCGGCGCTGGAAGGAGTGCGGCTCGAACTTGCGGGCCAGGGCGAGGCGCTCTTCGACCTGGCTTTCGACGTCCCCTTCGCCGTACTCGCCGCGCTCGGCGTTGTGACGGAAGTAGGCTGACAGGGGGGTGCCCGGCCGGCTCAGTTCCGGCGGAAAGTCGAGCAGGGTCATGTAGGCGGGGTTGCAGGTGATGAGGCGCAGCTCGGAATCGAAGATCGAGACTCCGATGGTCAGCGTATCGAGGCCCTCCTGGATGGCGACGCATTGCGTCTCCATCTGGCTGTCGTCTGATGACTTGCCGTCAAACACGCGCCGCTACCCCTCGCGTGAGGCTCCCCTGTCCCTTGGCTCGCGCCTGTTCCCCGCTCGCTTCGGCTGTCTGCGGTGACAATCCACCGCCAGCGGGAACCATTGTCCCCAGCTTTCGTAAACCCAATCTTAAGCGGTTGAATTCGATCGGCGCGAAAGCCGTACGAATTTTCCGGAAAGCCCGAGGCCCCGTTGTAAGAGCCTCATTTCGCGCCCAGAATCGGCAGAGCGGGCGCCAGCGTCGCCTGTGGCAAGGTTGAGCCCCTGCAAATCCCTGCAGCTGGAAGCTGCTGAGGGGGAAGGAATTAAACGCAGGAGGGGTACGGGCTGATGCGGCCGATCCGCACCGAGCGAAATTTCAAACGGGTTCGGGCGAGCGCCATGACGGTCGCAGCGAAGCGGTCGATGTCGGCGTCGGTGACTTCGCGGGCGGCGCCTGGCGCATCGGGGCGTTCTCCGGCACGCGCATCTCCGCCGCCAGCGCGGCAGCACCGAAGGCCGCGAAGGCCGCCGGCAGGCGGCGCCCGATGCCGCAGCGGGTCATCAGCCCGGTCTACCAGTCCGGCAGTTCCTCCGCGGCGGCAAGGCCGCAGGCCCGGGCGGCGGCGGCAAACCGGCCGTCGTCGCGCTCGACCGACCAGGCGAACGTCGCCTCCAGCCTCAGCGCCGCGTCGGCGACCAGCAGCACCCGCGCCGGCGTGCCGCCGGACAAGGCCCTGACGTCGTCCGCCAGCAGCCGCGCGTGGCCGGGACCGAAGTGGATCTCCGGAACCGGGTTGAGGGAGAAGGCGTCGGGGCAGGCGGTCATCGGCTTCCGGCGCGACGGGGCAGTGCGAAACCCCGGCCTTAGCCCAGCCGCTGCACTCCGGTAAGCCAATCCGCGACAGGGTTATCCCGGCGTCGAAGTTACTCCGCCGCGCGGTTCTGCGCGGCGGCGGCCCTGGCCTTCTCGGTTACCTCGGCCTGGCTGGGGGCCTGGTTCGGGCCTTGGTTGGGGGCCTGCGCGGCGACAGAGCCAGAGCTAGGGGCCTGGGCCGGCGCGGCCTTCCTGCGCAGGCCAAGCCCGCTCTTCTTCACCGCGTCGCCGCTGACCAAGGTACGGCGCAGGGACTCGAGGAACTCGATGGAGCCGTCTTCCTTGGAGCGCCGCCGCGCCATGTCGATGGCCGTCTTGGTCGCGCCGGTCTTCTCGGCCAGCTCCTGGGCGGTGTCGTCGTCGATCATGCGCATCTCGCTGATGGTGCGGATGCCGTGCGCGCGCAGGCCCTCGACCGACTGGCCGAAGTAGAGCACAAGGCGGGCCTGGAGCTGCCAGTCGACTAGCTCGAGCGGCTGGAACGGCGTGGTGAAGAGCAGCTGCACGAACTCCGCGTTGGCCAGGTCGTAGCAGGACTCGACGCCCTCCTCAGCGAGGCGCAGTCGGTCGTTCACCGAGATGCCCTGGATCAGCTCCAGCGGGATCTCGTTTGCGTGCACCTCGCGCGGCCGCACGATGGTATTGATGCGCTCGGTCATGAACTGCAGGGCGCGCTGCGGGAAGATGCCGATGAGGAAGGCCAGGGCCGGCAGGAAGCTGCCGGGAACGCTGGTGCCCTCGCCGTTGCTCTGCAGGTCCGGCAGCATGTGATAAACCATCAGCGCGATGAAGGCGGCGAAGATCATGCGGGTGCCGAGACCGTAGTAGACGCCGGGCACCAGGTCGCTGGTGTGATAGCGGTGCAGGATGTTCTGCAGGCCCCAGAGATAGGCACCGAGAAAGGCCATGCCGAAGAACAGCAGCGGGCCCGCCTGATAGGTCTCGACCTTGGCGCGGTCGGCGCTTTCGAAGACGCCGAGCAGCAGCAGGTTGGGTTCTCTGTTGAGGCCGAGTTCCATGCCCAGCAGGATCGCCGTCAGCCCCAGCAGGGTCACGACAGAGGTGAAGCAGACCGCATAGAGGAAGTGGTTCTCGCGCGTCTCGCGCTTGTAGATGTGATAGTAGTGCTCGTAGTCGAGCCCGAGTGCACGGCAGTCCTCGCGCAGCTGGCGGCGCCGCACGTCGCGGCGCACCAGGTAGTAGCTGACCGCGGTGAAGGGGATGAACAGGGTCAGGATCACGATGACGCAGAGCCGGAAGAGGATCGGCGCGTTGACCGAGGCCGGCGGGCGCTGCTCCGGATCGAAGCCCCAGAACATGTAGCCGATGATGACCAGCGCGGCGGCGATGACGGTCAGGGTGGCCAGCGCCCACTTGGCGCCGAGGCCGAGCACCTTGGGCTCGTGCGTGACCTGTTCGTCGCTGTCCGGCGCGCTCGGCTGCTGGCGCGGTGCGGTGTTCGGGTCGGCTTCCGGCATCGGGTCATTCTCCACCCAGAAGGTTCGCCGGATCCTAGACTGGCGCCTGGCGGACCGGCATCGAGGAAAAAGAGCTAAACCGTTATATCCCGACTACTTCAGAACGCCGTGATGATGGGCCGGATGACTTGCGATTTCAATTGGTCTCTATTGCGGCGGCCAATTGTGCAATTTCGAATTCAATTCAGACGTCTTCCGCCCGACTCCTGGTTGCTGCCAGCACCAGCAGCAATGCCGCCGCGCCGGCCAGGACGAAGCCGGCGGCCAGCGGCAGGGCGGTCTGGTCGTAGAAGCGGCCCAGGGCGACGCCGACGGCGACGGCCACCAGGCTCGACAGCGAGGCGATGATCGAGGCGCCGAGCCCGGCCACCCGCCCCAGGGACTGCATCGCCAGGGCGTTCAGATTGCCGAACAGCAGCCCCATGCTGGAGAACGCGAGGAAGCAGAGCGTCATGAAGACAGCGAAGGGCGGCACGCCGTCGTAGGCGGCGGCGGCGGCGATCAGCATGCCGCCGAGAATGACCAGCGCGGTCAGGGCGCCGAGGGTGAGGCTGCGCATGCCCAGGCGCATGACCAGGCGGCTGTTGGAAAAGGAGGCCAGGCCGACGCCCAGGGCGAGGATCGCGAAGTAGAGCGGGAAGGTCTCGTCGACGCCGTAGAGGTCGAGGAACGTCGCCTGGGCGGTGCTGAGGTAGAGCAGCAGCGCGCCGAAGACGAAACCCGCGGCGAATGTGTAGGCCATGACCCGGCCGTGGCGCAGGATCAGCAGGCCGTTGACGGCGATGTTGGCCGGGGAAAAGGCGATGCGCTCGCCGGGCGCCAGGGTCTCCGGCTGGCGCAGCTGCAGCCACAGGGCGACGACGGCAGCTAGCGCCAGGAAGACCGCAAAGATCGCCCGCCAGTCGGCCAGGCTTACGGTCAGCTGGCCGAGGGCGGGCGCCAGCATGGGCACCAGGATGAACACCATGAAGATGATCGACATGATGCGGGCCATGGCCGCGCCCTCGAACTGGTCGCGGATCAGCGCGCGCGAGGCGATCTTGGGGCCGGACACGCCGATGCCCTGCACCACGCGGCCGAGCAGGACCTGGTCGAGCGAGACCGCGGTCATGGCGATGATCGTGCCGACGGCATAGATCGCCAGGCCGATGAGGATCGCGCGCTTGCGGCCGAGGGCGTCGGACAGCGGGCCGAAGAAGAGCTCGCCGATCACCATGCCGAGGAAGAACAGGGTAATGACGTACTGGGTGTCCTTGGGCTCGGCGACCGCCAGGGCCTGACCGATCTCGTCGAGCGCCGGCAGCAGCGTATCGATGCTGAGGGCGACCAGCGAAGTGGTCAGCGAGAAGAGGGCGACGAACTCGGGCCTGCGCAGCGGCGCTTGGGGCATCGGGACGGGCTTTTGCGGTGGTCTCGCACGAACAGCCGGCAGACTACTTGAAAGCCGGTGCCGAATCCCAGCACCGATGCCGCAAGCCTTCCCCGCGGCGCGCTGTCACGGCTGTCTCCGCTGGGCTCACGGCGCGCCGGGTGGTCGAGAGCTCGGGCAGGCTGTTTGCTGCGGACGCAGGCGCCCGGGCTTAAGGCGCCGCCGGCTCCAGCCGCAGGAGGCGCCCGTCCGAGCTGTCGGTCAGCACGTAGAGATAGCCATCAGGCCCGGCGCGCACATCGCGGATGCGCTGGCGCAGGTCGCGCAGCAGTTCCTCCTGGCCGACGACCTGCCGGCCGTCCATCTCCAGGCGACGCAGGTGGCGGTGGGCGAGGGCGCCGACGAAGAGGTCGCCCTTCCACTGGGGGAAGGCGTCGCCGTCGTAGAAGGCCATGCCGCTGGGCGCGATGGAGGGGTCCCAGTAGACCACCGGCTGTTCCATACCGGGGGCCGCGGTCTTGTCGGAGATAACGGCGCCGGAGTAGTCGACGCCGTAGGTGATGGCCGGCCAGCCGAAGTTGGCGCCGGCCTTCAGGAGATTGAGCTCGTCGCCGCCGCGCGGCCCGTGCTCGTGCGCCCAGATCTCGTTGCTGCCGGGCCGCAAGGCCATGCCCTGCACGTTGCGGTGACCGTAGCTGAAGACCTCCGGACGCTTGCCGGTGTCGCCCGTGAAGGGGTTGTCGTCGGGCAGGCTGCCGTCGTCGTTGAGGCGCACGATGCTGCCGATGTGGTTGGCGGGGTTCTGCGCTTCGCGCATGTAGTTGCGGCGGTCGCCGAGGCTGACGTAGAGCTTGCCGTCGTTGCCGAACACCAGGCGGGATCCGTAGTGGGCGCTGCCGGGCGTCTTGGGCTGGGCCCGGAAGATCACCTCAAGGTCGCTGAGCGCCGTCCCGTCGAAGCGGCCCCGCGCGACCTCGGTACCGGCCTTGCCGTCGCTCGCGCCGGCGTAGGAGAGATAGACGAGGCGGTTGTCGGCGAAATCCGGGTGCAGGACCACGTCCAGCAGGCCGCCCTGCCCGCTGGCCGCGACCTTGGGCGTGCCGGCGACAGCCCGCGCCTGCAGCTTGCCGTCGCGGTAGAGGCGCAGGGCGCCCGAGCGCTCGGTGATCAGGATGCCGGCCCCACTGGGGCCATTTTCTGGCAGGAAGGCCATGCCCCAGGGGTGGTCGAGCCCGCGGGCGAGGGTAACGGTCCGGAAGTCGTGCTGCTCAGACCGCTCGATGTCCTGCGCGGCGGCGACGGCGACGCAGGCCAGCGAAAGGGCAAGTCCAGCCGAGGCGCGCCGCAGCGTCGGGCGCGCAAGGAAAGAGGTCATGTGTTCCTCCGTAGAGGGGCGCATCGCTGCTCAAAGACTTAGGTCTTTATGGCCTGCGATCAACCTGGGGCCTTGCGGTCAGGAAGCGGTCCGCTCAGGCTGCCGCGACCACCTTCTTGACCAGCAGCTCCTGATCGGGCGAGAACTCGCGGATCAGCGGCAGGATCGCGGCCCCCGACACCCGGGCCTTGGGTCCGATGCTGCCCTTGCGCAGGACGACAGGGCTGCTGCCCGTCAGGTCGAGATCCGCGAGTGCCTTGCGGACGTCCTCGACCAGCGCTTCGAGCTCGGGCTGGTGCAGCATGGCGTCGATGACGACGCCTTCGAAGTCGATGACACTGATGGCGGCGGCGATGGCCTGGGCGATCGGCGGCGCGGCGCGGCGGCGCCAGTCCCGATAGGCCTCGTCGGTTTCGGGATCGCGCAGCAGGTCGGCGACCATGCCGGGATCGGCGGGCAGGCTCTTGCGCAGGCTCTTTTCGAGGCTGAGCAGGGAACTCTGGCGTATCAGCTGTTCCAGGCCGCCGCCCGCAGCGGCCACCGGCATGGAGCCGATGGCGCCGGCGTTGCGCCTCGTCCCCTCGAACAGCTGGCCGTTGATGACCACACCGCCGCCGATGAAGGTGCCGACGTAGATGTAGAGCGCCGAGGAGAAGGTCAGGCTGCCGCCGAGCACCATCTCGGCGGCGCAGGCCGCGGTGGCGTCGTTGTAGTATTCGGTGGGCAGGCCGGTGATCTCCGCGATCTCGGCGGCGATGTCCACCTCGTCCCAGTCCGTCAGTTCCGCCCGCTCGATGCCCATGACGTCGCTCCAGTGGGAGAGCTGGCCCGGCATGGCCACGCCGATACCGATGAGCCGCGCGCGCAGGGGGGCGCTGATGCCTTGGAGCAGGGCGGTGAGCTCCCGGCGCAGCAGCGCAGCCACTTCTTTGCGGCGCGGCGCCGGGTAGCCGAAGCGTTTGTAGGCGATCGCCTCGCCGTGGAAGTTGACCACCATCAGTTCCAGGCTGCGCCGGCCTATCTTCACGCCGGCCGAGAGGGCGCCGCTGGCGTTCAGCGCGATCGGCGTGTGCGGCTGGCCGACCTTGCCGCGCACCTTCTTTTCCTTGCGGACCAGCTTTTCCTTCAGCAGGGCGTTGACGATGACCGAGACCGCCTGGGCGCTGAGGCCGGTCAGCCGGGCGATCTCGGCCTTCGGCAGGGCCCGGTGCTGGCGGATCAGGTTGAGGATCATCCGCTTGTTGTAGGCGCGCAGGCCGAGTTGTTCGCCACCCCGGATCTGGTGCTCACCTTGCATCGTCCGACCCTCATCCTACGGTCTGGCTGCACGGCTCGGCGCCGGCCGGAGTCCTCCAGCCGACCACTTTGCTGACTCGTTCCACGGCACACAAACCATGCCTGCGGGTGTCGTTTCCAGCGCCCGGCGGCTGCGGCGGGCGGACAGATGAAAACGCTGTCTTTCCGGACGCTGCGCCGGCGGTGCTACCCTTGGAGCATGCCGCAAAGAAGGAGGTCTGTCTATTAAAAACTCAACATGATTTATTTATTGACAGGAGAAGCTGTCGCGGCCTAGATTTGACGCCATCGGCGCCGTGGCCCTGCCGTCCGGTGTCCAAGAAAACCGCAATCATACGAAGCCGGACCGCGCGTCCTGCCACCTGGGAGGAACAGACCTATGAAAACCAAGACTTTGCGTGTCCTTACCGCTGCCAGCCTTATCGCCCTCGGCAGCGCTGCAGCCCTCATGACGGTCACCCCGGCGCAGGCGAGCGAGACGATCGTCGGCCTCATCACCAAGACCAACACCAATCCCTTCTTCGTCAAGATGCGCGAGGGTGCCGAGGCCAAGGCCAAGGAACTGGGCGTTGAACTGCGCACTTTCGCCGGCAAGTACGACGGCGACAACGAAGCGCAGATCGAGGCCATCGAGAGCCTGGTCGCGGCCGGCGCCAAGGGCATCCTGATCACCCCGTCCGACCCGGCCGGCCTGGCCGACACGGTCAAGCGGGCGCGGGAAGCCGGGGTCCTGGTCATCGCCCTCGATACGCCCTTCGATCCGCCGGAGTCCGCGGACGCCACCTTCGCCACCGACAACTTCAAGGCCGGCGAGCTGATCGGCCAGTGGGCCGCCGCCAAGATGGGCGACACCGCGAAGGCCAAGATCGCCACGCTCGATCTCTCGGAGGCGCAGATCACCGTTGACGTGCTGCGCAACCAGGGTTTCCTCAAGGGCTTTGGCGTCGATGTGAAGAACATCAACAAGATGTACGACGAGGACGATCCGCGCATCGTCGGCGGCGACTCGACGCAGGGCTCGGAGGAGGGCGGGCGCACCGCCATCGAGAACCTGCTGCAGAAGGATCCGGGCATCAACGTCATCCACACCATCAACGAACCGGCGGCGGCCGGAGCCTACGAGGGCCTGAAGTCCTTCGGCATGGCGGACAAGGTGCTGATCGTCTCGGTCGACGGCGGTTGCCCGGGCGTGCAGAACGTCAAGGAAGGCATCATCGGCGCGACTTCCATGCAGTTCCCGCTGCGCATGGCCTCGCTCGGCGTCGAAGCCGTGGCCGAGTATGCCAAGACGGGCAAGAAGCCGGTCAACTCCGAAGGCCTCAGCTTCTACAACACCGGCGTCGAGCTGGTCACCGACGAGCCCGTGGAGGGCATTCCCTCGATCACCTCGGAACAGGCCCTGAAGCTGTGCTGGGGCTGAATCCCGGCTAGGCTTTTAAGTTGAGCGGACATTGAGTCCGGGGGGAGGCGCAGGCCGCCTCCCCGCCGGCCCGGGACCCCGGCAGAACCCAGGGAGGATTGCGTCATGGCCGAAGATCAGGCAGGCCCCGCAAGCGGTGCCGCTCGAGGGCCTCAGGATTTTGAGAAGGTGCTCGACAAGAGTGCGACGGAGGTCGCGTCTTTCGAAACTCACGACAAGTCGCCCCTGGCCAGGTTCCATCACTTCCTGCACGCCAATCCCACGGCGGCGCCGGTCGTGGTTCTGGTGCTCAGCTGCATCGTGTTCGGCGTCATCGCCAACAACTTCTTCTCGGCCTTCAACCTGTCGCTGATCATCCAGCAGGTCACCATCATCGGTATTCTGGGCGCGGCCCAGACGCTGATCATCCTGACCGCCGGCATCGATCTCAGCGTCGCCGCCATCATGGTGCTGAGCTACATGGTGATGGCGCGTCTTGCCGTGCTCGGGGATGTGCCTTCCTTCCTCGCCGTTCTGATCGGCCTGGCGGTGGGCCTCGCCTGCGGCCTGTTCAACGGCAGCCTGGTGACCCGCACCCGCCTGGTGCCGGTCGCCGTCGCGGTGCTCGCCTGGGTGCTGCTGCTCAGCCTCGGCCTGCCGCTGATCTACGTGCTGCCGATCGGCATGATCGCCGGCCTGGCCATCGGCTGGCTCAGCTTCGGGCCGGCGCTGGAACTGCGCCTGCCGCCCTTCATCGTCACCCTGGGCGCCTGGTCGATCTTCTTCGCGCTGAACCTCTGGTATTCGGAATCCGAAACCATCCGCAGCCAGGACATCGACGCGACCGCACCCCTGCTGAAGCTCTTCGGGCTGCGGGTCGAAGTCCTGGGCGCGCAGTTCACGCTGGGCTCCTTCCTCATGATCGGTATCTTCATCGTGCTGTGGTACGCCCTGAACTGGACCGCCTGGGGCCGGGCCGTCTATGCCGTCGGCGACGACAAGGAAGCCGCTGAGCTGTCGGGCATCCGCACCGACCGTGTCCTGCTGTCGGTCTACGGCACCGCCGGCTTTCTCTGCGCGCTGGGCGGCTGGGCCGCCATCGGGCGGGTCGGCTCGGCCTCGCCGCAGTCCTTCTACGAGGGCAACCTCGACGCCATCACCGCGGTGGTCATCGGCGGCACTTCGCTGTTCGGCGGGCGCGGCGCGATCTTCGGCACGCTGTTCGGCGCCCTCATCGTCGGCGTGTTCCGTTCGGGCCTCAAGCTCGGCGGCGTCGACGTGCTGTGGCAGACCTTCGCGGTCGGCCTGCTGATCATCGTCGCCGTGGCCATGGACCAGTGGATCCGGAGGGTAACCGCATGAGCCTGAAGCCCGTCATGACCGGTCGCGGTCTTACCAAGCGCTACGGCCGGGTCACCGCCATGGACCGCGCCGACTTCGAAATCTTTCCCGGCGAGATCCTGGCGATCATCGGCGACAACGGGGCGGGGAAGTCGACCCTGGTGAAGGCCCTCTGCGGCGCCATCCACATCGACGAGGGCGAGATCTGCCTCGACGGGGAGCCGGTGGCCTTCAGGTCGCCGATGGAGGCGCGCGATGCCGGAATCGAAACGGTGTACCAGAATCTCGCGCTGTCGCCGGCCCTGTCGATTGCTGACAACATGTTCCTGGGCCGCGAGATCTACAGGCCAGGCATCGCCGGCTCCGTCTTCAGGATGCTGGACAAGAAGCAGATGCGCGACTTCGCGCGGCAGAAGCTGACCGAGCTCGGCCTGATGACGGTGCAGTCGATTACCCAGGCGGTGGAGACGCTCTCGGGCGGTCAGCGCCAGGGTGTGGCCGTGGCCCGGGCGGCGGCCTTCGCCACCAAGTTCGTCATCATGGACGAGCCGACGGCGGCTCTCGGCGTGAAGGAAAGCCGCCGCGTGCTCGAGCTCATCCAGGACGTCAAGGCGCGCGGCATGCCCATTGTGCTGATCTCGCACAACATGCCCCACGTCTTCGAGGTCGCCGATCGAATTCACATCCACAGGCTGAGCAGGCGCCACGCCGTGATCCGCCCGCAGGACTTCTCCATGTCCGACGCGGTGGCGATCATGACCGGCGCGATGGAGCCGCCGCCGGAGATCGCTTTGCCCGAGGGGGCGGTCCTGAACTAGGCGGGGCCGGCCGGACCGGTGTCGCCGGGTGCCGGCATTGAGCCGGCTGTTGTAACTCCTTTCACTCGTTTCGGACCAAGACGGTATGTTCCTGATTTGCGGTGAAGCCCTCTACGACGTCTTTACGCTGGCGGAGACCGAGACCGGTTTGACCTTCGACGCTCGGATCGGCGGGTCGCCCTTCAACGTGGCGGTCGGCCTGTCGCGGCTGGGACGGAAGGTCGCGCTGTTCACCGGACTTTCGAGCGACCCGCTGGGCCGGCGTCTGGAACGCTGCCTGGAGAACGAGGGCGTCGACACCGGATTCCTGGTGAAAAAGCAGAACCCGACGACTCTGGCACTGGTCAGCCTGACGCCGAGCGGCGTGCCGCACTATACCTTCTACGGTCATGATGCCGCCGACCGCTCGGTGAGCGCTGCGGACCTGCCGAAGCTGTCGAAGAACGTGCACGGCCTGCACTTCGGATCCTATTCGCTGGTTGCCGGACAGACGGCTGAGAGTTTTCTGACCTTCGCGCGGCGTCACGCGGCCGATCGGCTCATCTCCCTCGACCCCAACGTGCGGCTCAGCGTCGTCTCCGACGTGGCCGTGTGGCGGCGCCAGATCGAGGCCTTCTCGGAGATCGCCGATCTCGTCAAGGTCAGCGAAGAAGATCTGGAACTGCTGTTCCCGGGCGATGGCATCGAGAGCGCGCTCAGCCGCTGGCAGGCCCGGGGTGTCGGGCTGGTGATCGTTACCCTGGGGGCGCGCGGATCGATCGTCTCGCTGCGCGGCGAGACCTTCGAAGTGCCGGGGCGCAAGGTGGAGGTGGTCGATACCGTCGGCGCCGGCGACACCTTTCAGGCGGCACTGCTCTGCGGGCTGGAGGAACTGGGCCGGGCCAGCAAGGCGGGCCTGGCGGCGCTGCAGTCGGCCGACTGCCGGCAGCTGGTGGACTTCGCCACCGCCGCGGCGGCCGTGACCTGCTCGCGCCGCGGCGCCCAGCTGCCGCGCCGCGAGGAAGTGCCGCCCTGCGGCATGCCGCGCAATCGGGCAGCCGCGGGTTCGGCGTTTACATGAGGCGGGGTCGGGCTGCTAGAAAGCTGTGGTATGTTTCGCCCGATCCGCTGCGAGATGAATTCGTCGCAGGCCGATCAAGTGGTTTGCATGCATGCATTCGCTTGACGGCCGGGCCGCGGCAGCACTCTCGATAGAAGCAAGATGCATCTCTTACCTGGAATTTCGCTCGTGACCGCACAGACCATTCCCGTCGACCCCTTCGAACTGGTCGTCTTCGGAGGCACCGGCGATCTGGCCTACCGCAAGCTGCTGCCGGCCCTGTTCCATCGCGACCGGGCCGGGCAGATCGTCGGGCCGAGCCGCATCCTCGCCGTGTCGCGGCGCAGCATGTCCGACGCCGACTACAAGACCGCCACCCGGGAGGCGATCGAGCGCTTCGTCGCACCGGAGGACAGAGATCCGGCTCAGGTCGAGCATTTCGTCCAGCGGGTCGGCTATGTCGCCGTCGACGGCGCCGGTGAGGCGGGCTGGCAGGATCTGAAGGCCCGGCTCGGCAATGCCGATGCCTTCATCCGCGTCTTCTACCTGGCGGTCAATCCTGAGCTGTTCGGGCCGATCTGTCAGGGCATTGCACGCAACGGCCTCAACACGCCGGCCTCGCGGGTGGTGATCGAAAAGCCCATCGGCAAGGACTTCAAGACCGCGCAGGTGGTCAACGAGGCGGTCGGCGCGGTTTTCCAGGAGCACCAGATCTACCGTATCGACCACTACCTGGGTAAGGAGACGGTGCAGAACCTCATGGCCCTGCGCTTCGCCAACGCCCTCTTTGAGCCGCTGTGGAACTCCGCCCACATCGATCACGTGCAGATCACCGTCGCCGAGGACATCGGCGTCGAGGGGCGCGCCGCCTACTACGACACCGCAGGCGCGCTGCGCGACATGGTGCAGAACCACCTGCTGCAGCTGCTCTGCCTGGTCGCCATGGAGCCGCCGATGTCGCTCAACGCGGACTCGGTGCGCGACGAGAAGCTGAAGGTGCTGAAGGCGCTGACGCCGATCGGCGAGCACAACGTTGACCGCCTGACGGTGCGTGGCCAGTACGCCGCCGGCGCCTCGGCGGGCGGCGCCGTGAAGTCCTATGCCGAGGAGATCGGCAACGGCTCGAAGACCGAGACCTTCGTATCGCTGAAAGCCGAGATCGCCAACTGGCGCTGGGCGGGCGTGCCCTTCTACCTGCGCACCGGCAAGCGCCTGGCCGGCCGCGTGTCGGAGATTGTGGTCGCCTTCCACGCCATTCCACATTCCATCTTCGGCGCCGATGCCGGGACGGTGGTCGCCAATCGGCTGGTGATCCGCCTGCAGCCGGACGAAGGCGTGAAGCTGTGGATCATGATCAAGGATCCGGGGCCGGGCGGCATGCGCCTCCGGCACGTGCCCCTCGACATGAGCTTTGCGCAGGCCTTCGGCGGGCGCACTCCGGACGCCTATGAGCGCCTGCTGATGGACGTGGTGCGCGGCAACCCGACCCTTTTCATGCGCCGCGACGAGGTCGATGCCGCCTGGCTCTGGATTGATCCCATCCTGGCGGCCTGGAAAGAAAAGAACGAGGCGCCCAAGCCCTACACGTCGGGGACCTGGGGACCGAGCGCCTCGGTCGCCCTGATCGAGCGCGACGGCCGCACCTGGTACGAGGACCTGGACTGATGGTGGGGGCCGCGGCCGAGGCGACGCTGCCGCGCCACGACTTCGCGACGCCGGCGGAGCTGGCCGTGGCGCTGGCTGCGGCGGTGGCGCAGGTCCTGCGCGCCGGGCTGGAGGCGCGGGGACAAGCCGCACTCGCGCTTTCCGGCGGGCGCACGCCGGAACGCTTCCTCGCCGCGCTGGCACAGCAGCCGCTCGACTGGTCGAAGGTGACGGTCACCTTGGTCGACGACCGCTGGGTGCCGCTGGACAGCCCGCGCTCCAACGAGGCCCTACTGCGCCGCTGCCTGCTGCAGGGCCCGGCGGCGGCGGCCCGGCTGGTCGGCCTGGTCACGCAAGCCGGGACGCCCGAGGAGGGGCTGGCGGAAGTCGCTACGCGCCTTGCCGCCGTGCCGCGGCCGCTCGACGCCGTGGTCCTGGGCATGGGCGGCGACGGCCACACCGCCTCGTTCTTTCCCGGCGGCGACCGCCTGGCGCAGGCCATCGACCCGCAGGGCACGGCCGAAGTCCTGCCGATGCGCGCGCCCGGTGCCGGCGAGCCGCGCATCACCCTGACTTTGCCTGTGATCGCCAGCGCCCGGGCGGTCTATGTTCATATCGAAGGGGCGGAGAAGGCGGCGGTGCTGCAGGCTGCGCTCGGCGCGGGGCCGGTCGAGGCGCTGCCGCTGCGCGCCGTGCTGCGCCACCGCGGGTCTCCACCCGAGGTCTACTGGTGCCCGTGAGACGGGCCCGAGGAGCGTGACCATGACTCTGCATCCCCGCATCGCCGAGGTGACCGAGCGCCTGAGGGCGCGCAGCCGCGACAGCCGCGCGGCCTATCTCGAGCGCATCCGAAGCGCCGCTGAAAAAGGCCCGCACCGCTCCACGCTGTCCTGCGGCAACCTGGCGCACGGCTTTGCCGCCTGCGGCCTTGCCGACAAGAAGTCGCTGAAGGGCGACGTGGTGCCCAACCTCGCCATCATCACCGCCTACAACGACATGCTCTCGGCGCATCAGCCCCTCGAGCGCTTTCCCGAGATCATCAAGCAGGCGGCGCGCGATGCCGGAGGGGTCGCCCAGGTGGCCGGCGGCGTGCCGGCCATGTGCGACGGCGTGACCCAGGGCCAGCCCGGCATGGAGCTGTCGCTGTTCTCGCGCGACGTCATCGCCATGGCGGCGGCGGTGGGGCTGTCGCACAACATGTTCGACGCCGCGGTCTTCCTCGGCGTCTGCGACAAGATCGTGCCGGGCCTGGTGATCGCGGCGCTCGCCTTCGGCCACCTGCCGGCGGTCTTCGTGCCGGCCGGTCCCATGCCCTCGGGCATGCCTAACGACGAGAAGGCGCGCATCCGCCAGCTCTATGCCGAGGGTAAGGTCGGCCGGGCGGAGCTGCTGGAGGCGGAATCGCAGTCCTACCACGGTCCCGGGACCTGCACCTTCTACGGCACCGCCAACTCCAACCAGATGCTGATGGAGATCATGGGCTTCCACCTGCCCGGTGCCTCCTTCGTCAACCCCAACACGCCGCTGCGCGACGCGCTGACCGCCGAGGCGGCGCGGCGGGCGCTGGCCATCACCGCGCTGGGCAATGCCTACACGCCGGCCGGCGAGATGATCGACGAGCGCGCGGTGGTCAACGGCGTGGTCGGGCTGCACGCCACCGGCGGCTCCACCAACCACACCATGCACCTGGTGGCCATGGCCGCGGCGGCGGGCATCCGGCTCACCTGGGACGACCTCGCCGACCTCTCCGAGGTGGTGCCGCTGCTGGCCCGCATCTATCCCAACGGCCTGGCCGACGTGAACCACTTCCACGCCGCCGGCGGCATGGGCTTCCTGATCGCCCAGCTGCTCGAGGGCGGGCTGCTGCACGGCGACGTCATGACCGTCTGGGGCCAGGGCCTCGACCACTATCGCCAGGAGCCGAAGCTGACCCGTGACGGCGCGGTGGTCTGGCAGCCGGCGGCGAAGCGCAGCCACGACGAAGCGGTGCTGGCGCCGCTGGACAAGGCCTTCTCGCCCAACGGCGGCCTCAAGATGCTCGACGGCAACCTGGGCCGGGCGGTGATCAAGGTCTCGGCGGTCAAGCCGGAGCGCCACGTCATCGAGGCGCCGGCGGTGATCTTCCATTCCCAGGACGACCTCATGGCTGCCTTCAAGGCGGGCAAGCTCGAGAAGGACTTTGTCGCTGTGGTGCGCTTCCAGGGGCCGCAGGCCATCGGCATGCCGGAGCTGCACAAGCTGACGCCGCCGCTGGGGGTGCTGCAGGATCGCGGCTTCAAGGTGGCGCTGGTGACCGACGGGCGTATGTCCGGGGCCTCGGGCAAGGTGCCGGCGGCGATCCACGTGACGCCGGAGGCGGTGGCCGGCGGGCCAATCGCCAAACTGCGCGACGGGGATGTGGTAAGAATGGACGCGACCGGGGAGCGCCTGAGCGCCCTGGTGCCGGAGGCCGAGTGGGCGGCGCGCGCGCCGGCGACCGCGGATCTCTCGGCGAGCCATGCCGGCCTTGGCCGCGAACTTTTTGCATCCTTCCGGGTGGCGGCGGGGCCCGCCGATCAGGGGGCACACGTTTTCGGAGGCGGTTTGTGATGGGGGAAGAGGTGTGACCGGGCGGCAGGGGGATATCGAAGCGGTCCTCAGGCTGGCGCCCGTGGTGCCGGTGCTGGTGATCGACGAGGTGGCGACGGCGGTGCCGCTGGCCCGGGCGCTGGTCGCCGGGGGCCTCAAGGCCATCGAGGTGACCTTCCGCACGGCCGCGGCGCTGGACTCGATCCGCGCCATCGCCGCCGAGGTCGAGGGCGCGGTGGTTGGCGCCGGCACCGTGCTGGCACCTGCCCAGGTCGAGCAGGCTGAAGCGGCGGGCTGCCGTTTCCTGGTGTCGCCCGGCGCCGCGCCCGAACTGCTGGCCGCTGCCGCGAACTCGCCGGTGCCGCTCCTGCCCGGCGCCGCCACGGCCTCGGAGGCCATGGCGCTGCTGGAGCGGGGCTACGGCTACCAGAAGTTCTTTCCCGCCGAACCGGCCGGGGGAGTCACTTATCTGAAGGCCCTGGCCTCGCCGCTCGCCGGCATCCGCTTCTGCCCCACCGGCGGCATCTCGCGCGACAGCGCCGGCAGCTACCTCGCCCTGCCCAACGTGGTCTGCGTCGGCGGCTCCTGGGTCGCGCCGGCAGACAAGGTAGCGACCGGCGACTGGGCCGGGATCGACGCCCTGGCCCGCGATGCCGCGGCGCTGAAAGCCTGAGGAAAGACGGCGAGATGACGGCAGCAGTTCACAAGGCCTTCGAGGACCTGCGCGCGCACCACTGGGAGATCAAGGGCCGGCGCCTGCGCGATCTCTTCGCCGATGACCCTGAGCGTTTCGCGCGCTTCTCGCTCGGCCTTGACGATCTGCTGCTCGACTTCTCCAAGAACCTCATCCTGCCGGAGACGCTCGAGCTGCTGCTCGACCTGGCGCGGGCCGCCGACCTGGAGGCCTGGCGCGAGGCCATGTTCGCCGGCGAGAAGATCAACGAGACCGAGGGCCGCGCGGTGCTGCATACAGCCCTGCGCAACCGCTCCGACCGGTCGGTGCTGCTCGACGGCCACGACGTCATGGGTGACGTGCGCGACGTGCTGGCCGCCATGGCCGCCTTCGCCGAGGGGGTGCGCGACGGCGCGCTCGGCGGCGCCACCGGCGAGCGTTTCGGCGACGTGGTCAACATCGGCATCGGCGGCTCGGATCTCGGCCCGGCCATGGTGACCCGCGCGCTCACGCCCTATGCCCGCCGCGAGCTGCGCTGCCACTTCGTCTCCAACGTCGACGGGGCGCACCTCAGCGATACCCTGGCCGGCCTCGATCCGCGGCACACGCTGTTTCTCGTCGCCTCGAAGACCTTCACCACCCAGGAGACCATGACCAACGCCCGCTCGGCGCGGGCCTGGCTCACCGCCGCGCTGGGCGAGGCGGCGGTGGCGCAGCACTTCGCGGCGATCTCCACCAACCTGAAGGCCGTTGCCGATTTCGGCATCGCCGAGGACCGCATCTTCGGCTTCTGGGACTGGGTCGGTGGGCGCTACTCCGTGTGGTCGGCCGTCGGCCTGCCGGTGATGCTCGCCATCGGGCCGCGGCACTTCGAGGACTTTCTGCAGGGCGCCTTCGAGATGGACGAGCACTTCCGCTGGTCGCCGCTGGCCGCCAACCTGCCGGTCATCCTCGGCCTGATCGGCGTGTGGCACCGCGACGTCTGCGGCTATGCGAGCCACGCGGTGCTGCCCTACGACCAGCGGCTCGAGCGCTTTCCCGCCTATCTGCAGCAGCTCGATATGGAATCCAATGGCAAGTCGGTCACCCTGACCGGCCATCCCGTGGCGGAAGCGACCGGCCCCGTGGTCTGGGGCGAGCCGGGCACCAACGGCCAGCACGCCTTCTACCAGCTGCTGCACCAGGGCAGCGACGTGGTGCCCTGCGACTTCCTGCTCGCCGCCGAGCCGCAGGAACAGCTCGGCGACCACCACATGCTGCTGGCGGCCAACTGCCTTGCCCAGTCGGAAGCCCTGATGCGCGGCCGGACGGCGGAAGAGGCGCGCCGCGCGCTTGAGGCCGCGGGGCTTTCGGAAGGCGAGATCGCGGCGCTGCTGCCGCACAAGGTCTTCCCCGGCAACCGCCCGAGCAACACGCTGCTCTACCGCAAGCTCGACCCACGCACCCTGGGCCGGCTCATTGCCCTCTACGAGCACAAGGTCTTCGTGCAGGGCCGTATCTGGGGCGTCAACTCCTTCGACCAGTGGGGCGTCGAGCTCGGCAAGCAGCTGGCCGGCGAGCTCGTTCCGATGCTCAAGGGCGATGCCGAAGCGGCGGGCCGCGACGCCTCGACGCTGGGACTGCTGAAGGCACTGGCCAAGCTGCGCGGCGGCTAGTCTCCTCTCAGGCCCGCCTTGTCAGGAGGTCGGCGGCTCCAGCTGCGCCTTGGCCTGCGCAGCTCCGGCGATGACGTCGTGGAGGAACTGAAGTTTCGCGACCACGTCGGGGACCACCACTTCGGGAAGAAAGTCGATCAAACCCATGGCGCGGTTCAGCTCGTTCAGACACATGCCAAGGTGAGTATAGGTCTCGACGAGTTCTTGAAGACTTCTCTCGTCTCGTTCGAAAACCAGTCCGGATGCCGCGGCGGTTTCCATGACATCGACGATTTCCAGGTAGAAGGCGAAGGTCTCGGCCCAGTCCTCCCAGGGGTGCATGGTGGCATAGGCACTGATATAGCTGCTGCGCCAGTCTGCCGGCGGCCCGTCAGCGTAGTGCCGCTCGAGGGCTTCACCATATGACGGGTTCTCGTGGTCGCCGAAGAGATCTCGAAATCGTGCCAGTGACTCGCTATTGGGGCCGACAAGCAGGTCCCAGTAGTAGTGGCCGATTTCGTGCCGGAAATGGCCAATCAGCGTGCGGTGAGCCTCGCCGAGATCGACCCGCAATCTCTCGCGCTCGACGGCATCGGCTTCTTGTATGTTGATGGTGATTTTTCCACCGTCGTGGCCCGTAAAGACGCGTTCGTCTGTGCCGACGCTGCGCCACAGATCTTCAGGCGCGATACTGTCGCCTTTGAAGTCGAACGAGAGGCCCGGGTCGAAGCCGTCCGCGCTCGCGCCATGCGGCAAGCGGAGGTAGTCCAAGCCGTAGATCAACCGGCGCTTGGCCTGTTCGAGCTCGCGCCAGTGCTCCAGGTTGCCGGGAACCCCAAGGTCGGGAATGGTGTCGTTGTAGCGGCAGCAATCGCAGAGCAGTGTCCCGGCAGCGGCGGAACCGGACTGCGCGACCACGCTGCGATTGCATACTTCGTGGTTGATCCAGTTGGCGCATTTCCAAAGCTCAGTGTTGCAGAGCGTGCAGTGTCGGCCTGGGCCGGTGGTGTTCAAGGCGGTCAGGGTTTGACAGAC
>JBFGUI010000018.1:0-27481 GCA_041565695.1 Kiloniellaceae bacterium
AACGGCGAGAACCCGCAGTGGAACTTCGACCTCGACACCGTGGTCAACGACATGGTATGGCGTGCCCGCACCGCGGCGATGCTGCGCGACCTGCCCAAGCCCGGTGATCGGGCGGACGAGGCCCAGCCGGGCCAGTTGGCCGACAGTGAAGAGCCGCAGCCTCTGCGCTTTCGGTTCTAAGGACTCACTCAGCCACTGCAACCCTAGAGCGGGTTCAGGCCCTTCATGGGCGAGTGGCTGAGGCCCTCGGCATAGGCCAGCAGGGACTCTAACGCGCGTTCGCCGCGCGCCTCGTCAAACCCCAGCGCCTGCCAGGTCGCCGCCATGTGCGGCGGCAGCGGTGCGGTCACGCGCAGCGTGGTGCCGTCCTCCGGGTCGGGCAGGGTCAGCTCGCGGGCCAGCAGGTGCAGCACCTTGGGCGGCGGCTTCAGCCGGGCCAGCGCCGCCGGAAAGGCAACCTTTCCCCCGTACTTGCCGTCGCCCACGATCGGCGTGCCCATGGCCGCGCAGTGCACGCGCAGCTGGTGGGTGCGCCCGGTCACCGGCAGCAGAACCAGCCAGGTGACGGTCCCGCCGCTCGCCTTGTCGCGGTGGCTTTCGACCACCTGGAACAGGGTGCGGGCCGGGCGGCCCTCGGCTTCGTCGGCGGCCATGGCCTCGCCGCGCCCGCGCGCCTGCTTGGCCAGCGGCAGGTCGATGACGCCGCGTCGCTCGGGCGGCGCGCCGGCCACCAGGGCCCAGTAGACCTTGCGCGTGTCCTTGCCGCGAAACGCGGCGGTCAGGGCGCGGGCCATGGGCGCGTTGCGCGCCAGCAGCAGCACGCCGGCGGTATCCCGGTCGAGGCGGTGTACCAGCCGCGGCCGCTCCGCCGCGTCGAAGCGCAGCGCTTCCAGCATGCCGTCGAGGTGGCGACGCTGGCCACTGCCGCCTTGCACCGCGAGGCCGGCCGGCTTGTTGAGCGCGATGATGCCGTCGTCCCGGTAGAGCACCGCCGCGCGAAGGGCTTCCGCCTCGGCGGCGGAAACCGTCGCAGCGGGCTCCGGCCTGGCCGGCCCGGCCGCGCCCTCGGGCAGCGGCGGCACGCGCACCAGCTGGCCCTCCTCCAGCCGCAACGAGGCCTTGGCGCGCTTGCCGTCGACGCGGATCTCGCCCTTGCGCAGCATCTTTTCCAGGCGCCCGTGCGTGAGCTGCGGGAAGTGCTGCTTGAACCAGCGATCGAGCCGCTGGCCGCTGGCCTCCGCCGCCACCGCAACCTGTCGGACGCCGCTCATGCCGGATCCTTCATATCGCCCGCATCACGTCGCCAGCGCCCGCACCAGGGCCATGGCAGCGAAAAAAGCACCGACCGAGAGCACCACGGAGCCCACGATGTAGGCCGCCGCCAGGGCCAGCGCGCCGCGCTCATAGAGCAGAACCGTGTCCAGGGAGAAGGTCGAGAAGGTGGTGAAGGCGCCGAGCAGGCCGACCGTCAGGAAGGCGCGCAGCTCCGGCGCCGGCTGCCAGACGAGGGCGCCCAGCTCCACCAGCAGGCCCATGGCGCAGGAGCCGATCACGTTCACCGCCAGGGTGCCGAAGGGAAAGCCGTGGCCGGCCCAGAGCCCGACCTGGGCCGCGACGAAGTGGCGCCCGACGGCGCCCAGCGCGCCGCCGGCGGCGATCGCCGCGATCATCTGAAGCTGCATGGCGTCCTGACCCTCTCCACGGTCCCGGTTTCCGGGCTCTTAGCTAGCAGAGCCCGGAACGGCGCGCAAACCGGGAGGGAGGAACGACGCCATCGCACCGCCCGTCACCCGCGGACTTGTTTTGCGGGTCCATTGCGCGGTGCGCTGGGGTTCTCAGCGGATGGCACTACGGATTACCGGGACAAGCCCACTGCTGTCCGGTTGAACTTCAATCCAAGCCCGGAAATGGATTCAGGCTCAATGCCTTGGTGTCGGACGCTGCGGTCGGGACAGGGAATGTGCCTAAGCGGCAGATGGCTGGAAGCGGAAAGGATGTCACCCCACCCTACCCTCCCCCATCCTAAGGGGGAGGGAAAAGATTTTTGAGATCGCTCATAAAATCTCCTTCCCCCTTGATGGGGGAAGGTCGGGATGGGGGCGAAGACCGAAGGTCTTCCCTCTGATCCTGCGCTAGACCGGACAGCCGTGGGACAAGCCCGGTCATGACGACAGGCTGCAGGTCGCCTCAGGCCGCCTTCACGTGGCCGGGATTGCCGCTCGCCATCCAGGCGACGCAGTTCGCCGTATCCATCAGGTAGATGCCGATGCGGCCGAGTTCCTGCACCCCCTCCTCGGTGGCGTTGCACAGGGCGTCGGGCACCAGGACGATGCGGAAGTCGCGGGCGCTGGCCTCGTAGACCGAGGCGCGGCCGCCGGTCGAAAAGCTGAAGCCGCAGACCACCAGCGTGTTCACGTTCTGCGCCCGCAGGCGGTCTTCCAGGCGGGTGTTGTGGAAGGCCCCCCAGCGCGGCCGGTAGTGGACGTATTCGCGCCGGCCGATCTCCTGGAAGTCGCCGGCGAAGAGGGCCTCCGGGTCGAGGCGCACCTCGCGGGCGGGTTTCAGATCCTCGATCAGCTCGGCGCCGAGGGAGCCGGGCATGAAGAAGCGCTGGCCCTCCTCCACCGCCTCGCGGCGGCAGGCGTCGACATTGGAGCCGTCGGGCTTGTAGAGGCGCACCGAGTGATAGATCGGGGCGCCGTGATCGCGAAAACAGTCCAGCAGGGTCGCCATCTTGGGTACCGCGGCATGGGCGCCGCAGGCCCGGACGAGCGAGCCGGGCGCCACGAAATCACGCTGGGCGGAGATACAAAGGAGAGCTGCCTTGCCCTTCTCGGGCACGCAGTAATGGGTCATCGGATTCCTCGTATGCCTGCCTGCCGGCCCTTCTTGCGTGGCCGGCCTGAATTGTCGCGGTGACAAAGTAAGGGCTTTGCCGCCCCGCGCAACCGGCAAGGCGGAATGGCAGATTCGCGCTCTGCGCAGAGCTAGCCCTCGTCCGCCTCGTCCCTGCCCCGGACCGCCCGGGACCGCAGCTTTTCCCAGTATTCCAGGCGCTTGCGGACGTCCCTTTCGAAGCCCCGCTCGACCGGTCGGTAGAAGGTCTGGCGCCCCAGGCCCGGCGGGAAGTAGTCCTGGCCGGAGAAGCCCTCGGCCGTGTCGTGGTCGTAGGCGTAGCCCTTGCCGTAGCCAAGCTCGGCCATCAGCCTGGTCGGGGCGTTGAGGATGTGGGCCGGCGGCGCCAGGGAGCCGCTTTCCCGCGCCGCCCGCTGGGCCGCGCCGAAGGCCTTGTAGGCGGCGTTCGACTTGGGCGCCGTGGCCAGGTAGATCACCACCTGGGCCAGGGCGAGCTCCCCCTCCGGGCTGCCGATGCGCTCGAAGGCCTGCCAGCCCGCGATGGCCTGGGTCAGCGCCGCCGGGTCGGCAAGGCCGATGTCCTCCACGGCGAAGCGCACCAGGCGGCGGGCGATGAAGTGCGGGTCCTCGCCGCCGGCCAGCATGCGGGCGAACCAGTAGAGCGCCGCATCGCAGTCGGAGCCGCGCAGCGACTTGTGCAGGGCGGAGATCAGGTTGTAGTGGCTCTCCTGGCCCTTGTCGTAGAGCGGCGCGCGCTTCTGCACCACCGCCGCCAGGGCCGCGGTGTCGAGCCGGTCGCCCTTCAGATGGGTCTCGCTCAGGGCGAAGACCTCCTCGGTCAGGTTAAGGAGATAGCGTCCGTCGCCGTCGGCCATGGCCAGGAGCGCGGCCCGGGCCTCGGCGGTCAGCGGCAGGTCGCGGCCCTCCGCCGCCTCGGCGCGGGCCAGCAGCTCGCGCAGCGCCGCCTCGTCGAGGCGCTTCAGCACCATCACCTGGCAGCGCGACAGCAGCGCCGGATTGAGCTCGAAGGACGGGTTCTCGGTGGTGGCGCCCACCAGGATCACCGTGCCGTCCTCGACGAAGGGCAGGAAGCCGTCCTGCTGGGCCCGGTTGAAGCGGTGGATCTCGTCGACGAAAAGCAGCGTGCCGCGCCCGGCCAGGCGCCGCTGCCGGGCCCGGTCGAAGACCTTGCGCAGGTCGGCGACGCCGGAGAACACGGCCGACAGCGGCTCGAACTCCAGGTCGGTCTCCGCAGCCAGCAGGCGGGCGATGGTGGTCTTGCCGCAGCCGGGCGGCCCCCAGAGGATCAGCGAGGCGAGCCGGCCCGAGCCGACCATGCGCCCGATCGGCCCCTCCGGCGCCAGCAGGTGGTCCTGGCCGACCACCTCGTCCAGGGCCTGCGGCCGCAGACGATCGGCCAGCGGCCGCGGTGCCTGGCTTTCGAAGAGTCCGGTCATCTGCGCGTGCCCGCTGTCAGGAACTGAAGTCGACCCGGCGGACCTTGCCGTCCCGCTTGAAGGTAATCTGCCAGCGATCGCTGATGCGGTCCAAGGCTTCGGCGAGGTCGCCGGAGCGCTCGAAGGTCTGGCCGTTGACGGCGAGCACGATGTCGCGTGGGCGGAAGCCGACGCGCCGCGCCGGGGTGCCGCGCTGCACGCGGGTGATGACCACGCCGTTCCAGCTGTCGGGCATGTCAAGCTCCTCGGCCAGGGCCGGCGACAGGCTGGCGACGAAGGCCCCGCCCAGGGGGTGGTGGCCGAGCAGCCGCACCTCGTTGCGCGGCGGCGTCTCCGGCGGCGGCTCGAGCGGCAGCTCGGTGGAGATCAGCTGGCCCTTGCGGAACACCTCGACGTCGAGGCTGCCGCCCAGCGCGCCGGTGGCGATGCGGTAGCGCAGCGACTGCAGGTCGTTCACCGGCTGCTTGTCGACCGCGACGATGACGTCGCCGGCGTCGATGCCGGCGCGGTCGGCCGGGCCGCCCTGGTAGACGTCGCTGATGATCACACCACCGGGCCGCTGCAGGCGCAGGCCCTCGGCCAGCTCCGACGTCAGGTTCTGCCCGATGAGCCCGGCCCAGGCGCGCACCAGCGCGCCGCCGCTGCGCGCCGAGTCGACGACGGTGCGTACCATGTCGGCGGGGATCGCGAAGCCGATGCCGATCGAGCCGCCGCTGCGCGAATAGATTGCCGTGTTGATGCCGACGAGGCGCCCGTCCAGGGTGACCAGCGCGCCGCCGGAGTTGCCCGGGTTGATGGCCGCGTCGGTCTGGATGAAGAAGCTGAAATCGGTGATGCCGACCTGGGTGCGGGCCAGGGCCGAGACGATGCCGCTGGTCACGGTCTGGCCGACGCCGAAGGGGTTGCCGAGAGCGAGCACGATGTCGCCGACCTCGACCTCGTCGGAATCGCGCATCTCGAGGAACGGCAGCTCCTCGCCGCCGGGATCGACGCGCAGCACGGCGAGATCGGTGCGCTCGTCGGTCAGCACCACCTCGGCCTCGAACTCGCGGCGGTCGGTCAGCACCACCTTGATCTCGGTGGCGCCCTTGATGACGTGATCGTTGGTGATGATCAGGCCCGAGGCATCGACGATGACGCCGGAGCCGAGCGACGACTGCTCGCGCTCGCGGCGCCGATCGTCGCCGAAGCTGTCGCCGAAGAAGCGGCGGAAGAAGGGATCGTCGAGCAGCGAGCTGACGGGGCTCTGCCGCTCTACCTTGCGCTTGGTGAAGATGTTGACCACCGCCGGCGCCGCCTTCTTCACCACCGGGGCGAAGGACAGCATGACCTCGGC
The DNA here is from genome assembly GCA_041565695.1 of Kiloniellaceae bacterium. GTDB lineage: Bacteria > Pseudomonadota > Alphaproteobacteria > Kiloniellales > Kiloniellaceae > Pelagibius. Next base: position 5,650 of record JBFGUI010000018.1, read on the forward strand.
GCGGCTTTCCGGCACTTCGCGCTGCTGCGCGGCGGCCGGAAGCCCGGAGAGCGTCAGGACGAAGCCGAGCAGCACCAGGGCCGCCATCGCAGCCCGGCACAGCCTGCCGGAAATGCCCTGTCGCGCGGTCACCGGCTCTTCCTCCGTTCCAGCTGTTCGGCCCTTCCACTGTTCATACTTGGGGTCTCGGGCGGAGCGGTCAAACAAGAAAGGCAGCCTTTTCGGGCTGCCTTTCCGGGGACTGCTCTGCGCGGGGCGCGAGGTTACTCCTCGTCGCCCTCCGCCTCGGCCTCCTGGCTCGGACCGGAATCCTGGCCCTTGGCCTCCGGATCGCGGTCGACCAGCTCGATGACCGCCATGGGCGCCATGTCGCCGTAGCGGAAGCCGGCCTTCAGCACCCGGGTGTAGCCGCCGGGGCGCTCCTTGTAGCGGGTCGCCAGCTCGTCGAACAGCTTCGCGGTGAGCTGCGCGTCGCGCAGCACCGAGAGCGCCTGGCGCCGGGCATGGAGGTCGCCGCGCTTGCCCAGGGTAACGAGGCGATCGACGACGCGCCGCAGGTCCTTGGCCTTCGGCAGGGTGGTCTTGATCTGCTCGTGCTTGATCAAGGAAGCCGCCATATTGGCGAACATGGCCTTGCGGTGGCTGACCGTCCGGTTGAAGCGGCGGCCCTGATTGCCGTGACGCATCTTTCGATCCCTTCATTTCCCTGGCCTCGCGCGCGAGACCGATTTCACTGCCGCCCGCCAGGTCCGCCTCCGCGCGGAGGCCGGGCCTGTACGGCCGGGGGGAGCGGGGTGCTCCGTAACGTTTACGCTGCGCTGCCCTGCGGCGCCCTAGTAGGGCTCCTCGAGGCGCTTGGCCAGCTCCTCGATGTTCTCGGGCGGCCAGTTCGGAATTTCCATGCCCAGGTGCAGCCCCATGGTGGCCAGCACCTCCTTGATCTCGTTCAAGGATTTGCGGCCGAAATTGGGGGTGCGGAGCATCTCGCCCTCGGTCTTCTGCACCAGATCGCCGATATAGACGATGTTGTCGTTCTTCAGGCAGTTGGCCGAACGCACGGAGAGCTCCAGCTCGTCGACCTTGCGCAGCAGGTTGCGGTTGAACGGCGGCTCGGCCGCGGCCTCTTCCTCGTGGCGCGCCTGCGGCTCCTCGAAGTTGATGAAGAGCTGCAGCTGGTCCTGCAGGATGCGCGCCGCCAGGGCGACCGCGTCCTCCGGCGTCACCGCGCCGTTGGTCTCGACCTCCATGGTCAGCTTGTCGTAGTCGGTGACCTGGCCGACGCGGGTGTTCTCCACCTTGTAGGAGACCTTGCGCACCGGCGAGAAGATCGAGTCGACCGGCACCAGGCCGATCGGCGCGTCCTCGGGACGGTTCTGGGTCGCCGCGACGTAGCCCTTGCCCGTGTCCACGGTCAGCTCCATGTCGATGGAGGCGCCGTCGTCCAGGGTGCAGAGCACCAGGTCCGGGTTCATGATCTCGATGTCGTGGCCGGTCTCGATCTGCCCGGCGGTCACCTCGCCCGGCCCCTCGCCACGCAGGCGCATGCGCTTCGGGCCCTCGCCGCCCATGCGCAGCGCGATGGCCTTCACGTTGAGGACGACGTCGGTCACGTCCTCACGCACGCCGGGGATGGATGAGAACTCGTGGAGGACGCCATCGACCTGCATGGAGGTCACCGCCGCACCCTGCAGCGACGACAGCAGCACGCGACGCAGGGCATTGCCCAAGGTAAGGCCGAAGCCACGTTCCAGAGGCTCGGCGACGACCTTGGCAACGCGGTTGGCGTCCGGTCCAGGCTGGATGTCCAGCTTGGTCGGCTTGATCAGTTCGGTCCAGTTCTTTTGCAGCACGCTCGTGCCCTCACGGCTTCTAGGCTGTTTCCTGTGTCACATCCGTCAGCGACGGCGGTTCCGTCGGCTGCGGGGATCCGGCGGCGGGTCAGCCTCCCGCCGTGATCCCCTGTCGTCTGCCGAGCCCGTCCTGCGGGAACGGCGGAAGCGGGCGGCGGCGTCAGACGCGGCGCCGCTTCGGCGGCCGGCACCCGTTGTGCGGGATCGGCGTCACATCGCGAATCGCGGTGATGGTGAAGCCGACGGCCTGCAGGGCGCGGAGCGCCGATTCACGGCCCGAACCCGGGCCCTTTACGTTGACTTCAAGTGTCCGCATGCCGTGCTCCTGCGCCTTCTTGCCGGCGTCTTCCGCGGCCATCTGCGCGGCGTAGGGGGTCGACTTGCGCGAGCCCTTGAAGCCCTGACCACCGGCCGAAGACCAGGAGATGGTGTTCCCCTGCACGTCGGTGATGGTGATCGTGGTGTTGTTGAAGGTGGCGTTTACATGCGCGATGCCGGAAGAGATGTTCTTCTTCTCGCGGCGGCGCAGACGCGCTTGAGGTTTGGCCATTGGCGTGTTGCCCGTTTCCTAAAGGGTAAGTCTTTACCTGGCGGCTTTCTTCTTGCCCGCAATCGGCCGCGCCGGACCCTTGCGGGTGCGCGCGTTGGTGCTGGTGCGCTGGCCGCGCACCGGCAGGCCCTTGCGGTGGCGCAGGCCGCGGTAGCAGCCGAGGTCCATCAGGCGCTTGATGTTCATCGCCACTTCGCGGCGCAGGTCGCCCTCGACCACGTAGTCGCGGTCGATGGTCTCGCGGATGCGCGCGACCTCGTCATCGGTCAGCTCGTTGACCCGGCGCTCGCGCGGGATGCCCACCTGCTGACAGATGCTCGTCGCCATCGTCCGGCCGATGCCGTGGATGTAGGTCAGGGCAATCTCGACCCGTTTCTGCGTCGGAATATTGACGCCAGCAATACGTGCCACTTCGCGAACTCCTTAAACGCCGCGGACCCGGGCCTGCTGGGGCCCGAAAACCATGTCTAGACAAGCAGAAGAGTCCGGACGCCGGAGGCGCCGGAAACGCTGGATTATAGGATTCGAAGGCCGGGAGTCAACCGTCATGCAGCCCCCAGGGCCTCTTCGATCTGGTCGGTGACCTCGTCGATGCCGGCCATGCCGTCGACCGCCTTGAGGATGCCCTTGCCCCCGTAGTAGGGCAGGATCGGCGCGGTCTGGGCGTGATAGGCCTCCAGACGGGTGCGCACCGTCGCCTCGTTGTCGTCGGCGCGGCGCTTGAATTCGGTGCCGCCGCAGCTGTCGCAGACCCCCTCGACCTGCGGCTTCTGGAAGCGGTCGTGGTAGCCGGCGCCGCACTTGGCGCAGGTGTAGCGCCCGGTGATGCGGTCGACCAGGATCTCGTCGTTAACCTTCATCTCGATGACCGAGTGCAGCTTCAGCCCCTTTTCGGCCAGCATGGCGTCGAGCGCCTCGGCCTGGGCCGTGGTGCGCGGGAAGCCGTCGAGGATGAAGCCCCTGGCGCAGTCCGGCTGGTCGATGCGGTCGGAAATCATGGCGACCATCAGGTCATCCGGCACCAGGTGCCCGGCGTCCATGATCGACTTGGCCTTCTTGCCCAGTTCGCTGCCCGAAGCGACCGCCGCGCGCAGCATGTCACCGGTCGAAAGCTGGACCAGATTGTGCTTCTTTTCCAGGCGCTTGGCCTGGGTGCCCTTGCCCGCCCCCGGCGGCCCCAGCAGAATCACGTTCATCCGCGCCGCCCCTTCAGCTTGGACTTCTTGATGAGCCCCTCGTACTGATGCGCCAGCAGGTGCGCGTGGATCTGCCCGACGGTGTCCATGGTCACGGTGACCACGATGAGCAGCGAGGTGCCGCCGAAGTAGAAGGGCACCCCGGTTTCCGCCCGCAGGATCTCCGGCATCAGGGCCACCAGCGCCAGGTAGATGGCGCCCACCGTGCCGAGACGGTAGATGATGTGGCGCAGGTAGTCGCCGGTGTTCTTGCCCGGGCGGATGCCGGGAATGAAGCCGCCGTGCTTCTTCAGGTTGTCGGCCGTGTCGTCCGGGTTGAACACGATGCCGGTGTAGAAGAAGGCGAAGAAGATGATCATCGCGGCATAGAGGCCGAGATAGAGGGCCGAGCCCTGGGCCAGGTAGATGTTCACCCAGCTCAGCCAGTCCGGGCCGCCGGCGCCGGAAAAGCCCGCGAAGGTGGCCGGCAGCAGCAGCAGCGAGGAGGCGAAGATCACCGGGATCACGCCCGAGGGATTGAGCTTCAGCGGCAGGTGCGAGGCCTCGCCGCCGAACATCTTGTTGCCGACCTGGCGCTTCGGATACTGCACCACGATGCGGCGCTGGGCCCGCTCGACGAAGACGATGAAGGCCACGACCGCGATGGCGCCGACCAGCAGGGCGACGATGAACAGCGCCGAGAGCGCGCCGGTGCGGCCCAGCTCCAGCACTTCGGCCAGGGCCAGCGGCAGGTTGGCGACGATGCCGGCGAAGATGATCAGCGAGATGCCGTTGCCGACGCCGCGCTGGGTGATCTGCTCGCCCAGCCACATCAGGAAGATGGTGCCGCCGGTCAGGGTGATCACCGTGGTGATGCGGAAGAACAGGCCCGGGTCGATCACCGCCGAGCCGGCCGAGCCCTGGGTGCTCTCCAGGCCGACGGCGATGCCGTAGGCCTGAAAAGCCGCCAGCAGCACCGTGCCGTAGCGGGTGTACTGGTTGATCTTCTTGCGCCCGGCCTCACCCTCTTTCTTCAGCGCTTCCAGGGTCGGCGAGACCGCCGTCAGGAGCTGCATGATGATGGCCGCAGAGATGTACGGCATGATGTTGAGGGCGAAGATCGTCATGCGGCTGAGCGCGCCGCCGGCGAACATGTCGAACACGCCGATGATGCCGCCGGCTTGCTGCGAGAAGATGTCGGCCAGGATCTGCGGGTCGACACCGGGGATCGGGATCCAGGTCCCCAGGCGGTAGATGATCAGGGCACCGAGCGTGAACCACAGACGCTTCTTCAGTTCCGGCGCCTTGGCGAAGGCCCCGAAATTGATGTTGGCGGCAAGTTGCTCGGCAGCGGATGCCATATCTTATCGTCTCGCAGCTGCGGGGTTGGCCGGGGCCACCCGTCTACTTGGAAGCGGGCGCGCTTTCGCCGGCCGGAGCCTTGGTCACCACCGTCACCGAGCCGCCGGCCTTCTCCACCGCCTCGACAGCGGCCTTGGACGCGCCGGCGACGGTGATGTTTACTTTGGCCTTCAGTTCGCCCTTTGCAAGCAGGCGGATGCCGTCCGGCGCCGACTTGACCAGCCCGGCGGCCTTCAGCGCCTCGGCGTCGACCGGCTTGCCGGCGTCGATGGCGCCCTGCAGGCGGCCGGTGTTCACCACCTTGTAGCTCTTGGCGAAGATGTTGTTGAAGCCGCGCTTGGGCAGGCGCCGGTGCAGCGGCATCTGGCCGCCCTCGAAGCCCTTGATGGCCACGCCGGAGCGCGCCTTCTGGCCCTTGTGACCGTGGCCGGCGGTCTTGCCCTTGCCGGAGCCGATGCCGCGGCCGATGCGCTTGCGTGCCTTGTTGGCGCCCTGGTTATCGCTCAACTCGTTGAGTTTCATAGCACTTTATCCTTCGCCGGGATGGCTTCCGAGGCCTTCATCGGCCCCTGTCCCGGTCTGTCACATGGATGTCCGGGCGGCCTCAGGCTTCGCCTTCGACGCGCACCAGATGCTTCACCTTGTTGATCATGCCGCGCACCGCCGGGGTGTCCTCGAGCTCGCGCGAGCGGTTGATCTTGTTGAGACCGAGGCCCACCAGCGTGGCCCGCTGGTCCTTGGTGCGGCCGATCGGGCTGCCGGTCTGGGTCACCTTCAGGGTCTTCTTCGCTGCAGGCATGGCGCTTACTCCCGCGCCTCGGCGGCCGCGGTGTCGCGCTTGCCGAGGATGTCGGAGACCTTCTTGCCGCGGCGCTGGGCGACCATGCGCGGGCTGGCGCTGCGCCCCAGGGCCTCGAAGGTCGCCCGGATCATGTTGTGGGGGTTGGAGGTGCCGACCGACTTGGCCACCACGTCCTGCACCCCGAGGGCCTCGAACACGGCGCGCATCGGTCCGCCGGCGATGATGCCGGTACCGGCCTCGGCGGCGCGCAGCAGCACGCGCCCGGCGCCGAAGTGGCCCCGGATGTCGTGGTGCAGGGTGCGGCCCTCGCGCAGCGGCACGCGGATCATCTGCTTCTTAGCCTGATCGGTCGCCTTGCGGATCGCCTCCGGCACCTCGCGGGCCTTGCCGTGGCCGTGGCCGACCCGGCCGCGGCCGTCGCCGACCACCACCAGGGCGGCGAAACCGAAGCGCCGGCCGCCCTTGACGACCTTGGCGACGCGGTTGATGCCGACCAGCTTTTCAATCAGTTCCGGCTCATCGTTGTCGCGCTGACGGCGATCGTCGCGGGACCGCCCTTCGCGGGGAGCTCGTGCCATGGATCTATCTTCCCTTAAAACGTCAAACCGCCTTCACGGGCCGCGTCGGCAAGCGCCTTCACGCGTCCATGAAAGAGGTAACCACCGCGGTCGAAGACGACCTCCTTGATGCCGGCCGCAACGGCCCGCTCGGCGACCAGCTTGCCGACCTCGGCCGCCGCCGCCTTGTCGGCGCCGTTCTTCAGCTTGGCCCGCAGCGCCCCGTCGACGCTGGACGCAGCGGCGAGCGTGCGGCCCTGACTGTCGTCGATGACCTGGGCATAGATGTGCTTGCCCGAGCGGAACACGGAGAGACGCGGCCGGCCGCTTGCCTTGTGCAGCAGGGAGCTGCGCACGCGCATCTTGCGCCGGTTGTGTAGTTGCTTTGAAGACTTCATGGCTCTTACTTCTTCTTGCCTTCCTTGCGCAGGATGACTTCGTCCGCGTACTTCACGCCCTTGCCCTTGTAAGGCTCGGGCGGACGATAGCTGCGGATCTCAGCCGCCACCTGGCCAACCTTCTGCTTATCCGCGCCGCTGATCGAGATCGACGTCGGCTTCTCGCACTTGATGTCGATGCCCTCGGGGATCGGATAGGTCACGTCGTGGCTGTAGCCGAGCTGCAGGTTCAGCGCCTTGCCCTGAACTGCGGCGCGGTAACCGACGCCGTTGATCTCCAGGTCCTTCTTGAAGCCTTCGGAGACCCCGATCACCATGTTCTGGATCCGCGCACGCGCCGTGCCCCACATGGCCCGGGCCCGCTTGGAGTCGTTGACCGGCTTCACCCAGACCTTGCCGTCTTCCTGGGTGATCTCCACGTCCTGGTTCGCCTGGTAGTCCAGGCTGCCCAGCTTGCCCTTCGCCGACACGAGGCCTCCCTTGACGGCGACCTCCACACCGGCGGGCACCTCCACGGGGTTCTTTCCTACACGCGACATCAGTCAGTTCCTCAACACGAATCTGCGTTTTTAGAAGACGCGGCAGAGCACTTCGCCACCCACGTTCGCGGCACGCGCTTCCTGGTCGGACATGACCCCGCGCGGCGTTGACAGGATGGTGATGCCGAGGCCGTTGTAGACCCGCGGCAGCTCCTTGATCTTCGAATATACCCGGCGGCCCGGACGCGACACCCGCGCGATCTCCTGGATCACCGGAGCGCCCTCGTTGTACTTGAGCTCGATCTCGACCTCATTGAGGCCGCGCTCGTCACTCTCAGTACGATAACCGCGGATATAACCCTCTCGCTTCAGCACCTCAAGGACGTTGGCGCGCAGCTTCGAAGCCGGCGCGCGGACCTTCGACTTTCCGGTCCGCTGTCCGTTGCGGATACGCGTCAGCATATCTCCGAGGGGATCGCTCATAGCCATCGCCCGACTTCCTCCTACCAGCTCGACTTAACCATGCCAGGGATCTGACCGACCGAAGCCAGCTCGCGCAGCGTGATGCGGCAGAGCTGGAACTTGCGGTAGACGCCACGCGGGCGTCCGGTCATCTGGCAGCGGTTGCGCAGACGGATCTTGGCCGAATTGCGCGGCAGTTCAGCAAGCTTCAGATAGGCCTGGAAGCGCTCCTCGGGCGGCAGCGCGCGGTCACGCGCAACCTCTTTGAGCGCAGCCCGCTTAGAGGCGTAGCGGTCCACCATCTTCTTGCGACGCTTGTTCTTCTCGACGGCACTCTTCTTTGCCATAACTCTTTCCTTCCGCCCCCTTAGGCCCGAAACGGCATGTCGAAGCCCTTGAGCAGGGCGCGGGCTTCATTGTCGGTCTTGGCCGTGGTGCAGATGATTATGTCCAGACCACGGATCTCGTCGACGGAGTCGTAGTCGATCTCCGGGAACACGATCTGCTCCTTCAGGCCCATGGCGTAGTTGCCGCGACCATCAAAGCTCTTGCCGGACAGCCCGCGGAAGTCGCGGACACGCGGCAGCGCGATGGTCACCAGGCGATCGAGGAACTCGTACATCCGCTCGCGACGCAGGGTAACCTTGCAGCCGACCGGCATGCCTTCGCGCAGCTTGAAGGTAGCGACCGACTTCTTGGCTTTGGTCACCACCGGCTGCTGACCGGCAATCAGTGCCATCTCGTTGACGGCGGACTTGATCTTCTTCGAATCCGCCACGGCTTCGCCGACGCCCATGTTGATCACGATCTTCTCGAGGCGCGGGACTTCCATGACGTTCTTGTAGCCGAATTCCTTCATCAAAGAAGGCTTCAGCTCGGTTTCATAGTGCTCTCTCAAGCGCGGTTTCATATCTCTGACCTTCGCTTAGAAATCGATTGCTTCGCCGGAGCGGCGGGCAATCCGGACCTTGCGGCCGTCCTTGTCGATCTTGTAGCCGGTGCGGGTTGCCTTGCCGGACTTCGGATCGAGGTGGGCCACGTTGGAGATGTGGATCGGGGCTTCCTTCTCGATGATGCCACCCGGCGATGCCTGCGAGGGGCCGGTATGACGCTTCACCATGTTCACGCCCTGGACGAGAACACGATCGTCCTCGCGCAGCACGCGCAGAACCTCGCCTTCCTTGCCCTTGTCGCGACCGGTGGTCACCACCACCTTGTCGCCCTTCTTGATCTTGAACTTGTTCGCCATCACAGCACCTCTGGCGCCAGGGAGATGATTTTCATGAAGTTCTTGGCGCGAAGCTCACGCGTGACCGGGCCGAAGATACGGGTCCCGATCGGCTCGCCCTGCTTGTTGATCAGCACCGCCGCATTGTTGTCGAAGCGGATGGTGCTGCCGTCGGTGCGGCGGATTTCCTTCGCCGTACGCACGATCACGGCCTGGTGCACGTCGCCCTTCTTCACGCGGCCACGCGGAATCGCTTCCTTCACCGACACGACGATCACGTCGCCGACGCCGGCGGTCTTGCGCTTGGAGCCGCCCAGCACCTTGATGCACTGCACGCGGCGGGCACCCGAGTTGTCGGCGACGTCGAGCTGCGTCTGCATCTGGATCATGGGTCCTGCCCTTTCCTAGCTCTAAGCCGCCTGCTCGCCGGCCACCACTTCCCAAGTCTTGGTCTTGGAAATGGGGCGGCACTCGCGAATCCGGACCGTATCGCCGACGTGGCAGGAATTGCTCTCGTCGTGGGCACGGTACTTCTTCGACAGCTTGATGAATTTCTTGTAGACCGGGTGCATGACGCGACGCTCGACCAAGACGGTAATCGTCTTGTCGCCCTTGTCGCTCACCACCACACCTTGCAAGATCCGACGCGGCATTGCCGTAAAACTCCTAAGATGCCGCCTGCTGCTTATCGCGCAGGATCGTTTTGATTCGCGCGATATCGCGGCGAACCTGCCGCACGCGCGCCGTATTCTCGAGCTGACCGCTCGCCTGCTGGAAGCGCAGGTTGAACTGCTCCTTGCGCAGCCCGACCAGCGACTCCTTCAACTCGTCAGCGGACTTGGTCCGCAGGTCTTCCGCCTTCATGACTTAGTGCTCCTCACCGCCGAGACGGGTGATGAAACGGGTCTGCACCGGCAGCTTGGCGGCGGCCAGGGTAAAGGCCTCCCGCGCCAGATCCTGCGGCACGCCCTCGAGTTCGAAGAGGACGCGGCCCGGCTTCACCCGCGCCGCCCACCACTCCGGCGAGCCCTTGCCCTTGCCCTGGCGGACTTCCGCCGGCTTGGAGGACACCGGCACGTCCGGGAAGATGCGGATCCACAGCTTGCCGACACGCTTCATGTGGCGCGTGATGGTGCGGCGGGCCGCCTCGATCTGGCGCGCCGAGACGCGGCCCGGCGTGGTCGCCTTGAGGCCGTAGGCGCCGAAGTTCAGTTCGGTGCCGCCCTTGGCCTTGCCGTGGATACGCCCCTTGTGGGCCTTCCGGTACTTCGTTCGTTTCGGCTGCAACATAACTGTCGTTCCTCAAACCTTCTGACGCTGCGCCGCTATTCAGCGCGCCGTCTGGGCATCCTGCGCCCGCTTGTCCTGCGCCATGGGGTCGTGGGCCAGGATCTCGCCCTTGAAGACCCAGACCTTGACGCCGCAGGTGCCGTAGGTGGTCTTCGCCGTCGCCTCGCCGTAGTCGACGTCGGCGCGCAGCGTGTGCAGCGGCACCCGGCCCTCGCGATACCACTCGGTGCGCGCGATCTCGGCACCGCCCAGGCGGCCGCCGCAGTTGATGCGGATGCCGTTGGCGCCCAGGCGCATGGCCGACTGCACGGCGCGCTTCATGGCGCGACGGAAGGCGACGCGGCGCTCCAGCTGGTTGGCGATGTTCTCGGCCACGAGGTTGGCGTCGATCTCCGGCTTGCGGATCTCGACGATGTTCAGGTGCACCTCGCTGCCGGTCATGGCCTGCAGGGCCGAACGCAGCTTCTCGATGTCGGCGCCCTTCTTGCCGATGACGACGCCGGGACGCGCGGTGTGGATCGTGATCCGCGCCTTCTTGGCGGGTCGCTCGATGACGATGCGGGATACGCCGGCCTGCTGCAGGCGCTTGCGCAGATACTTGCGGATGCTCAGATCCTCGTGCAGCAGGTCCGCGTAGCTGTCGTCCGCAAACCAGCGGGAATCCCAAGTGCGGTTGATCCCCAGCCGGAGGCCGATCGGATTGACTTTCTGACCCATTACGCCGTTTCCTCGCGCTCGCGAACCACCACGGTGATGCGGCTCCATGGCTTCATGATACGTCCCGCGCGGCCGCGCGCCCGGGCGCGGAAGCGCTTCATGACGAAGGACTTGCCCACCGTCGCCTCGGCGACATAGAGCCGGTCGACGTCGAGCTGATGGTTGTTCTCCGCGTTGGCGATCGCCGACTGCAGCGCCTTCTTGACGTCGTTGGCGATACGGCGCTTGGAGAAGGTCAGCTCGGCGAGCGCCTCCTCGGCGCTCTTGCCGCGGATCGACTGGGCCACCAGGTTCAGCTTCTGCGGGCTGGTGCGCAGGTTGCGCAGCACCGAACGCGCTTCGTTCTCGGCCAGGCGACCGGGATGCTTCTGCTTACCCATCGAACTAGCCCCTCTTGGCCTTCTTGTCCGCCGCGTGGCCGAAGAAGGTGCGCGTCGGCGCGAACTCGCCGAACCTGTGGCCCACCATGTTCTCGGTCACCAGGACCGGCAGGAACTTCTTGCCGTTGTAAACACCGAACGTCAGACCGACGAACTGCGGCATGATGGTCGAGCGGCGAGACCAGGTCTTGATGATCTCGTTGCGACCGGAACCGCGCGAGGCCTCTGCCTTCTTCAGCAGATAGCTATCGACGAACGGACCTTTCCAAACAGAGCGTGACACCGCCTTCGCTCCCTTAGCGTTTCTTGTGACGACGGCGCACGATCAACGAGTCCGTCTTCTTGTTGTGGCGAGTCTTTCGACCCTTGGTCGGCTTGCCCCAGGGGGTCACCGGATGGCGACCGCCGGAGGTACGGCCTTCGCCGCCGCCGTGCGGGTGATCGACCGGGTTCATGGCAACGCCGCGCACCGAGGGTCGCTTGCCGATCCAGCGCTTGCGGCCGGCCTTGCCGAGCTTAGCATTGGCCTGGTCCGGGTTGGACACCGCGCCGATCGAGGCCATGCACTCGGCCCGCACCATGCGCACCTCGCCGGAGCCGAGGCGCAGCAGGGCGTAGCCGGAGTCGCGGCCGACCAGCTGAACGTAGGTGCCCGCCGAGCGCGCGATCTGGCCGCCCTTGCCCGGCTTCATCTCCACGTTGTGGACGATGGTGCCGACCGGAATGGCCGCCAGCGGCATGGCGTTGCCCGGCTTGATGTCGGCCCGATCGCCGGAGATCACCGTGTCACCCACTGCCAGGCGCTGCGGCGCCAGGATGTAAGCCTGCTCGCCGTCCTCGTAGTTCACCAGCGCGATGAAGGCGCTGCGGTTCGGATCGTACTCCAGACGCTCGACCTTGGCCGGCACGTCGAACTTGCGACGCTTGAAGTCGACGATGCGGTACAGCCGCTTGTGGCCACCGCCGCGGCGCCGTGCCGTGATGCGGCCCATGTTGTTGCGGCCGCCCTTCTTGGTCAGGCCCTCGGTCAGCTTCTTGACCGGGTCGCCCTTCCACAGGTCGCTGCGGTTCACCAGAACAAGGTTGCGGCGGCCCGGAGTGGTCGGATTGAAATTCTTGAGCGCCATCGCCTAGATCCCCGTCGTCACGTCGATGCTGTGGCCCTCGATGAGGGTCACAAAAGCCTTCTTCACGTCGGAGCGCTTACCCTTCTGGCCGCGGAAACGCTTGGTCTTGCCCTTGCTGCGCAGGGTGTTAACCGCCTTGACCTTGACCTTGAAGATCTCCTCGATCGCGGCCTTGATCTCCGGCTTGGTGGCATCCAGCGGCACCACGAAGGTGACCTGGTTGTGCTCCGAGCCCAGGGTCGACTTCTCCGTCACCACCGGACGGCGGACGACCTCGTAGCGACGCTCCGACGACACCTGGGTGGTGTCCTTCTTGATTGCCCTTGCGCGGCTCATTTCAGTCGTGCCTCCAAGGCTTCCACCGCGCCCTTGGTCAGCACCAGGGTGTCGCGGCGCAGGATGTCGTACACGTTGGCGCCCTGCTGCGGCAGCACGTCGACCAGCGGCAGGTTGCGCACCGTCCGGGCGAAGCCGCCGTTGACCTCGGCGCCGTCGATGATCAGCACCGAGGACCAACCGAGCGCAGCAAACTTCTTCGCCAGCTCACCGGTCTTGGGCTCCTTTACCGCGACCTCGTCGACCACCACCAGCTTGCCCTCGGCGGCCTTGCTGGACAGCGCCGACTTCAGGCCGAGCTGGCGCACCTTTTTGTTCAGGCTGTGCGAGTGGTCGCGGTTGACCGGACCGAAGACCGTGCCGCCGCCGCGCCGCTGGGAGGTGCGGGCCGAGCCCATGCGGGCATTGCCGGTACCCTTCTGGCGAAACAGCTTGCGGGTCGAGCCGGAAACCTCGCCGCGGGTCTTGACCTTGTGCGTGCCGGCGCGCCGCTTGGCGAGCTGCCAGTTCACCACACGGGCCAGGATGTCGGCGCGCGGCTCAAGCCCGAAGACGGATTCGTCGAGATTGATCTCGCCGGCCTTCTTGTTGTCGAGTGTCGTAACCGGACACTTCATGATTACTGATCCTTCTTGTCCTCGGCCGGCGCCTCGTCAGAGGCCTCGGCCGGCGCTTCCGCCGCTTCCTCAGCCGCCGGCTGCTCGGCTTCCGGCTTGCTCTTCAGGCGGGCCGGATAGGGCACGTTCTCGGGGCGCGCGCGCTTCACGGCGTCGCGCAACATGACCCAGCTGCCCTCGGCACCCGGCACGGCACCGCGCAGCAGGATCAGGCCACGGTCTTCGTCGATGGAGACCACTTCCAGGTTCTGGGTGGTCACGCGACGGTCGCCCATGTGACCGGCCATCTTCTTGCCCTTGAACACGCGGCCCGGGTCCTGGTTCTGACCGGTCGAACCGTGCGAACGGTGCGAGATCGACACGCCGTGGCTGGCGCGCAGACCGGCGAAGTTGTGCCGCTTCATGGCACCGGCGAAGCCCTTACCGATCGAGGTGCCGGTCACGTCCACGCGCTGGCCGGCTACGAAATGGGCGGCGGAGAGCTCCTGGCCCACCTCGAGCAGCGCGTCGTTGGAAACGCGAAACTCAGCCACGCGGCGCTTCGGCTCGACCTTCGCCTTGGCGAAGTGGCCGCGCACCGGCTTCGACACCCGGTTCGGCTTGGCCTTGGCGGCACCCAGTTGGACCGCGTCGTAGCCGTCCTTTTCTGCGGTGCGCACCGCCACCACCTGGCAATCACTCATCTGCAGAACGGTGACCGGCACGTTCTCGCCTTCCGGCGTGAAGACGCGGGTCATGCCCAACTTCTGCGCAATCAGACCAGTCCGCATTACCCTAGCCCTTCAGCTTGATCTCGACGTCGACGCCGGCAGCCAGATCGAGCTTCATCAGCGCATCGACGGTCTGCGGCGTGGGATCGACGATGTCGAGCAGCCGCTTGTGCGTCCGGATCTCGAACTGCTCACGGCTCTTCTTGTCGATGTGCGGCGAGCGCAGCACCGTGAACTTCTCGATCCGGGTCGGAAGCGGAATCGGGCCACGCACCTGCGCGCCGGTCCGTTTCGCCGTACCCACGATCTCCGAGGTCGACTGGTCGAGCACCCGGTGATCGAAGGCCTTGAGGCGAATGCGAATGTCTTGGCTGTCCATTTTCAGCGCCATCCAAAATTCAGTGCCGGCCCGGAATTGGGCCGGCACTTCGTCACGTTACTTACTCTGTGATGCCGGCGACGACGCCCGCGCCGACGGTGCGCCCGCCCTCGCGGATGGCGAAGCGCAGGCCCTCGTCCATCGCGATCGGCGCGATCAGCTCGACCGACATCGTCACGTTGTCGCCCGGCATCACCATCTCCGTGCCTTCCGGCAGCGTCACCACTCCCGTCACGTCCGTCGTGCGGAAGTAGAACTGCGGGCGGTAGTTGGTGAAGAACGGCGTGTGCCGGCCACCCTCTTCCTTCGTCAGGATGTAGGCCTCCGCCTTGAACTTCGTGTGCGGCGTGATCGAGCCCGGCTTGGCCAGAACCTGGCCGCGCTCCACGTCCTCGCGCCCCACACCGCGCAGCAGCGCACCGATGTTGTCGCCCGCCTCGCCCGAGTCCAGCAGCTTGCGGAACATCTCAACGCCCGTGCAGGTCGTCTTCTGCGTCGCACGCAGGCCCACGATCTCCACCTCGTCGCCGACCTTCACGATGCCCGCCTCGACGCGCCCCGTCACCACCGTGCCGCGGCCCGAAATCGAGAAAACGTCCTCGATCGGCATCAGGAACGGCTTGTCCTTCGGACGGTCCGGCTGCGGGATGTAGCCGTCAACCGCCTCCATCAGCTTCAGGATCGACTCCCTGCCGATCGCGTCGTCGCGACCCTCAAGCGCCGCCAGCGCCGAGCCCTTCACGATCGGAATGTCGTCGCCCGGGAAGTCGTAGGACGACAGCAGCTCGCGGATCTCAAGCTCGACAAGCTCCAGAAGCTCCTCGTCGTCAACCTGATCCACCTTGTTCATGTAGACCACGATCGCCGGAACACCCACCTGGCGGGCCAGCAGGATGTGCTCGCGCGTCTGCGGCATCGGGCCGTCGGCCGCCGAAACCACAAGGACCGCGCCGTCCATCTGCGCCGCGCCCGTGATCATGTTCTTCACGTAGTCCGCGTGACCCGGGCAGTCCACGTGCGCGTAGTGGCGCTGCTGCGTCTCGTACTCGACGTGCGCCGTCGAGATCGTGATGCCGCGCGCCTTCTCCTCCGGCGCCTTGTCGATCTGGTCGTAGGCCGAGAACGTCGCTCCGCCCGTCTCCGCCAAGACCTTCGTAATCGCCGCCGTCAGCGTCGTCTTACCGTGGTCGACGTGACCAATCGTCCCAATGTTGCAGTGCGGCTTTGTCCGCTCAAACTTTTCCTTCGCCATTACCTTATCGTTCCTGTCGTCATCTCAGGCGCGCTCGTGAACCTGCGTATCAACCCGAAGCCGCCCCGGTCCCGCTCTGTTGCGGTCCCACTCTGCTGCGGCCCTACCCTGTTGCGGCCCCGCTGGGCCCGCCAGAGGGCCCGTTTCCCGCTGCGCAGCCCGCTCATTAATGGAGCGGGTGGCGGGAATCGAACCCGCGTAGCCAGCTTGGAAGGCTGGAGCTCTACCACTGAGCTACACCCGCACCGCTCTCCCACCGCGCCAGATCGCGATGGCCGCTTCCCCTGCCTGAGAGGGGCATGGTGGAGGGGGTTGGATTCGAACCAACGTAGGCATAGCCAACGGGTTTACAGCCCGTCCCCTTTAGCCACTCGGGCACCCCTCCAGCCGACGCAACCGGCGGTGCGATGGAGTTGCGAAATATGTTGATTTAATTCAGCCTGTCAACTTCTAAACATGCCGACGGCGCCCCATTCGACCGATTCTGCCTGGCGGTCGAGTGGAACGCAGATGGAACCTGTTGCTTCAGGAGCGGCATACTAGGTCTCGCTATGACGAAACGCAAGGATAAGCTGGGCCGCCGGCCCCCCCGGACCGGCGACGGACGCCCCGCCGCCGCCTCTGGCGACGGCCCGGCGGCCGGCGAGCGCCGGCGCGGCGGCCCCAAAGAGCCCGGCCGCGGGGGCCGTGGGGGGCCCGGCCGCCATCTCTGGCTTTTCGGGGTCCACGCGGTGCGCGCCGCCCTGGCCAACCCGAATCGGCGCGCGGAGCGGCTGCTGACCACCCCCGAGGCGGCCCAGATCTGGGGCGCCCGGCTGCGCGAGCAGCGCCACCCCCGCCACGCCGGCCTGGCCAGCCAGACCGTGCCGCGGCGCGAGATCGACGCCCTGCTGCCGGAAGGCGCCGTGCACCAGGGACTGGCCCTGCTGTGCGCCCCGCTGGACCAGCCGGCGCTGGCGGACCTGCTGGCCCCGGCCGCGCCGCAGGCGGCGGAAACCCTGGCCGCCGAGCGGCCCGGGCGCCGGGTGGTGGTGCTGCTCGACCAGGTCACCGACCCCCACAACGTCGGAGCGGTGCTGCGCTCGGCCGCCGCCTTCGGCGCTCTCGCCGTGGTCGCCCTGGACAAGGGCGCCCCGGAGGAAAGCGGCACCCTGGCCAAGTCGGCCTCCGGGGCGCTCGAGGTGGTGCCTTATATAAGTGTGGTCAACCTGGCGCGCAGTCTCGACCTGCTGAAGGACCACGGATTCTGGTGCCTCGGCCTGGCCGGCGAGGCCGCGGAGACCCTGGCCGGCAGCCGGCCGGGCGAAGCCGTCGCCCTGGTGCTGGGCGCCGAGGGCAGCGGCCTGCGCCGCCTGACCCGCGACCGCTGCGACCTGCTGGTCAGGCTGCCGACCCGCCCGCCGATCGAGTCGCTGAACGTCTCCAACGCTGCCGCGGTGGCCCTCTACGAGCTGCTCGGGCGGCCCTGAAAAGCGCTCAATCGCCGATTTCGCGCTGCTTGGCCAGCTTGCCAGCCGCGCGGGGGCCGTGTTAGCCGTTCCTCTCGACAGGCTCAGCGGCGGCGCCTGCCGCCCGGTCGCTGCGTCCAAAAACCGCAGGTAAACATGCAATCCATCGAAGAATTCCTGAAAGAACGCAGGATCGACGAAGTCGAGTGCCTGGTCCCCGACATGGCCGGCATCGCCCGCGGCAAGATCCTGCCCGCCCAGAAATTTCTGAAAGGCATGCGCAGCCAGGGGCTGCGCATCCCGGAAGACGTCTTCATCCAGACCGTCAACGGCGAATACCCGGACGACTATGCCGACGTGGTCAGCGCCGCGACGCGCGACGTCTACCTGGTCCCGGACCCGACCACCATCCGCATCGTTCCCTGGTACGACGAGCCGACGGCCCAGGTGATCTGTGACGCCCACCACTTCGACGACGACGGCGAGGTGGAGATCGCCTCGCGCCACATCCTGAAGCGCATCCTCAGGCTCTATGCCGACGAGGGCTGGCGCCCGATCGTGGCGCCGGAGCTGGAGTTCTTCCTGGTCGACGTCAACACCGACCCGGACTATCCCCTGGTGCCGCCGATCGGCCGCTCCGGCCGCCGCGAGACCAGCCGCCAGGCCTACGGCCTCGACGCGGTCAACGAATTCGACCCGATCTTCGAGGAGGTCTACGACTTCTGCGAAGCCCAGGACATCGACATCGACACCCTGACCCACGAGGGCGGCGCGGCGCAGATGGAGATGAACTTCAACCACGGCGACCCGCTGGTGCTGGCCGACCAGGCCTTCCTTTTCAAGCGCTCGGTGCGCGAGGCCGGTCTGCGCCACCAGGTCTATGCCACCTTCATGGCCAAGCCCATGCAGGGCGAGCCCGGCAGCTCCATGCACGTGCACCAGAGCCTGGTCGACGCCAAGACTGGCCGCAACCTCTTCGCCACGCGCACCGGCAAGGACACGGCCCTGTTCCGCAGCCACATCGCCGGGCTGCAGCGCTACCTGCCGACGGTGATGCCGCTGCTCGCGCCCAACGTGAACAGCTACCGCCGCCTGATGCCGAACTACGACGCCCCAATCAACACCCACTGGGGCTACGACAACCGCACCGTGGGGCTGCGCGTGCCCAACTCGGATCCCGCGGCCCGCCGGGTGGAGAACCGCCTCGCCGGCGCCGACGCCAATCCCTACCTGGCGATCGCCGCCTCGCTGGCCTGCGGCTACCTCGGCATGAAGGAGAAGCTGAAGCCGCGCCAGCCGGTCGAAGGCAGCGCCTACCGCCTGGCCCGGACCCTGCCGCGCACCCTCTATGACGCGCTGGAGCGCTTCAACGGCACCCGCGCCCTGAAGCCGGTCTTCGGACCGATCTTCATCGATGCGGTCACCATGGTTAAGGCCGAGGAGCTCGACGCCTACCAGCAGGTCATCTCGTCTTGGGAGCGCGAGCATCTTCTGCTAAACGTATAGGCACCATGAGGCACCACCTTGCATACCTCGGCAGCGACCGGCTCTCCCCCTTCCGGCAGGGGGCCGTGTCGGCGCGCTCGCGACTGATCGAGCTGCTGCTGAACTGCGCGCGCATCGGCTTCAATCCCTAGGTTCGGCGGGTCCGGCCCCCGCGGCCGGAGAGGAAAACCCTTCTTCCGCTCCCTCCGAAACAAAGGATTGTCGTTATGAACAGCGCCCCCCTGAAGGATCAGGTCCGCAACTCCACTACCGTCTGGCGCGCCGCCGACACGGCCCACCACCTGCACCCCTTCACCGACTTCCGCGGCCTGGCCGAGGAAGGCGGCAGCCGTATCATCACCAAGGCCAGGGGTGTCTGGCTGGAGGATTCCGAGGGCCAGAAGATCCTCGACGGCATGGCCGGCCTGTGGTGCGTCAACGTCGGCTACGGCCGCGAGCGCCTGGCCAAGGTCGCCTACAACCAGATGGTCGACCTGCCCTTCTACAACACCTTCTTCAAGACCGCGACGCCGCCCTCGATCGAACTGTCGCAGAAGCTGGCCGAGCTGACGCCGGCGGGCCTCAACAAGGTGTTCTATGCCTCCTCCGGATCGGAAGCCAACGACACCGTCGCCCGCATGGTGCGCCGCTACTGGAAGCTGGCCGGCCAGCCGAAGCGCATCAACATCATCAGCCGCGTCAACGGCTACCACGGCTCGACCATGGCCGCGGCCAGCCTGGGCGGCATGAAGCCGATGCACGAGCTGGACGGCCTGCCGCTGCCCGGCTTCCACCACGTGCGCCAGCCCTACTGGTACGGCGAGGGCGCCGACATGTCGCCGGAGGACTTCGGCAGGGTTGCCGCCAAGGCGATCGAGGACAAGATCCTGGAGCTCGGCCCCGAGACCGTCGCCGCCTTCATCGGCGAGCCGGTGCAGGGCGCCGGCGGCGTCATCATCCCGCCGGCCAGCTACTGGCCGAAGGTGCAGCGCATCTGCCGGCACTACGACATCCTGCTGATCGCCGACGAGGTGATCTGCGGCTTCGGGCGCACCGGCCAGTGGTTCGGCAGCGACACCTTCGACATCAAGCCGGACATCATGCCCATGGCCAAGGGGCTGACCTCCGGCTACCTGCCGCTCTCCGCCGTCATGGTCGGCGACCGCGTGGTCGACGTGTTGTGGGAGAAGGGCGGCGAGTTCGCCCACGGCTTCACCTACTCCGGCCACCCCGTGGCCTGCGCGGTGGCGCTGGAGAACATCGCCATCATCGAGGAGGAGAACCTCGTCCAGCGGGTGCGCGAGGACGTCGGCCCCTACCTGCAGCAGCGCCTCGCCAGCCTGGCCGACCATCCGCTGGTCGGCGAGGTGCGCGGCCTCGGCCTGCTGGGCGCGGTGGAGCTGGTCGCCGACAAGAAGACGCACGGCCGCTTCGCGCCCGAGGGCCGCGCCGGCACCATCTGCCGCGACCACTGCTTCAAGGGCAACGTCATCAGCCGCGCGGTGCGCGACACCATGGTGATCTCGCCGCCGCTGACCATCACACACGAGGAGATCGACGAGCTGGTCGCCCGCCTGGGCAAGGCCATCGATCTCGCCGCCCGCGACCTGGGCGTGAAGTGATCGGGGCGTGAAGTGATCGGGGCGTGAAGTGATCGCGACGTGATCTGACACCGAAGAGGAAAGGGCGTTTCGATGCGCGAGGTTACCGTCGCCGCCACCCAGATGGCTTGCAGCTGGGACCGGGAGGCCAATATCGCGGGCGCGGAGTCCCTGGTGCGCGAGGCCGCCGGCAAGGGCGCGCAGATCGTGCTGATCCAGGAACTCTTCGAGACGCCCTACTTCTGTCAGGACCAGAAGCAGGACTACTTCGCCCTCGCCCAGCCGGCCGAGGGGAACCCGCTGCTCCAGCACATGTCGGCCCTGGCCGCCGAGCTCAAGGTGGTGCTGCCGGTCAGCTTCTTCGAGCAGGCCAACAACGCCTACTACAACTCGCTGGCCATGGTCGACGCCGACGGCAGCATCCTGGGCGTCTACCGCAAGTCCCACATCCCCGACGGCCCCGGCTACCAGGAGAAGTTCTACTTCAATCCCGGCGACACCGGCTTCCGCGTCTGGCGGACACGCTATGCCACCATCGGCAGCGGCATCTGCTGGGACCAGTGGTTTCCGGAATGCGCCCGGGCCATGGCCCTGATGGGTGCGGAGATCCTGTTCTATCCCACGGCCATCGGCAGCGAGCCGCAGGACCCGACGCTGATCTCCAAAAACCACTGGCAGCGCACCATGCAGGGCCATGCCGCCGCCAACATGATGCCGCTGGTCGCCTCCAACCGCATCGGGCGGGAGCAAGGCGACAACGCCGCCATCACCTTCTACGGCGCCTCCTTCATCGCCGGGCCGACCGGCGACAAGGTCGCCGAGGCCGACGGCGAGAGCCGCGCGGTGCTGACCGCCAGCTTCGACCTCGATGCGATCCGCGCCCAGCGCGCCTCCTGGGGATTGTTCCGCGACCGCCGCCCCGACCTTTACGGCCCCCTGCTGACGGCGGACGGCGCGCAGCCGATTTAGATGCCGGCCGCGATCCGCCCCGCCGTTGCCGCCGATGCTGCCCGCATTGCGGCGATCGTCGAGGCCGCCTACCGGCCCTACCTGGAGCGCATGGACCGCCGGCCGGCACCGATGGACGACGACTACGCCGCGCGCATCGCCGAAGGGCTGACCTTCGTGCTGGAAGAAGACGGCGAGATCGGCGGCATCCTGGTGCTGGAGACCCATGCCGATCACCTGCTACTCGACAACCTCGCCGTCGACCCGGCCCGCCATAGCCAGGGCCTCGGTCGGCGTCTGCTCGCCTTCACCGAAGCGGAAGCGCGGCGCCGCGGCTACGGCGCCGTGGAGCTTTTTACCAACGAGGTGATGGTCGAGAACATCGCCCTCTATCGGCGTCTCGGCTACGTCGAGACCGGCCGCAAGCGGGACCGCGGCTACGACCGGGTCTTTTTCCGCAAGACGCTGTAGCGCTCCCCCCGGCTGCGACTAGTCGAAGTCGCTGCCCTCGATGAGCAGCAGCTTACCCTCCGCGTCGACCTCGAACCCCAGCGCCTCGCTGCCGCGCGACAGCAGGTCGTCGACCGCCAGGCGGCCGCTGGCGTCCTTGCGCGGCGACCTTTCCAGATTCACGGCCGCCGCGCGGCGCAGATCGAAAAGCTTCATACCTTGTTGCCTT
>JBFGUI010000019.1:0-27231 GCA_041565695.1 Kiloniellaceae bacterium
CCTGTTCTCGGAGTCCTCCGCCTCGGTGCTGGCGCTGAGCCTGGCCCTGCCGATCGCCGCCCTTGCCCTGCTCGGGCGCGGCGCCGCCCGCCTGCTGCTGGCGCTTGCCTTCGTGGGCGCCCTCTTTGCCACGCCCTTTGTGGTCGACCTGGTCCAGCGATCGGACCTGGCGCAGAGCCGCGCGATCCCGGAAACCGGACTCTACCGGCTGCACATCTGGAGCGTGGTGAGCGATCGCGTCACCGAGCGGCCGGTGATCGGCTGGGGCTTCGATTCCTCGCCGAAGCTACCGACCGGCGATGCGCGGCCGTTCCGACCCGGCGAGAAGATCATCCCCTCGCATCCCCACAACGGCGGCCTGCAGATCATGGTGGAACTGGGCGCCATAGGCAGCCTGCTGGCGCTCGCGGTGCTCTTCATCATCGCGCAGCGCATCGACCGCCTGGCCCGGGTCGAGCGCGCCTGCGCCCTCGGCATGACGATTACGGTTCTGGGCGTCGCCAATTCCGCCTACGGGATCTGGCAGAGTCACTGGCTTGCGGTTATCGGCGGCGCCGCGGTGCTGTTTGTCGCCGTTCAGGCGGCGCCAGCGGATCGCTAGCCGGCGGCCTCTTCGCGGCCCCTCTTCAGCTTGAAGGCCTGCTCGACGTAGCGGACGATGGTCTCCACTGACTCGCCGATGCTCTGGGCCGCGGTATCGACCTCCAGATCGGCGGCCTCGGGCGGCTCGTAGGGCGCGGAAATGCCGGTGAACTGGGGGATCTCCCCGGACCGCGCCTTCTTGTAGAGACCCTTGGGATCGCGCTTTTCGCAGGTCTCCACGTCCGCCTTGATGTAGATCTCGTGGAAACGGCCGGGCGCCGAGGCGCGGGCGCGGTCCCGATCAACCCGATAGGGCGAGATGAAGGCGGTGATGCAGATGATGCCGGAGTCGGCGAAGAGCGCGGCCGCCTCGCCGACGCGACGGATGTTCTCCGTGCGGTCTTCCGGCGAGAAGCCCAGGTTGGCGTTGAGGCCGCGGCGCACGTTGTCGCCGTCCAGCACGTAGACCTGGTAGCCCTTGGCGAAGAGGCGCTGTTCGACCTCCATGGCCAGCGTCGACTTGCCGGCGCCCGAGAGGCCCGTGAACCACAGCACGCCGCCGTGGTGGCCATTGCGCGTCGCCCGGTTGTCCGCGGTCAGGCGGTGCTCCACCGAAATGACGTTGGTCGACTTTACCGTAACGGCCTGGCGCTGGTCAGGCAGGCCCTCCAAAGAGATCACGCCGCCCCCGACGGTATCGTAGTCTTCGATCAGCACGAATCGCCCGGTCTTGGGCAGGTCGTGGTAGTTGTCGAGAGCCAACACCTGGCGGCTGCGCAGAGTCACCTCGGCCACCGCGTTGCGCTCCACCGCATCGCCATCGGAATTCTCAAGAGTCTGGGTGTCGACGATGCGCTCGATCGACTGCACCGAGACCTCTGCCTCCTGGGTCAGGAGCTTCAGCTTGTAGCGGCTGCCGACCGTCAGCGGCTTGTGTCCCAACCAGAACAGCCGCGCGTGAAAGACGTTGCTGAGCTTGGGCGGGGTCTCCACGTGGCTGGCGATCTCGCCTCGCTCCACGAAAATCTGCTCGTCAAGCGTAAAGCCGACGGACTCCCCGGCTCCCACGCTTTCGGCCCTGGCATCTTCCGGCCAGGCCTCGATGGAATGGACCCGGGCGGTCTTGTTGGACGGCGAGAACATCAAGGTGTCGCCGACCGCAAGGTTGCCGCTTTCGATCCTCCCGGCGAGGATGCGCCGGGCATCGAATTTGTAGACATCTTGGATCGGAAGGCGCAGCGGCTGGACGCCAAGGCCCAGGTGACCGTGGAAGCCGTCGAGGGCAGAGAGGACTGTTGGGCCATCGTACCAGGACGTGCGCCGGGAGCGCTTGGCAATATTGTCGCCGTCGCGCGCCGAGATCGGCACAATCACCATGGGTGTGACGCCGATCGAGGTCAGGTACTCGGTAATCTCCTTCGACACCTCGTCGAAGCGGGCCTGGTCGAAGGCGACGAGGTCCATCTTGTTGACCACCACGGCGACCTGGCGGATGCCGAGCAGGTGCAGCAGGTAGGCATGGCGGCGCGACTGCTCACGTACACCTTCGGCGGCGTCGACCACGACGATTGCCGCATCGGCGCTGGCCGCGCCGCTGACCATGTTCTTGAGAAACTCGCGGTGTCCCGGGGCATCGATGATCACGTAATCGCGCAGCGCCGTCTTGAACCAGATCTGCGTAGTGTCGATGGTCACCGCCTGGTCGCGCTCGGCCTGAAAGGCGTCGAGTACAAATGACCACTCGATGGCCATGCCCCGCCGCGCCGAGACAGCCTCCAGTTCCTCGACCTTGCCCGGCGGCAGAGAGTCAGTGTCGTAGAGCAGACGCCCGATCAGCGTCGACTTGCCGTGATCGACATGGCCAACGATGACGATGCGGTGAAGCGCGCGGACGCCTTCCCTGGCGAGCTCAACCGAGGCCTCGCCCTTCAACTGGTCCTGCGGCAGGACGCTGGTGCTGTCGTTCTTCATCTTCGCACCACTTCCCCTTACATGTAACCCGTGGCGCGCAGCCGCTCGAAGGCGTCCTCGCGCTCGTGGTCCATGGCGCGTCCGGCGCGCTCGGAGGTCTTGGTGTTCTCCAGCTCGGTGATGATCTCGGCGATCGAGGAGGCTTCTGAATCGACCGGGAACGTGATGTCCTCATCGCCCAGCGAGCGGTAGCGTTTTCCGTTCCTGGAGAGGTAAAGCGGCACAATGGGGATCCCCTCGCGGCGGGTGTAGAGCCAGATATCCAGTTCGGTCCAGTGCAGCAGGGGGTGGATGCGGATGTGGGTGCCCGGCGGGAAATCGGTCTTGTACTGGTCCCAGAACTCCGGCGGCTGGTCGCGGAAGTCCCAAGCGCCGGTCTCGCCGCGCGGGCTGAACACCCGCTCCTTGGCCCGGGTCGCCTGCTCGTCACGGCGGATGCCGGCGATGACGCCCTTCAGCTCGTGCTTGGCGATGGCCTGGCGCAGCCCCTCGGTCTTGCGCGCTGCCGAACGGGCCGCTGGCGGCAGGGAGGCGTCAATCTCCTCGATCGGCGGGCAGGTCTCGCGCAGGAAATCTAGGTTCCACTCCTTGGCGTAGCGGTCACGGAACTCGTACATCTCCTTGAATTTCTTGCCGGTGTCCACGTGCATTACGGGAAAGGGCACATGGCCGAAGAAGGCCTTGCGCGCCAGCCAGATCATCACGTTGGAGTCCTTGCCCAGCGACCACAGCATGGCCAGAGGCTCGATCCGCGCATAGGCCTCGCGGAGGATATAGACGGATTGCGCTTCGAGGGCGTCCAGGTGGTCCATGAAAGAAAGGGTCCTCAACCTAGGGAGTGTCTTGCAAGAGCCAAGCGGGCTTAGCGCCTTTCCTGGCGTGAATCAAGGAACAAGCCGACGACTCAGGAAGACCGCGCCCGCACCCCGGGGCCGAACAGCGGCGCCTTTGCCGCGAAACGGGCAACCGCCGGCGCACCCAGCCGCCCAGATCAGCGCCCTGCCCCGCCCGGGTGCCTGCACCCTAAGGCGCGGCTGCAGGCAGCGCCATAGAGCATTCTACTGTCTATAGATGCAAATTTTTTATATTATACATTATTACTGTGTTTAAGGGGCCCGGCACCGCCGCTTTGAGCGGGCCGGCGGTCGCACTACACCGCGATTCAAAGGCCGTGGTAGTCGCGATACCACTCGACGAAGCGAGGGATTCCCTCTTCGATGGAGACTTTCGGCTCGAAGCCGAGGTCGCGGCGCGAGACCTCGATGTCGGCATAGGTCTCCTTGACGTCGCCGGCCTGCATCTCGTCGAACTCGCGGATCGCCGACTTGCCGCAGGCCTTCTCAATCAGGTCGACGAAATGCAGCAGGGGCTCGGAGCGGTGATTTCCCAGGTTGTATACCTGGTGAGGCGCCCTGCTGTTCTCGCGCCGCGGCGGGCGGTCCATGGCCGCCAGGACGCCGGCCACGATGTCGTCGATGTAGGTGAAGTCGCGGCGCATGTCGCCGTGATTGAAGATGCGGATCGGGCGCCCCTCGAAGATCGCCTTGGTGAAGATATAGGCCGACATGTCCGGCCGCCCCCAGGGCCCGTAGACGGTGAAGAACCGCAGGCCCGTGGCCGGAATATCGTAGAGATGGGCGTAGCAGTGGCTCATCAGCTCGTCACTGGCCTTTGTCGCCGCATAGATCGAAACCGGGCTGTCGATCCGCTGGTCGACCGAAAAGGGCAGCTCCTTGCTGCCGCCGTAGACCGAGGACGAAGAGGCATAGACGAAGTGGCACAGCCCCGGCAGGCGGCGCCCCAATTCCATCATGCAGAGATGCCCCATGACGTTCGTCTCGACGTAAGCAAAGGGATTCTCCAGCGAGTAGCGCACGCCGGCCTGGGCCGCCAGGTGGATGATCTCGGTTACCTCGGGGAACTCGTCGGCCAGGGCCAGGATATGCTCCCGGTCCTGGATATCGAGCTGCCGGAAGGTGAACCCGTTGTGGCCGGAAAGCCGCTTTAGCCGCGCCCGTTTCAGGGAGGGATCGTAGTAGTCATTGAGATTGTCGATGCCGATCACGGCACGGCCGCGGCCGATCAGCTGCGTTGCGACGTGAAATCCGATGAAGCCGGCGGCGCCGGTGACGATGACGGTCATCCGGCGCCTCCGCGAGGCTGCTCAAGTCCACTCCCTACCAGGTCGTCCAAGGTCATTTCCTCTTCAGATAGTGCAGCGCCGGCTCCCCCCCGGCAGCTCTGCCGCGGCCCAGATGGCGCGCAGGTCGAACAAAATACCACGGCGATCCAGCAGCCGCTCGAAATCGTCCGCCGTGAGCCGGCGGTAGTCGTCGTGGGCCACCGCGCCGACGACACAGTCGAAGCCGCCCAGCGCCTGCAGGTCGGCTGCCGGATCGAGCCCGCAGAGCGCCTTGGCCTCCGCCGCATCGGCAAGAGGGTCATGTACCGTAACCTCGTGCCCGCGCTCGCGCAGCGTCGCGATCAGGTCGACGACCTTGCTGTTGCGCAGATCGGGGACGTTCTCCTTGAAGGTCAGGCCAAGCACCAGGATGCGCGCCGACCCGGACCGCGCCGGATCCGCCGCCAGGGCCTCAATGACCCGCTCGGCGAAGTATTGCCCCATGGCGTCGTTGGTCCGCCGCCCGGCCAGAATCACCTGCGGATGCAGCCCCAGCGCCTCGCTGCAGTGCGCCAGATAGTAGGGGTCGACCCCGATGCAGTGGCCGCCGACCATGCCGGGCCGGAAATCGAGGAAGTTCCACTTGGTGCGCGCCGCCGCCAGGACGTCATAGATGGAGAGGTCCATCTTGTTGAAGATCTGGGTCACTTCGTTCACGAAGGCGATGTTGATGTCGCGCTGTGCGTTCTCGATCACCTTCGCCGCCTCGGCGGTCTTGATGCTGGCGGCGCGGAAGACCCCGGCGGCGGTCACCCTGCCGTAGACCGCGGCCAGAGCATCCGTCACCTCCGGCGTCTGGCCGGCCACCACTTTCGTGATCCTGTCGAGAGCGTGGACCCGGTCGCCGGGATTGATGCGTTCCGGCGAGTAGCCGAGGAAGAAGTCCTTGCCGGCCGTCAGACCCGAAGAATTCTCGAGGACCGGCCCGCAGACCTCCTCCGTCACCCCCGGATAGACCGTCGACTCATAGACCACCAAGCCACCGGGCCGCAGCGCGGCACCGACGGTCCGGCTGGCGGCAATGACCGCGCCCAGGTCGGGTTTCTTGGCCGCATCGACCGGCGTCGGCACTGTGACGATGAAGAGGTCGCAGCCCTCAAGCGCCGAGGGTTCGCTGCTCAGATGAAGCCTCGCCGAACGCAGCGCCGCTTCGTCGACCTCGCGGGTACGGTCGTGGCCCGATTCGAGCTCGGCAATGCGCGCCACCTCGACGTCGAAGCCGACCACGGAGTAGTGACGGGCAAGCGCCACCGCCAGCGGCAGACCGACATAGCCAAGGCCGATAACGGCGATTTTCGGATTCTGCGGAAAGGGCACGCCGGGGGTTCGCATTCGTCGTGGATACCAGGGTCTCGCAGACTCCACATACCTTCCGGCTGCGAGGCCAGCAAGCCGCAGGATGAATTGCCGCCCGCGCCTCGCTGCGAGGAAAAGCCGTCCCCGGTGCGAACGGACGCCTCCCGCGGGCCCCGCGCGGAACCCGCGCAAAGTGCCTTACTAGGTCCCGGAGTATGGTTCAAGTCAATGAAATATTTAACAAAAAACTAATATCGTTCATGGAATGAACACTTGACAAGGTAGGTCATCGGCGATAGACAGCGAAACTGTTGCAGGGGCAAGGCCGGCGGCGCGGTGCTGGGCAGCAGGCTGGACCGTAGGTTCGCCCGGGTCTCTCGACAGTCCGCAGCATCGCAAGGCAGGAGCCCTCTTCGGGCCGCAGGCCCGACCGCGCCGGCTTCGAGCGCCATTCAGCTTCCGGGAAAGCAGGTTTGCACAACGGCGTCATCCTCTATCTGGTCGATTCGATGTTCGGAAACCGCTTCTGGTTCCCGCTCTTTGCGGCCCTGCAGGAGAAAGATGGCTATCGCTTCGACGCCGTCTGCTTCCACAAGTACCAGCGCGATATCTTCGCCGAGGTACCGGCCTGCCGGCATGTCTTCGACGAACCTGACCTGGTGCACGGCTTCGCCGCCCTGCCCGACGGCGATGACCCGGAACTGGCGGACTGGGCGGCCCGCCTGGAAGAGCAGCTTGGCTGCCTCATGATCGACCTGATCCAGGCCGACCGGCACCTGGGAATCGGATTCCAGCCGGCCGGCCTCAACAATCCGATGACCGAGAACCGGTGCAAGGCGTCTTACTGGCGCAGCCTCCGCTACATCCGCTTGCTCGAGGCGCGGGTCGACGAGATCCTCGACAGGTCGCGCCCCAGCGTGATCGTGACCTCGGTGGTGGCCGATCTCTACAGCAAGCTGATCTGCGCCAAGGGCCGACAGCGTGGCATTCCGGTGCGGATGTTCAACTCGCTGCAGGTCGGCCGCCAGTACAGCTGGTACCACGACGAATTCTGGAACCATCCGCCGCTGAAACGCCTGCTGCGCAGCAAGGTCGAGGCTGCCCAGGCGGCACAGGAGGGCAAGGAGGCCACAGCCGGCCCCTCGCCGGCCCCCGGCGGCGCCAAGGAGCCGATCTACGCCACCCACTACCTCGCCTCGCTGAAGAAGGGCCTGAGGTACAGCGAACTGCTCCGCAGCCTGCTGCGCGAGGCGAAAACCGCCCTCGGCCGGCGCAGAAACCCGCGGCCGGACCGGCCGGGCTTTCTCGCCGCTGCCGCGTTGCAGCTGCGCATCCGGCGTCAGTACCGGGAGCTGCAGCGACGCGTGCAGCGGCAGGGCGACACCCTGCCCGAGCGCTTCGTTCTCTACGCCCTGCACAAGGAACCGGAAGCCTCCACCATGGTGAAGGCGCCGGAGTTCAATCACCAGCTCGCCATCATCGACCTCGTGGCCCGCTCGCTGCCGAGCGGCTACAAACTGCTGGTCAAGGAAAGCATGGTTTCGCTCGGCTTTCGCACCGACGGCTTCTACGAGACTCTCGCGGCCTACCCCAACGTGCACCTGGTGATGCCGGACCTGCGGGCCAGCGAGCTCCTGGAGCAGGCCTCGGCGGCCATCGTCATCACAGGTACGGTGGGCCTGGAAGCCGCGCGCCTCGGCCTGCCGGTGCTGTCGTTCGGCACGCGCAACAACTACGACGTCTTCGAACACGTCCACGTGGTATCGGACTTCCTGGAGATCCGGGACCTGCTGCATCGCGAGCTGCTGGAAACCGCGCCGGGCGAGCAACGGCGGCGCGCGGCGCTGGGTGCGCTCTACGACGAAGCGGCCGATGAGATCGGCATCGACGTCGGAGAGTTCTTCGAAGCGAACCGCAGCCGCGCGGCGCCCGTACCGCAGGCCGTCATCGACGGCTGCATCGCCGGCCTGAAGCAGAGCCTCGAAGAGGTCGACGCGCCAGTGCGGAGGGCAGCCCCATAGCGCGCGACCAGAACTTCGAGATCTGGCAGGCCGGCAGTCTGACCGATGACTATGCCGGGCGCGGCGAACTCTACGCCGGCGAGCAGCGCTTTCTCGACGACTACGCAGCCGAGCTGAAGTCGGCGCGCCTGCTCGACATCGGGGTCGGCGGCGGCCGCACGACCCCGCGCTTTGCCGCAGCAGTGCGCGAATACATCGGCGTGGACTATGCCGAATCCATGGTCGACGCGGTGCGGCGGCGTTTCGCCAGCAGGCTGACCAATGCCCGTTTCGAGAGGGCCGACGCCCGCGACCTGGCCGACTTCGCCGATGCCTCGCTGGACGCCGTGATCTTCAGCTTCAACGGTGTCGACACCCTCGCCCCGACGGAGCGCCAGCAGTTCTTCCAGGAAGCCCGGCGCATCCTCAAGGGCGGAGGCCTGCTGGCCTTCTCCTCCCACAACCTCGCCGCCCTCGATCAGGTGTTCCGCTTCAAGCGGGGCCGCAGCCTCGCGGCGCTGATCGAGAACACGAAGCGCAAGTTCATTCAGATGACTCGTAACCCGTCGCTGGCGCAGCTCATGGCGCGCGACTGGGCGACGGTCTACGACGGCACCCACGGCAAGCTGCTGTGCCACTATTACGTCAAGCCGGCCGCCCAGGTCGCCGCCCTCAAGGAAATGGGCTTCACCGACATCCGGGTGATCGACACCATGACCGGCGAAAAGATCGAGGCCGACTCCGAGCAGGCCGCGCGTGTGCGCTGGCCCTATTTCTTCTGCCGGGCCCCGGTGAACTCCTGAGCCGCGCACCCGAAGGCCCCGCCACATGCCCAGTCTCACCGCGAAGATCAAAGGCCGCCTCGCCCGCTTGCTCGAGGGCCAGACGCCGCGCCGCTCGCTGTGGCACCAGCTCGCCGAGCTGAAAAACGCCTCGGCGGTCCTCGATCTCGCCCGGCGCCGTGCGGTTTTCCAGCCGGTCGAACGCGAAGCTCCCGCTGCAAAGCGCATCCTGGTCCTCGCGCCTCACCCCGACGACGAGGCCATCGGCCCTGGCGGCACGCTCGCCCTCGCCAAGACACGCGGCTGCGAGATCGAGGTCGTCTATGTCACTTCGACCGGATTCGACGGCGCCGAGAAACGCATCGGCGAAGCCCGCGCGGCTTGCGAAAAGAGCGGCTTCGGCGCCACCTTCCTGCCCTTCGTGCCCGGCCGGATTCCGTTGACGACAGAGGCCGCCGGCGTGCTCGCCGAGACCCTGGAGCGCAGCCGGCCGGATCTTCTGTTCCTGCCGTTCTTCCTCGACGATCACGACGATCATCGCCGAACGCTGGAACTGCTGCTTGCCGCGGCAGCCAAGGCCGCAGCGCCCTGGCGCTTCGAGGTCTGGGGCTACCAGGTCTACAGCGCCGCCGCCCTGCCCGTTGTGGTCGACATCAGCGCGGCCGCCGAAGCCAAGCGGCAGGCCATTGCCACCTATGCCTCGGAGATGCAGAAGCGCAACTGGGCGCACTACGCCCTCGGCCAGAATGCCGCCGCCTCGCGCTTTCTCGGATCCGATTCAAGGGAGCGCTACGCGGAGCTCTTCTACGTCAGCGATTTCGCAGGCTACGCCGAGCTGCTGGAGCGCTACTTCACCGACGGCCCCGCCTACCACGGCCGCTATGTGGACGGCTAGGTGACCAGCCCGCGCATAGAGGCACTGCACGGCGCCGAAATCGGGCCGACGGTGGCCCGCCTCGAGGCCGCCTTTCCCGTCGCGCACTGCCTGGCAACGCCGCGCTGGCTGCCGGTGCTGGACGCCGCCTACGGGGTGAAGACGGTCGTCTTCCTGGCCGCCGGCAACGACGACGCCGTCGCAGGCTATCTGCCGGCCTACTTCAGCGACTGGTCGAGAAGCCTGTTCGGCCTGCGCCACGGTCTGCAGGCCCGGGACGCGGCAACTGCGGAGGCCCTGGTCGCCGCGGCCCGGCGCTTCGCCGCGGCGGAGGGGCTTGCCGCCCTGGACCTCGGTATCGAGGCAGGGGTCCGGCTCGAGAGCGCTCACGTTGTGCAAGCCGCCGGCTTCGCGTTCGACCTCTCTGGCTGTCGCAACGACGCGGATCTACGGGCCCTGCTGTCGAGCCACGGCCGCCGGGCCCTGAAGAACGCCCAGCGCTGCGGGCAGGAACTGCGCGCCAGCCCTGCCGAATTCGGCCCGGCCGCCGCCGTCTATGAACAGGCCATGCGGCAGCGCGGCGTGCGGGTACACGAGCGGGTCTTTCTGCAGCAAATCGCAGGAGCCTTCGGCGACGGCTTCGTGCCGCTGGTTTGCTATCACGAGGGCGAGGCCGTAGCGGCCACCTTTCTGCTGATCCACGGGCCGAGCGGCGCCTACCTTTACGGCGGTACCAGCGCGCGCGGCATGAAGCTGCAGTCCGGCAGCCTGCTCTACTTCGAAATGATGCGCCGCTGTCTCGCCCAGGGCGCCGAGGTCTTCGATCCCGGTGAGTCCAGCCCGGGCAGCGGCACCTACGAGTTCAAGCGCCGCATTGGGGCGTCCCCGCGCCGCCTCTGCTACCTGCGCGAAGCGCTTGCGCCCTCGGCCGAATCGGGCGCCGCCGCCGGCCCGCGCCGCCGCCTCGCCGCGGCGGGTGCCCGGGCACTGCTGAAGGCGGGTCACCTGTTCGGCCGGCAGCTGCCGCTGCGCGCCGCTCTCCTGGGACGCCGGATCATCTGATGCAAGGCGCCTCCGGGCCGGCTCGAACAGCGGCAGCCCACCCCTGCAGAAATCTAGATCGGACACCATAAATTTATGAAATTAATGTTAAATCTCTTATGCCGTTCACATGATGAACATCCTTGACAAGGCTGCGACCGCAGCGCTAGGAAGGCTGGAACAAGGGGTCTGAACCGGCCCGCCGCGGGCATGTCGGAACAGTTTCGCGAGCGCCCGGCCGGCGGCGGTAAACAGCAGGGGTACAGGACCAGGACCTTGAGCACGCAACCTGGACAATCGGTCGAGTGGGATCAGGAGGCGGAATCCACACGCCTCATGCTGGATGCCATCGAGACCCAGGAAAGCGTCACCCAGCGCGGCCTCGCCGGCCAGCTGGGGATCGCGCTCGGCCTGACCAACATCTACCTCAAGCGCTGCATCAGCAAAGGCCTGATCAAGGTGCGCAAGGCGCCGGCGCGGCGCTACGCATACTATCTGACCACCAAGGGCTTCACCGAGAAGGCCCGACTGACGGCGAAGTTCCTGTCCCGCTCCCTCAGCTTTTTCCGTCTGGCGCGCGGCGACTGCGCCGACCTCTTCGCCGCCTGCGAGGCCCGCGGCATCACGCGGGTGATCCTCGCCGGCGCCGGCGATCTCTGCGAGATCGCGACCCTGGCGGCGCACGATTCCGGCGTTTCGGTGGTCGCGGTCTTCGACGAGGAGACCAATCGCCGTCACTTCGCCGGCGCGCCGGTGATCCGCGAACTGCCGGGACCGGACCAGGCCGACGCGGTCGTCATCACCGACATCAGGGATCCCCAGGCCGCCTTCGACCGCCTGGTCGGGCATCTCGGCAGCGACAGAGTGCTGTTCCCCAGCCTGCTGCGGCTGTCGAGCCGCGCCGCCGGGTCGGCACGCGGGGCCAACACGACAAAGCGCGGGCGGACATGAAAAACTGGTATGTCGCCCAGACACAGGCCAACGCCGAGGAACGGGCGCGGGTGAACCTGGAGCGCCAGGGGTTCCGCGCCTACCTGCCCCGGTACCGCCGCGAGCGGCGCCACGCCCGCCGGCGCGAGGTGGTCCGGGCGCCGCTGTTCCCCGGCTACATCTTCGTCGAACTGGACTTGATGAGCGCACCCTGGCGTTCGATCAACGGCACCCTCGGGGTCATCCGTCTGATCTGCCACGGCGAGCGCCCGGCGGCGCTGCCCGAGGGCGTGGTCGAGGCGCTGACGGCACGCGAGAACGAAGAGGGCCTGGTGGTGCTGCAGCCGCGCCGCTTCCGCAAGGGCGAGGCGCTGCGCATCGTTTCCGGCGCCCTGGCCGACTGCTTCGGCTTCTTCGAGAAGATGGCGGATCGCGACCGGGTGATCCTGCTGCTGGACCTGCTGGGCCGGAAGGTCCGCGTCCAGGCGCCGCGCGACTGCGTCATTGCCGCGGACTGAGCGGAGGGGCGGGTTTGCGGGGCTTTCCGGCCGGGTGAGCGCATTCACCCGGCCTGCGGTAGCATTGGTTAACCAAGTTTCTGCTAGAAGGCTCTGGCAACCTCGTGGCCAGCCCTGGTGGCACCCAGATTGTTCCTGTTGATCGTTTGATTGAGGGTCAGAGACCGCGATGACTTCGCCTGAAACCAGCAGCTTCATGCCGGGCAAGGACTTCAGCCTCGACGGCAAGTCCATCCTGGTAACCGGTGGCACCGGCTCGTTCGGACAGCGCTTCGTGCGGACCGTCCTGGAGCGCTACAAGCCGCGCCGCGTGATCATCTTCTCGCGGGACGAGCTCAAGCAGTACGAAATGGCCCTCTCGCTTTCGCCCGAGGCCTATCCGGCGCTGCGCTACTTCATCGGCGACGTGCGCGACGCGGACCGCCTGGACATGGCGCTCCGGGACGTCGACGTGGTGGTCCATGCCGCCGCGCTGAAGCAGGTGCCCACGGCCGAGTACAATCCCTTCGAATGCATTCAGACCAACGTCATCGGGGCGGAGAACGTGGTCCGCGCCGCGCTGCGCAACGAGGTCGAGCAGGTCATCGCCCTGTCGACCGACAAAGCCGCCAACCCGATCAACCTCTACGGCGCCAGCAAGCTTGCCTCGGATAAGATCTTCATTGCCGCAAACAACATGCGCGGCAAGATCGACACCTCGTTCTCGGTGGTGCGCTACGGCAACGTCATGGGCTCGCGCGGCAGCGTCGTCCCCTTCTTCCGCAAGCTGATCGACGAGGGCGCCGACCACCTGCCGATCACCGACGAGAAGATGACCCGCTTCTGGATCACCCTGCAGGAAGGCGTGGATTTTGTGCTCTCCTGCCTGTCGCTGAGCCGCAGCGGCGAACTCTTCGTGCCGAAGATCCCGAGCATGAAGATGACCGATCTGGCGCGCTTCATGGCCCCCGACCTGCCGCAGAAGGTGGTCGGCATCCGCCCCGGCGAGAAGATCCACGAGGTGCTGATCAGCGAGGAGGACTCCCGTAACGCCTACGAGCTGCCGGACCGCTACATCATTCTGCCGGACTTTCGCAGCTACAGCCGGCCGAGCCCGGAGGAGCAGGGCGCCAAGCCCGTGACGCAGGGCTTCCGCTACTCCAGCGACAACAACACCGACTGGCTCGACGAGGCGCGCTTTTCCGCGATGCTCGCAACCACCGACAAGTAGATGGCCTCGCCGCCTTTCCTGCCCTACGGTCGCCAGGCCGTCGACGACGACGACATCGCCGCGGTGGCCGAGGTGCTGCGCAGCGACTGGCTGACCACCGGGCCGACAGTCGAGCGTTTCGAGGCCGCCCTGGCGGAGACCTGCGCGGCCGGACATGCGGTGGTCTGCGCCAGCGGCACGGCGGCTCTGCACCTTTCGGCCCTGGCCGCGGGCCTCGGCCCCGGCGACAAGGCCATCGTGCCGAGCGTGACCTTCCTGGCGACCGCCAATGCCGCCCACTATGTCGGCGCCGAGGGGGTCTTCGCCGACTGCGATCCCGCAAGCGGGCTGATGGAGGCGGCTCACTTCGAAGAGGCGCTGGGGCGCGCCGGGCCCGGCGTCAAGGCGGTGCTGCCGGTCCACCTGGCCGGTCAGTGCGCCGACCTGCCGGCGATCAGCGACATCGCCCGGCGGGAGGGAATCACGGTCATCGAGGACGCCGCCCACGCCATCGGCAGCCGCTACCGGCGCGGCGGCAACCGGGAACTGCCCATCGGCTGCGGCGCCGACGGCGATCTCGCCTGCTTCTCCTTTCATCCGGTGAAGACCATGACCATGGGCGAAGGCGGCGCGGTGACGACCAACGACTCCCGCCTGGCCGAGCGCCTGGCCCGCTTCCGCTCCCACGGCATGAGCCGCGATCCGGCGCATTTCGCGAACAAGGAGCTGGCCTTCGCAGCCGACGGCCGGCCCAACGACTGGTATTACGAGATGGCCGAGCCGGGGTTCAACTACCGCGCCACCGACTTCCAGTGCGCGCTCGGCCTCAGCCAGCTCGCAAAGCTGCCGCGCTTCGTCGAGCGGCGCCGCGAACTGGTTGCCCGCTACGACCGGCTGATCGCGCCCCTGGCGCCGCGGGCGCGGCCGATCGCGCGCTCTGCCGACTGCCTGCCCGCCTGGCATCTCTATGTCGTGCTGATCGACTTCGCCGGCATCGGCCTCGAACGCGGCGAGGTCATGCGCCGCCTGCGGGAGGCCGGCATCGGCAGCCAGGTGCACTACATTCCGGTGCACCTGCAGCCCTTCTACCGCCGCCGCAACCCGCTGCTTCGCCTGCCTGGCGCCGAGACTTACTACGCCCAGGCGCTTTCGCTGCCGCTTTTCCCCGGCATGGCGGACGACGACGTCGATCGCGCCGTCGCGGCGCTGCACGACAGCCTGGGCGGCTGACCCGGACCAAACAACGAAACCATGAACCTCGCCATCATTCCCGCCCGCGGCGGCAGCAAGCGCATCCGCAACAAGAACATCGTCGATTTCTGCGGCCGTCCGATCATCGCCTACTCGCTGGACTGCGCGCGCGACTCCGGCCTGTTCGACAGGATCCATGTTTCCACCGACAGCCCGGAGATCGTCGCGGCGGTGGAGCGGCTGGGCTATGCAGTGGACTTCCTGCGCACGCCGGAGCTGGCTGACGACATGACCCCGCTGATGCCGGTCGTGCGCTGGGTCACCGAGCAGTACGTGGCCCGCGGCGAGAAGGTGGAGACGGTCTGCTTGCTGCTGCCCTGTGCACCGCTGATCGAGGCCGACGACCTGCGCGGCGCCTATGCCGCGTTCAAGCAGCACGGCCCGGCCATTCCGGTGGTTTCCGTCGTGCCCTATGCCTTTCCGATCCAGCGCGCCCTCTACCGGGGTGAGGACCAGATCCTGCACCCCCTGTTCCCGGAGCACTGGTCGAAACGATCCCAGGACCTGCCGCCGACCTTCCATGACGCCGGGGCTTTCTACTTCTTCAGCGCCGAGCAGGTTCTCAACGGCGGCCAGACCATCGGCGAGGACATGGTCCCCTACGTCATGCCGCGGCACCGGGCGGTCGACATCGACGAACCGGAAGACCTGGAACTGGCCGAGCTGATCTTTCGCGGGCGGCACCGCAGCGGGGAGAAAGCCTAGATTCGTCGCAAATGGTAATAAATCGTTACCACTTTGCCGGCCAAGCTGGAGCCGCGACGGTCTGGCGAAACTCGGGGCTGCCCCGGCGATCTGGCATGAAAGCCTTTATCCTCTTCTCACCGGCCTTTCTCGAATGGTCCCTGGCGATCGGCCGGGCCCTGCAGGCGACCGAGGGCGGCGCGGCGCTTGCCGGCCTGGCGACCGGCCCGCAGAGCATCGCGCAGCGGGTCGCCGCGGCCGAGGGCATCTCCGTCGCCCCGCTGGCGCGCCTGGACGACCTGGAGCGGTGCTGGATCGCCACACCCGTGCGCCCCGGCGCCCGGCAGGCCCATGAGGCCAGGCTGGGCGCCGACATCTTCCAGCGCCTGGTGATCGCCGACCGGCACCTCGGCCGCGGGTTCGTTTCCGGCGGCTGGACTCCGGAGAGCAGCCTTTCGCGGCTGGCCGGCAATCCGGAGAGCCTCGAGCGCTATCTGGTCGGCCTGCTCGACTATGCCTTTCAGCAGTTCGAGAGCACCCGCCCGGACCTGGTGTTCTGCCACACCGTGGCAACCGCGCCGGTGCTGGCGCTGGCGCTGGTCGCAAAGCATCTGAAAATCCCCTTCGCGCAGCTGCGCCACACGCGGATCGGCAACCGGGTGATCATTGACACCACGCCGTTCGATCGCCTGGAGCCGGTGCGCGAGACCTTCGAGAACCACGTCCTGACCGGCAACCTGCCGCCGGCGAGCCGGAGCGCCGCCGAAACCTATCTGGCGGCCGTGCGCAATGCCGAATCAGCGCCCGACTACCTGGCCTACCACTCCAGGCGCGTGCGCGAGAGCCTGCGGCCCGTCCGCCTGCTGGGAAACCTGCTGGCGGCGCTCGGCTCGACCCTGCGGGAAAGCCTGCGGCGGCAGCCGCGCGACCTGCGGCGCAGCGCCGACCTGGCGCGCCGCCTTTTCGAGCTGCGTGCGGCCGTCAGAACCGCCCGGCTGCTGCAGCGGGGGCCGTTCCGGCCGGCCGGGTGGCGCCCGCAGCGCAGCTTCGCGTTCTTTCCGCTGCACGTCGACCCGGAAGCCTCGACGATGGTGCAGTCGCCGATGCACACCGACCAGCTTGCGGTGATCGAAGCGATCGCCAAGAACCTGCCGGACGGCATGCTGCTGCTGGTCAAGGAACACCTGCCGATGCTGGGACGCCGCCCGCCGGGCTTCTATCGCCGCCTGGCGCAGATGCCGGGCGTCGAACTGGCCTCGCCCTTCGAACAGGGCACCGCCCTGGTGCGCGACGCGGCGCTGACCGCCGTGATCAGCAGCACCGCCGGCTGGGAAGCCGTGGTGTTCGGCCGCCCGGCGCTGGTCATCGCCTATCCGCCCTACGCCATGATCAACGACGGTTTCGTGGCGGCCGCCGAGCTGACCGGACTGGGCAGCGCCATCCGCGCGGCCCTGGCCGCGCCCCCGGCCGATGAGCGTCGCCTGCTGGCCTATGTCGCCGCGGCGCTGGACTGCTCCTTCGAGTGCCCGACGGAGGTCATCTGGGGCAACGTCGCCGCCGAGACCGTCACGCAGCATCCCCAGGTTCTCCGCAGCATCGTCACCCGGCTTCGGGCGCTCGCCCGAAGTGAGCCGGCGGACACCCCGGCCACGGCCCGCGCGGTCTGAGGTCCCGATGCCGGCTATGGTTAACATTTCATTCGTAACTATCGGCTAAACCTAGACTTCCTGAATTGGGCATAGGGGCCCGCCGCAGTCTGAGTGACGTCCCCTGTGCCGCTGCCACTGGACCATCACAGGCCCGCCAATGCCCGTCGATCGATCCATTTCAGCTTGGCAAGCAGACTGCGTGGAGGTTTTCGGCTGATGGTTGGATTTGGCCCTCGCCGAGTAGGTGACGGAAATCCCTGCTTCATTACCTTTGAAGCCGGGCCAACCCACAACGGCCTGGAATCGGCCATGGAACTGGCGACTCTCGCGGCGCAGGCCAAGGCCGACGCCATCAAGTTCCAGATGGTTGATCCCGATCGCCTGGTGTTCGACCGGAAGCAGACCATCTCCTTCCAGATCCTGGTCGACAAGAAGACCAACAAGACCGAAACCGTCGAGGATTCGCTCTACGAGATCCTATGCCGCCGGGCCCTGACCAAGGACCAGTGGCGCCAGCTGAAGAAGCACTGCGACCGCCTCGGACTCGCCTTCTTCGCCACCGTCGGCTTCGAGGACGAGATCGAGTTGCTGGAAGAGCTGGGCTGCGATTCCATCAAGATCGCCTCCGCCGACGTGAACCATATCCCGCTGATCCGCCGGGCCGCACGCTCCGGCATGTGCCTGCAGCTCGATACCGGAAATGCGACGATCGGCGAGATCGAGGCGACGGTCGACGTGATCCGTGCCGAGGGCAACGAGAACATCATCATTCACCACTGCCCCTCCGGCTATCCGGCGCATCTCGACGGCATCAACCTGCGCTGCATCTCGACGCTGAAGCAGATGTTCCCCTATCCGGTCGCCTACTCAGACCACACGCCCGGCTGGGAAATGGACCTGGCCGCCGTCGCCCTGGGGGCGAACTTGGTGGAAAAGACCATCACCAAGGACCGCGCCACCCCGGCCATCGAGCACATGATGTCGATCGAGCCGGACGACATGACCGCTTTCATCAAGGTCATTCGCGACCTGGAAACCGCCCTCGGCCGCACCCGCCGGGTGATGAGCGCCGTGGAGAAGGAACGGCGCACGGCCAACCGGCGCAGCATCCACCTGGTGCGTGACGTCAAGGCCGGTGCGAAACTGAGCCTCGATGATTTCGAGTACCGGCGCCCCGGCTACGGCATTCCGCCTTCCGAGGCGGACTTCATCGCCGGCCAGACCCTCTGCCGTCCGAAACGCAGGGGCGAGCGCCTGCAGTGGACCGACCTGGCGGCCGTGGA
Source organism: Kiloniellaceae bacterium (assembly GCA_041565695.1). Taxonomy (GTDB): domain Bacteria; phylum Pseudomonadota; class Alphaproteobacteria; order Kiloniellales; family Kiloniellaceae; genus Pelagibius. Next base: position 18,233 of record JBFGUI010000019.1, read on the forward strand.
GCTGGTGTAATGCCCCGTCTGGGGGTCGTCGACTACGGCATGGGCAATCTGCGTTCGGTGCTCAACGCACTTGACGAGATCGGCCAGGACGCGGCGCTGATCGCTACTCCGGACGCCATCGCAGCCTGCGACAAGATCATCATCCCGGGGGTCGGCGCCTTCGCCGAGGCCATGTCCCATCTGCGCGACAGCGGCATGGCCGACGCCCTGCAGGACCACGTCGCCGCCGGCAAGCCCCTGCTCGGCATCTGCCTCGGCATGCAGCTGATCTGCCGCAAGTCCTATGAGGACGGCGAACACGAGGGGCTTGGCTGGATCGACGCCGAGGTCCGGCACTTCCCCGCACAGGCGGGTCTGAAGGTCCCACACATGGGCTGGAACGCCATCGAATTCGAGAATGGCCACCCCCTGCTCCACGACGTCGCGCCCGGCGCCGACGTCTACTTCGTGCACAGCTACTACGTTGACTGCGCCGCGGCAGGCGACTCTCTCGGCGTCACCGAGCACGGCATCCGCTTCACCTCCATGGTGGGGCACGACAACGTCTACGGCATGCAGTTCCATCCGGAGAAGAGCCAGCACGTCGGCATGCAGCTACTGCGCAACTTCGCGACTCTGCAGTAGGACCGGGTGCGGACCGATGCTGAAGAAACGCCTCATAGCGGTGCTCATCCTGCGGGACGGCCAAGTGGTGCAGTCGATCCGCTTCAAGCACACCAACGTCATCCACTACGATCCCGTCCATGCCATGGAGGCCTTCAACAAGTGGTCGGTCGACGAGATCGTGCTGTTGAACGTGTCGCGCCACGCCGACAGCCGCGCGGCTTTCGCCCAGGCGGTCGAGCACGTCTCGCGCCACTGCTTCGTGCCCCTCGCGGTCGGCGGCTGGATCAGCGAGGCCGCCTACGCCCGCGAACTGCTGAGCCGGGGCGCCGACAAGCTGGCTCTCAACACGGCCTTCGCCGACGACCCTGAGCTGGTGCGAACTCTCTCCCGCCGCTTCGGCAGGCAGTGCATCGTCGCCTCGATCGACGTGAAGCGCGACGGGGCGGGCGCGGCCCGGGTCGCCGTCGACCGCGGCGGCCGTATCCTGGCCGAAGACGCGGTCAGCTGGGCCCTGCGCGCCCAGGAACTCGGCGCCGGCGAGATCTTCTTCAATTCGATCGACCACGACGGCGCCCGCAAGGGCTATGACCTGGAAACCATCCGGGCCGTCACCGCCGCCGTGGACGTGCCACTCATTGCCTTCGGCGGCGTCTTCACCTGGTCGCACCTGCTGGCCGGCATCGAGGCCGGCGCCGACGCCGTGGCCGCCGCCAACATCTTCCACTACACCGAACAGGCGACCCGCAAGGCCAAGACCTTCCTCGCCAATGCGGGCGTACCCGTCCGCAGCGAAGGACAGAGCCTGGCCCAGGCCGCCCCGATTCCCGCCAAAGCCGCCAGTTAGCAAGTCGAGAGCCTTACCTATGGAATACTGTGCCCGCTGTCTCTATCCGGCCAACGCCAAGCCGACGATCATCCTCGACGAGGAAGGCGTGTGCAGCGGCTGCCGCTATCACGAGAGCCGCGACGCCAGCGACGTCGACTGGGGTGAGCGCCGCGAGATCTTCGAGCAGATCCTCGACGAGGCCCGTGCCATGGCCAAGCAGCGCGGCAACCATCACGACTGCATCGTGCCGGTCAGCGGCGGCAAGGACTCGCACTTCCAGGTGTGGATCCTGAAGAAGAAGTACGGCATGAACCCGCTTCTGGTGACCTTCAACCACACCTACAACGCCCCGGCCGGCGTGCGGAACCTGGAGAACCTGGTCGAGAAATCCGGCTGCGACCTGGAGCGCTTCACCGCCGGCCCCGACTCGGTGCGGCGCATTTCCAAGTACATGCTGGAGACCGTCGGCGACATCACCTGGCACTACCATGCCGGCATCCGAACCTATCCCTTCCAGGTCGCGGTCGCGCGCAACATTCCGCTGATCGTCTGGGGCGAACACGGCTTTGCCGAGCTGACCGGCATCGTCACCCTGGAGGACTTCGTCGAGTTCACCAAGTGGACGCGCAAGGAGCACGACATGCGCGGCTACGAGCCGGAGGACCTGATCGGCAAGGGCGGCATCACCCACCACGATGTCGCGCCCTATGTCTATCCGAGCGACGAGGACATCGCGCGCTGCGATATCCGCGGTATCTACATGAGCAACTTCTTCTTCTGGAACGCAAAGGCGCAGGGCGAGCAGATGATCGCCGAGTGGGACTTCGCGCCGGTGACCTATGAGCGCGAGCGCACCTTCAATCTCTACGCCAAGATCGAAGATCACGCCAACGACGTGCACGACTACCTGAAGTACCTGAAGTTCGGCTACGGCCGCGCCACCGACGACGCGTCCATGGAGATCCGCCACGGGCGCATGACCCGCGAGGAAGGCATCGACATGGTGGCGCGCTACGACGCCAACGAGCCCAGCACCCTGGAGGGCTACTGCGACTTTCTCGGCATCACCAAGCAGCACTTCTACGACCTGGTGGAGCCGATGCGCGACCCGCAGATCTGGAAGAAACCCAACGGCCACTGGGTGGCCAAGGACAGCGTGGTTAACCATCCGATCGGCGAGCGCGAGGAGCGGGCCCGGGTCACCCAGTCCAACGACCGCACCCTGGCGGCGGAAAACCGCCATCTCTACTACAACCCGGCCAACCCGCCGCTGCCCAGCGGCAACCCTGTCCTGGACCAGCGGCCGCTGCGGTTTAAGACCCTTTAACGTTTTGTAAAAGCCGACTGATCTAGAGTCCGGGAAGCTTTATCACAAATGCCCGGAATCCCTAGATGGTCAGCAAGCAGGTCGAACTCTGGCAGTCGGAATTCGGCGAATCCTACGCCCAGCGGAACAACAACCGCGTTACCGAAGAAAACCAGGCTGCGCTGCTGCGCGACTGGGCCAAGGTTCTCGCGCATGCGACCTCGCCGCGGCCCGAGTCTGCGCTGGAGGTCGGCTGCAACATCGGGCGCAACCTGCTGGCCCTGCGGCACTTCATTCCGCAGCTTCACGGCATCGAGCCGAACCGCTTCTGCTGCGAGACGGCCCGCAATAACGAGGCGCTGAAGGGCGTCGTCATTCAGGAAGGCGAAGGCTCGAGCCTGCCTTACGCCGACAGCAGCATCGACCTGGTCTTAACCTCTGGCGTCCTTATCCACATCGCCCCGGACCATCTGGGCAAAACCGTCGACGAGATCGTTCGCGTCGCGCGCCGCTATGTCGTCTGCATCGAGTACTTCTCGCACGAGCCGGTCGAGGTCGAATACCACGGCATGTCCGGCTTCCTCTACAAGCGCGACTTCGGCCGCTACTACCTGGAACGCCATCCCGGACTGCGCGTGCTCGACTACGGCTTCCTCTGGCAGGAGCTGGACTCGGCGGACAACGCAAACTGGTGGCTCTTCGCCAAGGAGTAGCCGGGCGATGACGCGCATGGCGGCAGGTGGACCCACGCTCGGCCTGATCCCGGCCAAGGGCTGCTCGTCGCGCTTTGCGCGCAAGAACATCCGCTATCTCGGCGACAAGCCGCTGCTGGCCTGGGCCGCCGAAGCCGCCCGCGACAGCGGCGTGATCGACCGGCTGATCCTCTCGACCGAGGATCGCGAGGTCGCCGACATCGCCGAGAGCTTCGGCATCGAGGTTCCCTTCCTGCGGCCCAAGGAGCTGGCCAGCGACCCGGCCGGGGTGTCCGACACGGCGCTGCACGCCATCGAACAGCTCGAGGCGCTGGGCGAGTACTACAGGACCCTGGTGATCCTGCTGCCGACCTGCCCGCTGCGCACGGCCGGGGACATCCAGGCCGCCTATCAGATGTTCCTGCAGAAGAACCGGCCCTTTCTGATGAGCGTCTCGGAGTTCAGCCACACGCCGCTGGCCGCCCTGCAGCAATCCGCCGACGGCACGCTCGACCCCTTCATGCCGCAGTACTTCGGCCGCAAGTCGCAGGAGATGCCGCCGGCCTACCGGCCCAACGGCGCCATTCATGTGCTCGACGTCGAAGCCTTCATGCGCGAACGCTCCTACCTCGCCAATCCGCTCGTCGGCTACGTCATGCCGCTCGAGCGCAGCATCGACATCGACACCGAAGAAGACCTCAAGGCCGCCGAGCTGCGGCTCGCCCTCAACGCTCCCTCGAGACCGACCAGCAAGAACTGATGCACGCCGTCTTCCGTGCTGACGCTTCCGCCGAACTCGGCGGCGGTCACGTCATGCGTTGCCTGACCCTGGCCCGCGCGCTGGAGTCGCTGGGCTGGCGCTGCGCCTTTGCGGTGAACGCCGCGGCGCCGGCGATCGTGCCGGCCCTGGCCGAGCGCAAGCCGCTGATCCTGGACGACACGGCCGAGGGCACCGCGGAGGCGCTGCGCCGGAACTGGCCCGGCGGCGCCGACTGGCTGATCGTCGACCACTACGGCATCGACGGCGCCGTGGAGACCGGCTGGCGCGGCTGGGCCGGAGCGGTCATGGCCATCGACGACCTGGCCGACCGGCGGCACGACTGCGATGTTCTGCTCGATCAGACCTTCGGGCGCCGCGCGGAAGACTATGCCGGGCTGGTGCCCGAAGACTGTCGCCTGCTGACCGGCAGCGCCTACGCCCTGCTGCGCCCCGCTTTCGCGGCGGCGCGCGCCGGCAGCCTGACCCGGCGGCAGGCCGGGGACGGCCTGCGGCGCCTGCTCGTCAGCCTGGGCGCCACCGACCCGGAAAATCACAGCCGTGACGTGCTGGAAGGCATCGCCAGGAGCGGCCTCCGCCTCGCGGTCGACGTGGTGCTGGGCGTCGGCGCGCGGCACCTGGACGACATCCGCGCCCGCTGTGCCGACCTGCCCCAGCAGGCCGAGCTGCACGTCGATACCGCGGACATGCCGGGGTTGATGGCCAGGGCGGACCTGGCGATCGGCGCCGCCGGTACCTCGACCTGGGAGCGCTGCTGCCTCGGGCTGCCGAGCCTGCTGGTGGTGATCGCCGAGAACCAGCGCCGCATCGCCGAAGCGGTGAGCGCCGCCGGGGCCGCAGAGCTGCTCTCCGGCCGGCGCGACGGTCTCGCCGAGCGCACTGGGACAGCCTTGCGCCGGCTGGCGGCGGCGCCCGCGGCGCTGCGGGAGATGAGCGCCAAGGCAGCGGCGATCTGCGACGGACGCGGCGGCGACCGCATCGGCCTGGCCCTCGCCACGCCGGGCCGGGCCAGGGACGGGCGCTCCGTTTCCCTGCGCCTTGCCGCGCCGGAGGACGAAAACCTGATCCTGGAATGGCAGCGCCACCCGACGACCAGGAAGTACGCCCGCAACCCGGCGGTGCCCAGCCCGGCCGAGCACCATGCCTGGTTCACCCGGCGCCTCGCCGAGCCGGACGGCCTGCTGACCATCATCACTCTGGACGGCGCGCCCGCCGGGCTGCTGCGCCTCGACGCGCCGGCGGCAGCGGGCGGCGCCCGCCCACCCGGCAGCCGCGAAGTCTCCATTCTGGTCGACCCCGCGCTGCGCGGCCTGGGCATTGCGCTGGAGGCGCTGAAGTTCGTCCGCCGCTGGCAGGGCCGGCTGACCATCGCGGCCGAGGTGCTTCCTGGCAACGCCGCCTCCGCCGCGCTGTTCGAAGCCGCCGGCTACGCCCCGGGACCGGACGGCCTGCTCTACAGCTTGCCGCCCCAATCTGCTATGACCCTCAGCCAGTGAGCGGAAGCGCGGGCGGACCCGCCCGCCAGAAGGACCACAGCCTTATGATCGAGATCGCAGGACGCAGGATCGGGCCCGGCGAGCCGCCCTACATCATCGCGGAGATGTCCGGCAACCATAACGGCGAGCTGGACCGCGCTCTGGCCCTGGTCGAGGCCGCGGCGGCGGCCGGCGCCGATGCGGTGAAGCTGCAAACCTATACCGCCGACACCATGACCATCGACCACGACAGCCGGGAATTCCGCATCGAGGGCGGCCTGTGGCACGGCAAAACCCTCTACGAACTCTACGAGCGGGCGCACACGCCCTGGGAATGGCACGAGGCGCTGTTCGCCCGGGGCCGGGAACTGGGCCTGGCGGTGTTCAGCAGCCCCTTCGATGCCACCGCCGTGGATTTCCTGGAGACCCTCGACGCCCCGGCCTACAAGATCGCCTCCTTCGAGGCCATCGACCTGCCCCTGATCGAGAAGGTCGCCGCGACCGGCAAGCCGATGATCATCTCCACCGGCATGGCCGACCTCGGGGAGATCGCCGAGGCCATGGCGACCGCGCGGCGCTACGGCTCCGGCGAGATCGTGCTGCTGCACTGCATCAGCGGCTATCCGACGCCGGCCGAGGAAGCCAACCTCAGGACCCTGCCGGACCTGGCCGAGCGCTTCGATGCCGTGGCCGGGCTGTCCGACCACACCCTCGGGCCAGAGGTGCCGATCGCCGCGGTCGCCCTGGGCGCCCATGTGATCGAGAAGCACTTCACCCTGCGCCGGGCCGACGGCGGGCCCGATTCGGCCTTCTCGCTGGAGCCGGAGGAACTGAAGCAGCTGTGCGATTCCTGCCGCACCACCTGGCGGGCCCTGGGCCGGGTCGACTACACCCGAAAGCCCAGCGAGGAAGGCAACGCCGCCTTCCGCCGATCGCTCTACGTGGTCGAGGACATCGCCGCCGGCGAGGCCTTTACCGCGCGCAACCTGCGCGCCATCCGGCCCGGCTACGGCCTGCCGCCCAAGCACCTCAAAAAGTTCTTGGGTCAGCCCGCCAAAACCGCCATAAAGCGCGGAACACCGCTCACGTGGTCGATGTTGGCCGGCAGCTAGGACTACGTTCCTTAGCGCACGCCTGCGCTCCGCTTTGCTGAGCCAGCGGGGGTCAGTCTTGGCCGCCTTCCATTCCTGGATCTGATGCCGGTCGAGGAGACAACAGGATCAATGCCGGAAAACCTGCGCAAGACCTTCATGCGCCAGGGCTATGTCCTGCTCCGCAATGTCTTAAGTCCCGAAGAGGTCGCGGAGATCCGCGGCTGTCTGCCGCCACATTTCGACAAGCTGACCCGCAAGCCGAAGCGCTATCTGCAGGCGCGCGAGTGCCTGCAGGTCCCGGAAGTGTACCGCCTGATGGGACATCCGAAGATCATTGCTGCCTGCCGGGAGATCTTCGGCGGTCCCCTGGTCTATGTGAACGACCTTGTCGTGCAGCGCAACGTGCTGCCTGTCGGGGAAAATACCCCGCACCTCGACTGCCAGGCCGAGTACCGATTCCTGGAACGCTGCAACCACCTGCTGGACCCGAACTTCCTCTTCGCCAAGGTCGGCATCTACCTGCAGGACAACACGGCGGAAACCGGCGGCGGCATCGACATCTACGAAGGTGGGCACCGCTGGATCGGCAACGGTGTGTTCTTCCGCTACCGCTTCTACAAGCGCTGGCTGCGCCCCTATATGGGTCGACGCATGACGCGCATGGACACTAAGGCGGGCGACGCTCTGATCTTCGACTGCAGACTGCCCCACCGCAGCACCTTCGCCAGCGGGCTCAACCTGTACGACTACACACAAAGCGAAGACGGCACGGTGGCAGTTCCGGAAGAAAGAGCGAAGTACGCCATCTACTGGGAAGTGGCCAAGCGCGGCGACGAGATCCACTTCGTGGCCAATGCCAAGCAGCGCGCTCTGAAAGAAGAGATGGCCAAGCCGATCGACTTCTATCGACCGCGCTGCAGCTATCTCGGCCTCGTTTATCCCGATGACTATCCGCCCGACCTGGTCGAGCAGCTGAAGCAGCAGGACGTCGAGATATTTTCTCTCGAGCGGGACGAAGCGAACAAGTGGACCAACGCCTTCCTGGGCCGCGATTCGGCAGCCTGATCGGACCCGAATGCCGCCTGCGACACCTGAAGGGAAGTTCGTCCTGTTTCACGTCGGTCTGCCGAAAGCCGCCTCGACCTTCCTGCAGAAACGGGTCTTTCCAGCCGTGAGTGATGCCACTTTCCTGAACATCACCAGCATGAACGCGGCTTTGAATCAGAAGGTCCGCAGCAGCAGCACGGCCTTCCTGGACGACCCGCAGAAATCGCGCGAAGTGATCCTCAAGACCAAAAGCCCCAAGGTCATCATCAGCGCCGAGGGCTTCGTCGGCGACGCCTACCAGAGCTTTCTCGACCACGACGCCAAAGCCCGGGCGCTGAAGGCGATCTGGCCGGAAGCCGCGATCCTACTGGTCATCCGGCGGCAGGACCGCTTCTGCCAGTCGCTCTTCGGACAGGCTCTGCGCAAGGGCTTTCCCTATTCGCCCGCGCGGTTCCTCCGGCTTGACGGCGGAACCGACAGCAGGAACACACTGGTGCGGCATTTCGACTACCGGGCCGTAGACCTCGACCGCCTCATCGCCACCTATGAAGAGCTGTTCGGCGAAGACCGGGTTTTCGTCATTCCCTTGGAGCTGCTGGCTGCCGACCGCAGCGCTTTCCTGGAGCAGATCCGGAGCATTGGCGACTTCGCGCTGCCCGCGCTTGAAGACGCGCCTTCCGAGAACACCTCCTACTCGCCGCGTGGCTACCGGGCGGCACGCCTGCTCAACCGGCTCTGCATAGATGAATCGGAGCCCGGCAGACGCCTGCTCGCCTGGCTTGATCGCAAGGCGGCCGGGGGCGGTTTATTCTGGCGTCTGCTGTGCAAGGCGGCACGCATTTCCCTGCGCAGGCTGCGCCGACTGGTGCGCCTCAGCGTCGAACGGATCGACAGAAGCAGCGCGGGCGCGGCCAGGGCGCTGACCGAGACCCAGCTGTCGACGATCCGCGCCTTCTATGCGCAGAGCAACCGTCGGCTGGCTGAGCGTCGGCGCCTCGCGCTTGAGCAATACGGCTATTTCTGATCCTCAGCCGTAATCCCGTTTCCTTTCATCCACTTGAAGCAGACAACGAGCACGAAAGCACTGAGATGATTGAAGAAGGCAGGTGTTACATCGTTGCCGAGATCGGCATCAACCATAACGGCGACATCGGAACCGCGAAGCAGCTGATCAA